>DVGU01000011.1 GCA_018712565.1 Candidatus Faecimonas gallistercoris
ACTTCAAAATGATTAAATAAACTTTTCATATCTCGCACATCCTTATATTATAAGAATACATGATTTTACTTACTTAAAAAATATATTGTACCATTTTTTACATATTATTTTTTATGCGATTGCCATAGGCAATTTGAAGCTTTTTTGCGTTACAATTCAGATAGAACATGATAAAAATAGGGACTGTAATGAAATGAAGTTTTAATAACAGCCTTTTTTATTTTATATTTCAAATTGTTTGTAAAAAATAAACTACTTTTGTAATTATATTTGTTATTACTCATATGTCATAATTGAGGAAGACATAAAAAGTTTGTTTTTATAGTAAAATCTTTCATATGATACATCTTCTTTCGTTAATTAGAATGTATCACCAAAATACGTTAGAGGTTTATTTTTCTAACGTTTTTATTATTTATTAAATTGAATCGAGTAGAGAAAATTTACAATAGTTTGTAAATTTGTCCCTCTCACACCACCGTATGTACTGTTCGGTATACGGCGGTTCAATTTATATTACAGCATGTACTTTTAAGTAATGGTCTAGCGGAAATACTAATCCTTTTCTTTTCAGTCTTTCGTTTGATATTGCTTGTTGTATTGGATATACTCTACTAGTTGCCCAATAACTCTTTCTTGCATATGCACAAGCTTTTGCCATATTCTTATCAATTCCCAGTTTTATTAAACATATTATACGATGTTTAGGTATCTTCCATTGTTTCCATATAATACATCGTATTCTTCTATTTAAGTGGGATGTGATATTCCGCATATGCCTTTTTATATCTGCAATTTTAAAATAATTTATCCAACCTCTTATAACTTGATTTAATTTTATAATTCTTAACTCTAGAGAAACACTCCAATTCCTTTTAGTAAGCTGTTTCAGTTTTCTTCTAAACTTTTGAATTGATTTTAAATGTGGTTTAGGTTTAATTATACCTGTTTTTGTATAGTAGAAACCAAATCCTAAATATTTTATTTGATTTGGTCTTGCTATTTTACTCTTTTCCACGTTGACTTTTAATCCTAATTTCTTTTCAATGAATTTTGTTATACTTTCCATAACTCTATTCGCTGCTTTTTCACTTTTTACTACTATTATACAATCGTCAGCATATCTAGTAAACCTCAAACCTCTTTGTTAATTTAAATTTGAAGTGCAACAAACTTGCATTGAAAAAGACATATGAATAATCTATAATATCTATTCGCAACAAACAGAAAGGAAAATTCATATGTCTGATACAAATAATACACTAAAAAAGAAAGAAAATCAATATCATCATTTAACTGAACAAGATAGAGCTACGATTCAAACATTAATTGAACAGAAAGATAAAAATGGGAAAAGATTATTTAATAATAGTTATATTGCTAATTACCTTGGTGTTCATCGCTCTACTATTTCTAGAGAATTAAAAAACAGAAAATCTTATCGTTTTCTGATTAGATCTGGTAGAACAATTGAAAAACCTTATAATGCTATTGATGCTCATAATAATTATCTATTCAAACGTGGTTTATCTAAAGGTGAATACAAATTACGTAAACACTCTAAAATGGCTAAATATATTGAAGATAAAATTAAAATTGATAAATGGGCTCCTGATGTAATTGTTGGTTACATGAAAACACATAATATGTTCAAGAATGATGGTTTTTGCTCTATCTCTACTCCAACTGTTTATAATGCGATTAGGTATGGTATTATTCATGTTAAACTAGAAGATACAAGAAGAATGAAATATAAACCTGAATATGAACATAAAGATAAGAATTCACTTCCTGCTAGTAAAATACCTTATAGTATTGAAAACAGACCTGAAGAAATAAATAATCGCTCCACTTTTGGTCATTTTGAAATTGATACTGTTGTTGGAACAAAACGTGGTAAGCACGAATGTCTTTTAACCATGACTGAAAGAAAAACTAAATTTGAAATTATTTTTAAAATATCTGCTAAAACTTCTGAAGAAGTTGTTAATAAAATTAATCAAATTAAAATTTTTATGAATCGACATTATAATAAAGTTTTTAAATCTTTTTCTACTGATAATGGTTCTGAATTTTCTGACTTTTTAAATATCATTAAAGACACTAAAGCCAAAATTTATTTTTGTCATCCATATTGTTCTGGTGAAAAAGGAACAAATGAAAAACAAAACAGTATGATTCGCTATTTTATACCAAAAGGAACTTTAATTGAAAATTATAGTTTTGAAGATATTAACAATATTGCCACTTGGATGAATAATTATCCTAGAAAAAGTTTAGATTATAAAACTCCTCTAGAAGCTGTTCTAGAAGAGTTTAATGATAAATCTATTATTAATAAAATTTATAAATTACAAGAAACTGTGAATTCTATTTGATTATTCATTTGTTGCACTTGACTTTTTAATTAAGAACCTCAAACCTCTTTTCTCGAGTTCCTTATCTAATTCATTTAACATAATGTTAGATAATAAGGGTGACAGGTTCCCACCTTGTGGTGTACCTACTTTAGTAGGACTTACCACTCCATTTTCCATTACTCCGCTTACTAGATATTTTCTTATCAATGACACTAATTCTCCATCATGAATTGTTTTCATAATTATTGATATTAATTTATCATGACATACTGTATCAAAGAACTTTTGTAAATCTATATCTACTATCCATGTATATCCATCATTAAAATATTCAAGTAATTTTACTATAGCCATTTCACATGAACGTTTTGGTCTAAAACCATAACTTGTATCACTAAATTGTTGTTCATATATTGGAGATATTACTTGCATTATTGCTTGTTGTATTAATCTATCTACTACCGTTGGTATTCCAAGTCCTCTTTTATCTCCATTATCTTTTGGAATATAAACTCTTCTCACTGGACTAGGTTTATATTTTCTTGTTCTTATTTGTTCCTTGATTTCTTCTTTATGTAAATGTATATAATATCCAAGCTCTTCAACGGTAACTCCATCAACTCCACTTGCTCCTTTGTTTTTGTATACTTGTTTGTATGCCTCAAATAAATTCTTGTCATCTAAGACTTTTTCTAGTAATTCCATACTCGTTCTTTCCTTTCTAATTTCAACATTAATCATTTATCTTTTGAGGATTTTTCAGAAAATACGTTTCGTACTCTACCTTTTATTTATTCTGATTTATGACTAACATAATCTTAGTGTACTTAAACACTATAAATTGTTCAGTCCTTCCTAATATTTCTATTAGTACTATGACCTCGGCTGACTTCTCATGATAAACCTTTTTCGACCGACCTTAACAATTGGTATATAAATCCGCTTGTGCTTATTCGTTCATGAGACCTCCCGGGGTAAGACATATAACTTTCCTCGTTTACTCACTTGATTTACTATACAAAGTTACGTGTATCTTTTGGACTTTAGTTTGTTTTGCAACCTTATCCCTTTATATCAAGTTTCTGTTCGTTGAACCACGATTTTGTTTCACGCTTCCTTTAGCCCCAACATCACTGTAAATGCATTGCACTTCCCTAATGCTTCGTAGATACCAACGTGCATAATGGACTTTCACCATCTAGCCATATGCCATGCCCGGCACACAAAAAATTCGAAGAGTTAGGCACTTCTTCGAATTTTTATTTTTGATTTTAGTTTAGATAGTGTTTTTCCTATTCCGTGGGAATCTGGTATCTGGTTATTATTTATAATATTCTCATCTGAATTCGGTGTTAATGATAAAACCGGTAATTCTATTTCCTGAATAGCTTCTTCTGTTAAATCCATTAGTTTTCTTTCGACTGTAAAGATGGCATCTTCTTGTGAATCCTTAGTCTTTTCGTCTATCTTTAATTTTTTTGCATCCACTATTTTATTATCTTTTACTTTTATTTGTGCCGCTGCTCTTTGGTGACTTCCTCCACCACCTAATTTTTTCATTGATTTTCCAACATCGACACTTTTTGAATCATCATTTGCAGCACTACTACGAGCAGATATGTAAATTGTATTCTCGTCAATATATCCTAGGGCATAAGATAGTTCAGGAGACATTTTTTGCATGATGTCTGCTGCTTTAGCAAAATCTTCTAAATGATATATTGTTCTTGGTTTTTCTCGATTTAGTGTAAAGGATACATCCATTGGCATTAGCGTGTCTTCCATATATTTTTTTATATTCGTTCCATCTATTACTAACCTATTTATTCGTCTGTATTCTTCAATTTCTTGACGAAATAAATTATTAACATGAATTTTACTTGCACCTCTATCTAGTAATTTTTCGGCGGTATCGTGGGTCAATGATGTACATTCTTCTTTAAATCTTTTGGTATCTAGAACGATTCCTGCATATAAATAATCAGCCACTTCTTTTGGATATTTTATACGTTCTAAATTAAGAATTTGAGTAATTACTTCACAAGTGCTAGAAACATTGGTACTAATAAATTTTTTATCTGTAGGAAAAGTTGTATTGGTTTCTTCATGATGATCTATAATAATTATTTCTTTTAGTCCTTCTAAGGAGTCTCCTATGGAAATTCTTTGTTGGTCTGCAACATCACACATAATTAATATTGAGTTTTCATCTTTTAACTGTTGATATGTCTTTTTATCAATAAAATTAAATTTTTTTCTATTTTCATCTTTTATTTTTTTTACTCCTGGTTCTATTTTTATTTCATCTTCTAGTATAATATAGGCATCTTTTTCTAAATCGGTTGCTAGAACTTGTAATCCTATACAGGATCCTATTGAATCAAAATCCGGATTATTATGACCTATTAAAAATACTTTTGATGAGTTTTCCATAGAATCTATTACAACATTTTTTAACTTTTTAATGGACTCTTTTATTTGACCAATGCTTTTATTATTTGAATTTTCACCTTCTAATATATCTAACACAAAAAGAAGTTTTTCTACAACCCAGTCTTTTATATCTCTCATAAAGTTTCTTACTTGCTTTTTCTTCTTCTGTACTCCTGTCATATTACTTATCTCCTCTTTACTTTCAATACTCCCATAAAATCAAGCATTATTCTAACACAGGTTTATATAAAAAGCAACTAAGATGAAATTACTGTTAAGAATTAGGGAAATTATATTCTAATAATTTATGGATTAATTCTATTTGATAACTATTTGGATACAATCTAGAGTGATACCTCTTATCTCTTTTTATAAGAATACTATATAATGCATTTTTTATACTAATTCTTTTTCATGCTTTTTTTACTTTTAGAAGCAAATTTATAATATATGAAAAAATACATAATTTTGAGAAATAAATTATGTATTCTTATGATATCTAATTTTAATTATTTTTCTTGTTTTGGTTTTTCTTTTTTACATAGTCCATTTTCTACACTTACTCTTTGGACAATCGTTAAGGCCGCTATTAAACAAATTGTAAAACTTCCTCCATAGCTCATAAAAGGTAGAGGTACTCCTGTCATAGGCATTAGTCCAAATATTCCCATTAAATTGATTGTAATATGTAAAAAGATATAAATGGCTACTCCATAGCATAATAAAGCTCCCCTATTGGTTGGACTATCTCTTCCTATTTTTAATATTCTATATAATAAAAACATATACATTAAAATAATTCCCACGCCGAATATTACACCTAATTCTTCTACAATGATTGCGAATATAAAATCTGTATATGGCTCTGGTAAATATAAATATTTCTGAGTGGAATTTCCTAGTCCTACTCCTGTTAATCCCCCATTATTAATCGCAATATAGCAATTACACACTTGATTTCCTGTTGTCAGTAATTTATCGCATGGATTTGAAAAATCAAAACGTTCTACTTGTCTAGCTAATAATACTGATTTCCCACTTCCTACTAATACGACTCCAGCGAAAGCTACTAATCCTATAAAGGCAAAGATTGTTTTTGCTTTTATTGGTTTTATGATTGGTGCCGCTAAAAAGATGATGCCAACAATCGTTGCATATATAATAGCAGTTCCTAAATCTGGTTGGATAAAAATTAACAAAGTAATCATTCCACAAACAAATAATGGAAATAAACTTTTACCATAACTTGTCATTTTTTTGTTTTTTTCATAATACCTAGCTAACCAAACTATTGTTATTACTTTAGCAAATTCACTAGGTTGTATACTAATTGGACCTAAGTCATACCAAGAGATTGCTCTATTTTTGGCCTGTCCTATGGCTAGTAAGGATAATAGACTGATAATAATTATTATTAATAATCCCCAGGAAAACATTCCATATGCTTTTGTTGTAAATTTAATCATAATGAGGGATAATATTAATCCTATAAATAAAAAAAGTGCTTGTTTAATAAAATAGTTATAGGGACTTACTGCATGGGACATATATGCGGTTACATTAGATGCAGAAAAAACCATGATTAATCCAATAACGAAAAGCAATACTGATGTAATTAGTAATGGTTTATCAATGTATTTGATAATTTTTTTCATAGCATCACTCTCCATTCTATATTATAATATATCACATTTTTCTTTATTTGAAAAAAGATATCTTTCTTAGGGATGTTTTATTAACACTTTTTGTCAATTTACATAATTTATAGTAGATTATGTAAAGGAGGCTATCTTATGTATTATTATGGTAATGGGTCTACTTGCTGTAGTAGTCAATATAATCAAATGCCATACTATCCTTACTATGGTTATCACAACAATTCCAATTATGCGATTATCCTAGTATTATTTATTTTATTAGTTATTGTTATTGGTTGCCGTTGGACTGTTTAAGAAAAAGTGTATTCATATATACACTTTTTTGTTTGCTAGTATTTTATATTTTGATTATCTTAGAATTTCAAATGAGTTCTTCTATTAATTTTGAAAGATAAAACACAACTATGGTATAATTGATATAGATATTAACCTATCGTTATAGGGGGATGTGTATGGATATATATAAATATTTTAACTTAATTTCGAAGATGACTTTAGAAAAGTATAATGATAAAAATTATTTAGATAAGTATATTCCAATGATGCAGGCTTCTTTCCTTGGGTTTCTATGTTATTATGGGGAATGGATTTATCCAATTCTTCATAACTTATTTTTAGAAATTGAAATTTTTATTGAAAATCGTCCTTTAAGAGAAATGGTAGAAAATAAAAATATTGATTATGGTCATATATTTTGTGAAGATGGTTTTAATCCAGGGATTTCTAGCGCTAATTATTTTTATGATTATAATAAGCAAAATGGAAGTTGTATTTTTGAACAAAAGCCTCCAGAACTTTTTTGTTCTACTGTTGATGTAGGTGAAAATGACTTACTGAATACATTTACACATGAATTTAATCATTTATTGAAGACTAGATTTCGTTCTCATGGAAAAATTGGAGAAAATGGTTATTGGTTACGTGATGGACTTCACTATTTTACCTCTTATTTTCAAGATGGATTTATTCATGAGACAGATCAATTTGAAGTATTAGATGAATGCATTAATGTCTTTCAAACGAGTGATATTATGAAGAAAATAAGAGATTTACAGACTGTTGAAAACTTAGATTTTTCTATCGGTCAATACTTAAAGAAATTAGACTTAGATTCTTTAGATGAGCCTCTTGGTTATACTCTACCTGCAGTAATGTTTCATTCTCTTTGGGAGGATACTCATTTTAGTGAATATGTGAATAAGCCTCTTATCTATGGAAATATTGAAAGTATTGAAGAACGATTTAATCAAACAGTTCAAGATGATTTATTTGCTACTTATGCTGATTCTTTTGATGAATTAGAAAGTCTATTTGCCACGGAGGAAAGCTTTAGTATGGCAGCTGAATTTATTAGAGATACGACTAAACTTTATCGAATTAAGGAAAAATTATTATAAAAAAAGAAAGATAGACTTTTCAATTTTTGGATTTTTTGATAAAATATACTTGCGTGAAGAGGTGGTACTATGCTTAAAATGAAAGATATTTTAGATGAGAAAGATAAACGTTTACGTTTAGTTAGTAAAGAAGTTGAATTTCCGTTGACAAAGAAAGATAAACAATTAATTCAATCGATGATAGATTATTTACATGATTCACAAATTGAGGAGTTAGCTGAGAAATATGATTTACGTCCTGGCATGGGAATGTCTGCTATTCAATTAGGCGTTGCAAAAAGATATTTTGTTGTTGTTAATGAAATTGATGAGGGAGAATTTGAAACCTATGTTTTAATTAATCCTAAAATTATTAGTAACTCCGTTGAAAAGATTTATGTAGAAATGGGTGAAGGTTGTCTTTCTGTTAATCGTCCTGTGGAAGGAATTGTTCCAAGATATGCTAGAGTTACTGTAGAAGCATATGATATGGAAGGTAGAAAGATACATGTTCGTGGTCGTGAAGAATTAGCAATTTGTTTTCAACATGAAATAGATCATTTAAATGGTATTTTATTTACTGATCATATTGACAAAAAAAATCCTTTCAAAGGAAAGGATGAATATAGAGCTATTTAGTTAGCTCTTTTTTATTTGCTTGTGTTTTTTTGAACTTTCTATATACATTTGTTGATTCATGGTACAAATATAGAAATATTTAATTTTTTCTGGAGATGTACTTTCTAGATAGTTTATAGTAGCGTTTAGTAATTCTTTTCTACTTAAATCTTGACTTTCCATAACAAAAATCATTTCCTCTAACATTGATAATCTTTCGCTTATAGATATTTCAGGTTCTCGTTGATAATTTAGTTATAATATTTTCTTCTTTCTATTTATGAGATAGTCTACTACTTTATATAGTCTTTGTTAAATTTATTTTTTATTATTTTGTTTTAGAAATCGTTTTATTTAATACTTCTTTTGTTGTTTTTTCTTTTAGAGTTTCTGTAAGATTTATCATTTGTGGAAGAATATCTTTGTTTGTTACATATTCATCTGTTAGGATATCAGCATATCTTTTCCCTAATATATATGGATAAACTTCTGGTATCATATCTTTAAACCATAATAGATTATTGATGGTAACATCGCATATTTCTACTGCTAATTGTGTTAGAGAGGTATCATTTAAATTCTCGTTGTTATATAGTTTTTTTCCTTCTTCTAAGGTGATTAGATTACCTTTTGCTTTTATTTCCATATAATATAAGATATCTTCTATTTCTTCGCAGTGCTCTACTACTCTTAGGAGTCTATTTTGTTGATATTTATTTACTTCCTCTTTAGGATATCCTTTCTGAATTAGAAATTGACACATTAAATTTTCAAAGAAAATACTTGGTAGTTTTCCTATTTTATAGTCTTTTGTTTTAGTATTTGTCTTAATACAACTTATGTAGTCAATAAATGTATGAACTAAACTTATAGGATCTTCTAATGTATTTGTTAAAGGGGTGTTAATATATTGCTCATCTTCTATTTCGAATGTTTGCCATGTATCTAACTCTTCTATAAATTTATGTTCTTTTTCTGCTTGAGTAAATAATTCTAACCATGATAGTGTTGGATCAATTGTTGCTAGAAACTCTTTTGTTATGTGATATGTTTCTTCTTTTGTCATAGGATATGATATTGTTTGATACTCACCTTTTTCTTCTAATACATCCATTTCATCTAATGTTATATCTATCATGTCTTTTATTTCTTCTAATTTATTATCTTCTATTAGATATGTTGATTGATTTTCTATTAAAAAGTCTAATAGTTCAAAACGATAATTATCATTTAACCAGGCTAGAATTTCTTCATCCTTTTCTTCTTTTGACTCTATAAGATAGGAATGTAGCTGTTGATAGTCATTATCATAGTAAGCGATTGCGACACTTAATTTTATTTCTTTATCTTCTATATCATCTTTTTCTTCTTGTTCGTTATATTTTTGATCTAATAGATAAGCTAATATTAACTTTCTATCTTCTTTACTAGAGGTTAATTGGTTTGTTAATATTAAATTGGCATCGGAGGCTGATATATCTAAATGGTTTAGTATTGAGTCTTCTTCTCCTATATATAGGGGATTTTCTTTATCAATACAACTAATGATATGGTCCCAGGGTAAAAAAGCTTTGAAAAAGTTAGGGTTTCGTTCTAGAATATTTTTTATTTCCTTGGCTTTTACTTCCGTATTATCATCATACTCTATTGGTAATACTCTTGTTTCTATTGTTTCCATAGATTTCCCTCCTTAATTATAGAAAAGTCTCTTATAGAGTCTCTATTGCTTCATTTAATTTTACACTTACTAGTTTGGATACCCCTGATTCTTGCATAGTAATTCCATATAAGGTGTTTGCATATTCCATAGTTTTTTTCTTATGTGTAATAATTAAAAATTGGGTTTTATTTTTATAATGGTCTAGGTATTTACCAAACTCTCTAACATTAGCTTCATCTAGGGCAGCTTCTACTTCATCAAATAGACAGAATGGTACAGCTCTTACATTTAGTATTGCAAATAATAGTGAGATTGCGGTTAGAGTTTTTTCTCCCCCGGATAATAAAGAAATCGTTGTTAGTTTTTTTCCAGGTGGAGAGGCTACAATCTCTACTCCTGTTGTTAATAGATTATTTGGTTCAGTTAATTTTAAATCTGCATGCCCTCCTTTAAACAACTCTTTAAATACTTGTCTAAATTCTTCAGTAATTTTAGTAAATGTCTCTTGGAATTCTTCTTTCATGACATCGTCCATTTCATTCATAATTTCTAATAATGTTTCTTCAGCTTTTAATAGATCTTCTCTTTGATTGGTTAGAAATACATATCTATTATTTACTCTTTCATATTCTTCTATAGCTGCAAGATTTACCATACCAATTCGTTTCATATTAGCACGAAAAGTATTTACTTTTCTTCTAGCTTCTTCTGGTTCTATATCTAAGTGATAAGAAGACTTAGCCTTTTCAAAAGTTAATTCATATTCTGTATTTAACGTTTTTAACATGGTATCCATTTTTATTTCTAGACGGTTAGAGATTACTTCTTTTTCATGTAATGTCTTTTCTAAGTTCCTTAAATTAGCGTTTTTTATTTTATCTTTGGCTATTCTTTCTTCTGTTTCTATTTTAATATCTTCTATTTCTTTTCTTAATTGTTCTAAAGTTACTTGTAAGTTTTCTTTTTCAGCACTTAGTTTATGATATTTTTCAATTAATTCTTGTTCTTTTTCACTTAGGGTATTATTCGCTATGGCATTCAATGCTTGCCATTTTTTTTCTATATTTTCTAGACGGTTCTTATCTTCTTTTATTTCTAATGATTTACTAGCATATCTTTCTTTAATTGTTACTTTATTTTTAGATGATATAAATTCTTGTTCTTCTATTTTTCTTTCTTCTAGTTGTACTTCATCTAATTCTTTTTTTATCTGTTCTAATTCTTGTTGCATAAGCGTTTGTTTTTCTAGTTTTCGTTTTAATTCTTGTTTTAGAATAATTATACTCTTGGTATGATAAATAGAACCTCCTGTTAGACTACCACCAACATTTACTACATCACCATCTAAACTTACTACTTTATAACGTTTATTTATTTTATGACTAAGATGGGTTGCAGTGTTTAAGTCTTTAGCAATAATTACCGTTCCTAATTGATTTTCTATAATATTTTTATAAGTTTTATCATATTCTACTAAATCACTTAATATACCTAGGAAACCTTCTTCTCTTTCTAATATTTTTAAAGAGTTTTTATCTACATATCTAGCATTAATTACAGTTAATGGGAAAAATGTTGCTCGACCAAGATGATTATCTTTTAAGTAAGTGATTGCTTGCTTGGCTGATGCCTCATCGCTTGTAATTATAAAATTTTTGTTTGCGGCGATAGCAATATTTAAGGCTTTTACATATTCTTCCTTGGTACTTAAAATATTTCCTATTGTATTATGGATTCCTGATAAAGAAGAGGCGGATAGCACTTTTCTTACACTACTTGGTAAGTCACCACCTTCTTCTATTTGTCTTTTTAGTGCTTCTATTTCATGGTTTAGAGTAATTATATTTCTCTCATGGGAAGAATAATCACTTGTTAACATATTCCTTTTTTGTTTTTGCTTTGTTAGTGTCGTCGTGATTTGCACCGACTTTTCCTCTTCTTTTTTACCATCTTCAACAATAATATTTAACTCTGTTTTTAGTCTTTCAATTCTATTTTCTAGAGTAGATTTTTCTTCTAATGTTTTACGTAATTCTTCTTCAGTTTCTTTTTTTTCCTTATTTTGGCTGTTTTTTTCCTGTAATAAATTCTTTTCTCCATTTACTTTTTCAACCATTTCTGTTACTTCTAATAGTCTTCTTTGAAGAGTTGTTTGTTCTTTTTCTAGTTTATCTAGTTTGTTTGCTTGTTCTAAGTCTATAGCGTCACTTTGAGATGTTTCGTTTGATAATTTCATAATTTCTTTTTCTAACTTTTCTTTTTCTTGATTTATTTTTTCTAATTCGATACTTGCATTTTCTAAGTCATAAGCAAGTAAGGCCACTTCATAGTTATCTAGGCCTTTTTTATTTTCTAAATATTCTTTTGCTTTTTCACTTTGTTCTTTTAGAGGAGCTACTTGACTTTCTAATTCTACAATAATATCATTTACTCTATCAATATTATTATGGGTTCTGTCTAATTTACGTAAGGCCTCTTCTTTTCTTTTTTTATACTTTAAAATTCCTGCTGCCTCTTCAAATATAATACGTCTGTCAGTTGGAGAATTACTTAATATTTTTTCTACTTCTCCTTGCGATATAATATTAAATGATTCTTTTCCCATACCAGTGTCTAATAATAAATTATTAATATCTTTTAATCTACATTTTTCTCCATTTAAATAATATTCATTTTCTCCACTACGATATACTTTTCTTTTTATAGATAGTTCTGTATATGGTACATTTAAAAAATGGTCAGAGTTATCAAATACTAGTTCTACAGAAGCTACATTTAGAGGGTTTCTACTTTTACTACCTGAAAAGATAACTTCACTCATAGATCCTTCTCCACGAAGGGATTTTACTGATTGTTCTCCAAGCACCCATCTTACTGCATCTACAACATTACTTTTACCTGACCCGTTTGGTCCTACAATACAAGTAATTTTATCATCTAATTTAATATCTAGTTTATCAGCGAATGATTTAAAGCCACTCGTTACAATTTCTTTTAAGTACATACTCTTCACCCTGTTATAAGTATACTATAAAATTTAAGCTAAAACAATTGATATTTCAACATCTTAGAAATTTTGAATATACAAAAAGCATAGTTTTTTATACTTTTTTTATAACGTTTAGATAGTTCTTTTTTTGAACTCTTATCACTATTTCCTTAGTTTTAGAGTCTATTTCAAAATATAGTTTTTTTCTAACTTTTTTCCTTTCGATTTTGTTTTCTTTTTTCTTTGTCAATGTTATAGCAAAATAAAAAGACGCTACTGCATCTTCTCAAATGGTTACTTTTCTAAGGATTCGCTTAATAGTTCTTTTAGGGTAACAATTTTATATCCTCTTGATTTAATATAATCTATTACTGTTTTTAATTCTATTTCTGTTGTTGTATTGATAGGTAAAGAGATAATAGCTGCATTTTGAAGTTGTTTTTTTACTTCTAAGAAAGGAGAGGAAGCTATTTTTATGGTAGGGACAATGGTATGTAATTTTAATTTACTACATAAATCTATTACTGTTTTATTGTCATACTCTGCATAACAATAATTTGCTTCTTCTCCTGTTACATTCTTTAAATATTGTATGGCTGAAGAGAAATATATTTCTTCATAACGATTGTTATAGCTTAATATTTCTAATTCATAATTTAGCATTTGTTTTACTAAGGATAAATTGTTTTCTAACCATAGACCGTCTATAAAAAAAGTTGCTATTATATTTTCTTGGTTCAAAATTCTGATGATTTCTTTAGGATTAGATTCATTTGTAATTTTAAAAACTAAAGTTATTGCCTTTTTCTCTTCATTTCCTCCAGATATAAATTTGTCATAAGTATCTTCTAGCGATACTGTTGGAGTGGTTTCTTTAAAGACTGTTAAACTTTCATTATAAGTTCCATATCTTTTCATTTTTTGATAAGTTTCATCATAATCTACTTCTTTTCCATTTTTTCCAGGTGTTATTTTATTTTCTTTTATTTTGGCATTTTCTGCGGGGATTTGGTATTTTTTACTTTCTTCTTTTATTTGTTTCATTAATGGGTCGGTTTCTTTAATGATATCTATGGTTTTGTTTGTATAATAAAAACTAAATAATACTAGTACTATAACTACTGCTACTTGAATTAGTTTTCTTTTTAACATATTATCACCTAGATAAGTATATGAAAAAAAAGTTCTTAAAATGAACTTTTACTTTTCTTGTTTTTTTCTTGGTTTTGGTAAAGCATCTTTTCTTGAGAAATTTTGTCTTCCTTTTTTATCTGGTCCTAAAGCTTTTACGATGATTTCATCTCCTACTTTTACGACATCTTCTACTTTTTCTACTCTCTCATGAGCAAGTTGTGAGATGTGTACTAGTCCTTCGCATCCTGGCCATAATTGTACAAAGCAACCAAAGTCTTCTATTTTTACTACTTTTGCTTCATATATTTTTCCAACTTCTACTTCACGGACTACTTCTTCAATCATCTTTCTAGTCTTGTTGATGATTTCTTGGTCGCTGTGATATATAATTACTCGACCATCATCTTCTAAGTCTACTTTTACAGCATTTACATTATTAACATCTTTTACATTAGAGGCATCACAAATAATTTTAGTAATCATTTCGCCACCTTTACCGATAACATCTTTTATCTTCATAGGGTCAATTGTAAATGTTTCCATCTTAGGTGCGTATTTAGATACTTCTTTTCTTGGTGCTTTAATTTGTTTTGTCATTACTTTTAATACTTGCATACGAGCAATACGTGCTTGTTCTAGTGCTTCTTTTAGAATTTGTTCTGTAATTCCTTTTATTTTTATATCCATTTGTAAAGCACAAATACCGTGTTCTGTTCCGGCTACTTTAAAATCCATATCTCCTAGATGATCTTCCATTCCTTGAATATCTGTTAAAATTGTATAATCTTCTCCATGTGTAATTAATCCCATGGCAATACCTGCGACAGGAGCTTTAATTGGAACCCCTGCTGCCATTAAAGACATACACCCTGCACAGATACTTGCTTGTGATGAGGAACCATTTGATTCTAATATTTCTGATACTACACGTATTGTGTATGGAAATTCTTCTTCTGATGGCAACACTTGAAGAAGTGCTTTTTCACCTAGGGCACCGTGTCCTATTTCACGTCTTCCTGGTGCTCCATATCTTCCGGTTTCTCCTACTGAGAATTGCGGAAAGTTATAATGTAGCATAAATCTTTTTTGGTCTTCTAGACCAAGTCCATCTAAAATCTGGTGTTCTCCTAAGGCACCTAGAGTTGTTACTGATAGAGCTTGTGTTTCGCCTCTTGTGAAAAGGGCTGAACCATGTGTTCTTGGTAGTAAATCAATATCGGTTGATAGTTTTCTAATCTCATCCATCTTTCTACCATCAGGTCTAATGCCTTCTTTTACTACAATACTTCTAAATAATTCGTATTCAATATTGGATACTACCATATTTACTTTTACCAGTAGTTCTTCTAATTCTTCTTCTTTTAATTTATCTTCATACTCACTTCTATATAATTCTTGTGTTTCTTCTTTTATTTTATCAATTGCAGCATATTTTTTTAATTTATCTTTGATACGAAGAGCTTTATCCATCTTTTTAGAAATTAATTTTTCAATTCGTTCTTTCATATCACTATCAATGTTTAGCGTTTCATACTCCATCTTTTCTTCGCCAATTTCAGCAATAATTTCTTCTTCAAATTTAATTAGTTTTTTTACTGCTTTATGTCCAAACATTAATGCTTCTAGCATTACATCTTCTGTAACCTCCTTGGCACTAGATTCTACCATATTAATGGCATCTTTTGTTCCAGCTACTGTTAAATCTAAATCTGATACTTCTAATTCTTCTGGAGTTGGATTAATTACAAACTCTCCATTTACTCTTCCTACCTTTACTCCAGCAATTGGTCCATTAAATGGAATTTTTGATATTGATACAGCTAAAGATGATGCAAGCATTGCAGTTAACTCTGGTGAACAATCTTGATCTACGGATAAGACTGTAGAGATAATTTGCACTTCATTTTTAAATCCTTCTGGGAATAATGGTCTCATTGGACGATCAATCATACGAGCCGCAAGAGTTGCATTTTCACTAGGGCGACCTTCTCTTTTAATAAAACCTCCTGGGATTTTACCTACCGAATATAATTTTTCTTGATAGTTTACAGTTAATGGAAAAAAGTCAGATAATAAATTTACATTTTTTGACACTACTGCTGCTGTTAATACTACTGTGTCATTATAACGAACTAGTACAGCACCATCGGCTTGTTTTGCTAGTTCTCCATGTTCTACTATAATTTTTCTTCCATAAAAATCTAATTCAAATGTTTTCTTTTTCATACTTCCTCCATACAAGTTCCATTATTAGAATACCAAAAAAAAGAAGAAAATTCCACTTTTTCTTATTTTTTCTTTTATCGTCTTAATTTTTAGGTCTAGTTTACCAAGTATAGGAAGCTTATAAGACTTGTGTCTTTTTCTTTTTTTAATCTTTTTTATTTTCCTATCAGATATTATTTATACTTTTATTGATTATTAGTAATCTTTTGTTTTTCTTTAAATAGAACCTGACATTTTTTCTTCCCAATTTTGATAATATTGTATTAAAGTATTATCTCCTGCTAATTCTGTTGTAACACTATACTTGTTTCATATCTTCTTTTTTTATATTTAAAAAAAATAGTACAATCTAGCACTATTTTCTTAAACCTAATTTTTTTATTACTTCACGATAACTTTGAATATCTTTTTTTGCTAGGTATCCTAACATATTACGACGTTGTCCAACTTTCTTTAAAAGACCGCGTCTTGAATGATAATCGTGAGTATGTGTTTTTAAATGTTCTGTCAAATCATTGATTTCTTTTGTAAGAATTGCAATTTGTACTTCTGCAGAACCTGTGTCTTTTTCGTTTTTTGCAAATTCTTTAATGATACTTGCTTTTTCTTCTTTTGTTAAAGCCATCTTAACACTTCCTTTCCTTATATTTGCCAAGACTAAGTAAAAAGTCGGAAATTCTTTAAACTGGGTCTTGGTAGCACATATAATATACTATATTTTTTTGCATTTGACAAGTTCTATCCTATAATTAGACAGATATAGTAGGCAATTACAATAGTAAGCATTACCATTCCCTCTTTTTTAGAGACAACTCTTTCACTTCTTGCAAAAATATATAATAAAAATGATGTTAAAAAGACTGTGAAAATATCTGCTAAGTTAAAACTTTCTAAGACTAGATCTCCATAAATTGCAATTGGTAGTCCTAAGACAATACAAATATTAAAAATGTTGGTTCCAATAATATTACCTATTGCCATATCAAACTCTTTTTTTCTAGCACTTGTTACCGTCATAAACATTTCTGGTAGAGAAGTTCCTATTACAATTAATACCATGGTAATTACTTTTTCACTTACGTTTAGTTTTTCTGCTAAAGAAACTGCATTATTTACAATTACATCACTACTCAAACTAATACAAGCAATACTTCCTAGTATTAGTGCAATAATTAAAAAAACATTTTTATATTTTGGTTCTATTTGATCTTTTTCTTCATCTTTTCGTTTGGATAATTGAATAATATATGCGACAAACATCATAAATAATAATATTAAAATAATTCCATCTGCTCTAGAAAATGTATTCGCAGTTAAAGGGTTAAAAATGCTGTCTAACATCAATACGCAAAATCCTGTAGTAATAATTAAGAGAATAGGTAGTTCTTTTTTTATTGTCGCATGCTTTACTCTTATTGGTCTTACTAGTGCTGCTAGTCCAATGATTAAAAATGTATTTATAATACAACTTCCTACTACATTGGCAAAGGCCATAGTTCCATTACCACTAGCAACACTTTTGAATGAAATTGCTACTTCTGGTGCACATGTACCAAAAGCAACAATGGTTAGTGCTATTAACATTTTAGGTACTTTGCATCGTAGTGCTAAAGATGAGGCACAGTCTACTAAAATATCACTAGATTTTATAATAATTAAAAAACCTAATAATAAAAAGATTACTTCTTGCATGCTATCTCCTACTTTCTAGTCTATTATACTATACTTTATTTTTCTTTCCTAGGTAGTTTTTGTTACTTTACTGTCAAGAAAAAAGAACTTTTTAAAGTTCTTACTATTCTTAGTCTGTCATTTTTTTCCTTAGAAATACCTCATTTTCTATCTACTTCTCTTAATTGTATAGTTATATAAAGCAAAAAGTTGGTTGGATTATTGTATTTGAGATAACGCTATATTTTTCACTACTTACTTCAGCAGTTGAATTTTGTATTACATCATTCAATATGGTAAGTTGGATTTCATATTATTTTTATCTTTTTTTATTTTTTAAATCTTTAACCGAATTTGGATAACATATTTTGTTATCTTTTGATATTTTTTTATCTCATCATTAGTAGTTGAGGATGATACTCCTAATATTTTATAATAATCAATACTTTGAGGCAGTACTAGTATTTTAAAAATTTTTCCAGACTCTTAAATTGGATTTATCTACTTTATAAATTCCTAGTATTTCTTTTTCTTTATTCTTAAAAATTACTTTATCTTGAATATTATAAGTATTTAATAGTTTCTGTCCATTTTTTATTTTTTTTGCTATTGTGTTATCTACTTCCATTGCTGGTAAATTCAATACTTCTTCTATTGTATGTAGGGTGGCTTTTCCTATTTCTATTTCTTCTAACGTATTTGTATTTTTTATATCTATTTTTCCTTGTTTTGTCCTTGTTAATGTTGTCATCGTAGCATAAGTATCTAACGCTAGTCCTATATCTCTAATTAGACTTCTGATATAGCATCCTTTAGTGACTGTTGTCTGTATTAAAAATGTATCATTATCACTAGATAGTAGTTTTATATTTTTTATAGTAACTTGTTTTTTTGGTAATACTACTTCTTTATTTTCTCTTGCATATTCGTATAATTTTTTTCCCTTTACTTTTACTGCTGAATATTTTGGTACTTCTTGTAAGTAAGTTTTTTTAAAGCTATTTACTACTTCTTCTATATTTTTTGATAAGTCTATTGGTTTGGATTTTGTTACTTTTCCTGTGATATCTAAAGTGTCGGTTTCTACACCTAATAAAATTCCTGCTATATATTCTTTATCTTCGGCTGTTAAGAGTTCTGCAATTTTTGTTGCTTTCCCTAAAGTTACTATTAATACTCCTTCAGCTAGAGGATCTAGTGTTCCGGTATGCCCTACTTTTTTTATTCCAAAGATATCACTTATTTTATTTACAACATCAAACGATGTCATTCCTGCTTGTTTATTAACATAAAGAATAGCTGAAAACTTGGTTAGATATTCTTCCAAGGTCCAGTTGTTATCCATTATTATTTTGGCTGGTATTTTTCCTACATAACGAATATGCCATGGTTCGTAAGAATAATCTGTAACATTTTCTTTATTCTTAGGATATCTTAAAATGAATCCATGTTTAGATAGATGTTTAGATAGATGTTTATGAATTTGTTTAAATATTTTCTCTTGTGCAAAAAGCTCGTCGTTATCCCAAACATATTTTCCATTGATTTTTAAAGATAAGTCTATTGCTAGTCCTGTGTGATGTTCACTAGTTCCAGGTGTAGCTACATATTTTTTGACATATTCTATTCCATATTTTTTTTTATATTCATCCCAAATTATTTGTTGATCTTCTATTGTTCTATAAGTAGATGCTAGAGCTATTTCTATTTTATTTTTAGATAACTCTTTTTTTAATGATAGATAGTTTTGATAGGTTTCCTCTTCTAGTTGACATGGTGTGTTATCCACTAATTTGGTTTCTATGAATTTTATATTTTTTAAATAATTCTTTTTTATTTTATTTTCTTTATTTACTAATGTTAAATATTTTTTCATAACTATCCCTCTTTTTACATTATACTAAAAGAAAAAAAGTATTTCTACTTTTATCTTGTTTTTTGATTAGTTAATTTATTTTCGACTGGAAAGGTGTCTTTCGTTATTAGTGGGATTTCTTTATAATTACCACTTTCTAAGTAAATATAGTCTGGAACAAGATCTCCGTTTTCATAGGCAAAATTTTTTAATGTAGTAGCTATAAATTGATGGCCTGTATATCCACTCATATCTTTTCCTAATAAATCTTTATAATTACCTGCTTGTACATCTGCTGCATTATAATTTTGTACTATGGCATTGGCTCCATCATAAGATACTACCGTTAACTCTTCTGTTGGATAATAATAGGTTTCTGCCATATTATATGTTGGATTTTTTAAATCTCCTATTGCAACATATTGCTTTTGTTCTCTTTCAGCTTTCTTTATGTATTTATCTTGTTTTCCTAACTCAAATCCTTTTAAATATTGCTCATTATTTTTATAATCTGGATTGTATTTGATGGCATCACTTTTCGTTTCATATTTTTTAGCACTTTCATATCCCATTGCTTGATAACTTGCTACATATAGTATATCTTGGTTATCTTTCTTATCTTCTCCTTCTTCTGCTATTAAACTGTCATCTATATTTTGGTATTGTCTTTCGGTAATTTTTTCCCAGTAAAATTCTTGTGCATTTTCATCATACATCGTATAGTAAATTGTATCATAATTTTTTTGTGTTTTACTTTCTTGCGTTTGACTTATTTCTGTTTGATTATTTTTTTCTTTTTTTCCACAACCTGTAGTTGAAGCGATTAATACTAATGCTCCTATTGCTAAACTTTTTTTAAATACTTTTAAATCTTTTATCATATTTTATCCCCCTTATTTTCTTTTGTTTGATAGTTTTTGTTGAATTTTCGATTGAACTTCATTTGCTTCAGCTAACTCATGCTTTAATTGTTGATATTTGAAAAAAGGATAGCATTCCTCATTTATTTCTTGAATGTTTTCTTTTTGAAAATCTTGTTTATTAGTTTCTATTAAGTCACATTCTCTTATGTGTAATGAAAATTTATATTTTTTTACTTCCTCCATTATTCCAAAATAATCACAAGGATGTGGAAAATATAAATCCTCATTATCTGCTTTTATATATACTGGAATGGATATATCTGAAGTAACTTCTTTATAGTCTTCTCCATCCTTATATACATAAATACTTCCAATATTTTCTGCGACTTGTTGTGCATCAGTAGAATAATCAGCACTCACAAATCCTACATTTGTAAAATATAAATTAGTCTTATATACTTTCATCCTATTCCTCCTAAAGGTAGGCATATTATATCACATTTTATCTATTTTTGCAACCTTATTGTAAATTTTTGTAAAGAAAAAAAGGATATTTTATCCAAGGCTGATGAAAAAGTAGTCAAAAATAAAACTGATATGTAGAAAATAATTCTATTTATCAGTTTTTTTATTAATTTATAAAATTATAAATAATATGTAAGGTAATATTTATCCTATATTTTTGTTTTTTTCTTGGTTT
>DVGU01000071.1 GCA_018712565.1 Candidatus Faecimonas gallistercoris
AGAGTCTTAGAATATAAAGCTAAGATATATGGAAAGAAATATATCAAAATAGATAGTTATTATCCAAGTAGTCAGGAGTGTAGCAGGTGTGGCTATAAGAATGAGAAAGTAAAAGACTTAAGTGTTAGAGAGTGGATATGTCCAGAATGTGGAAGTTATCATGATAGAGATTATAATGCTAGTTATAATATTATGTTTGAAGGATTAAAGAAGTATATGATGGAATTAAAATAGAAAAGGTAAAAGACAAAAGAAAACTACGGTAGCGACTATCGGATGTTAAGCCTGTGGAGAAGTAGGAATACCTAGTCTGAGAAGCAGGAAACTTGAAAGGTGACGATCAAGGCGAATTAAGTTTACTTAATTCTTTTGTTCTTGTTGGGATTTTAAAGTAGAAACAAGATCCTTTATTTTTTTCTGATGTTACACCATATTTATAATTATGTAATTGTAAAGCATTTTTAACAATGGATAATCCTAGACCAGTTCCTACTAAGTTACGTTTATGTTTTTTCTTGTTTTTATAATATTTATCCCAGATATAAGGAAGGTCTTCTTCTTTGATTCCTTTTCCTGTGTCTTTGATTTCTATTAAGATATCTTTTGGTTCTTTTATAATGTTAATAATTACTTTGTTATCTTCTCCAGTATAATTAATAGCGTTATTAATTAAGTTGTATATTACTTGTTCTATTTTCTTTTTATCTGCAGTAATTAATAATTCTTTTTCTTGGTGATTAAATTCAAAGATGTAATTTTCAGTTTCTTGTAAAACTGTATATCTATGAAGAATTTCTTTGGTTAAATGGATTAGGTCAAATTCTTCTTTATTTAGTTCATTAATATTTGATTGCATACTAGATAACTCTAAAATATCATTTACTAATATTGTTAGTCTATCTACTTCATCAATAATAATATTCATATCTTCTTTTTGTTTCTTTTTATCTTTAGCATGTAAGTCCCGACTCATTTCGGCATAGGCTTTAATCATGGTAAGTGGTGTTTTTAAGTCATGAGAAACATTAGCCATTAAATCTTGTCTTAATTCATCTGTTTTTGCAAGTTCATCTTTAGCATAATTTAGTGTTGTTGCTAGTTCATTTAATTCATTAATGTCTTCTTCGGTTTTAAAAGATACTTGGAATTTTCCTTCGGCAAGTCCTTTTGCTGCCTTGTTCATTTGAACGATAGGTTTTGAGATGTGATGAGAAATGAAATAGGCAACGATGAATGATAAAATTAAGACGATAATTGTAACATAGATTAACTGGGTTTGTAATATATCTACTGTTCCATCAATAGGATCCATAGAAGTGTTTATAAAGGCGAAGTTTTTAGAATTTAGTCTAATTGCTTGGACTAAGGTTCTATTTTCATACATAGGGTTAATTAATTCATATGTTTGTCTTTTTTTATCACTTCTAATAAAATCTTTTTTATATCCTAGACTTTCTTCTTTACTAGAAACACAACCTTTTCCAAAGTATGTTGATGTATAGAGAGTATTTGCTTTTTCATTTACTATTTCTACACAAACACCTTTATCCATAGCTGCTTGATCTATAACATCAGCTATATTATCTATTCCTTCATATCGTTCTATTGTATTAGCAACGGATGCAATATCTTTTGTTTTACTCATACGATAAAACTGATTTAAAAAAAGAACTTGGAATGTCCATAGGAATCCCAATATTAAAAGTGAAAATAATAAAAAGTATTGCCATATTTTGATATGTAGACTATTCTTCTTCATTGTTTTCTATAAATTTGTAACCAATTCCTCTTACTGTAACAATATGATTTCGATATTTTCCTAGATTGTTACGAAGCATTTTTATATGAGTATCGATTGTTCTATCATCACCGAAGTAATCGTAGCCCCATAATCTTGATAATAATTGTTCTCTAGATATGGCAATATTTTTGTTTTTAATTAAATAGGTAAGGATTTCAAATTCTTTCGGAGTAATACTGATTAGTTTGTTGTCTATTTTTAATGTATGTGCAGAAAAGTTAAGTTCGAGAGTATTGAGTTTATATATATTGGGTAAATTTTTATTTGTACGATTATATATTGCTTTTATACGGGCTATTAACTCTTTTGGTGAGAATGGTTTGGTTAAATAGTCGTCAATTCCTAATTCGAATCCTCGAAGTTTATCAAATTCTTCTCCTCTTGCTGATAGTACAAGAGTAGGGATTCTTTTTTCTTTAGGAAGTTCTTCTAGCATTGTATAACCGTCCATTTCTGGCATCATTATATCTAATACCATTAAATCATAAGTATTGGTTTGTAGCTTTTTTAAAGCTTCTTTTCCGCTTGCCGCCATTTCGGTAGTAAAGTGATTGGCGGTACAATATTCTTTTATGACTTCACGAATCATCGCTTCATCATCAACAACTAATATTTTCATTTGAAATCCCTCCCTGTAGTAATATTATACTAAATAATGTGTAATTTGCGTGAAAAACTGTTGGAAAATTGAAAAAATATAAAACTTATATTATAATTTAGTGGAGTAGGAGAGATTTTATGACGGATGATGTTTTAGAGAAGTTAAGAGCTCAATATTATAATGCTATTGTTGATTTACAAGATGAACAACATATATTAGATAGTTTGCCAACTGGTGAATTTCAGAGCTTTTTTCCTTTAATGGAAGGATTGATTTCTAAATTTGTAGAGGATTATCAAGAATTACAGAGTCTAGCTGATGATTCTGATGTTTTAGAATTGCTTGAGGGATTAAAGATGAAAATTGATATATGTAAGGAAAGAGTAGAAAGTGTTAAAAGGCAGGTAGAAGAAGATAGTATAGAAAGTCAGGCTACTTGTTCTATGCGACATTTGATTTTTGCTAAAACTGCTTTTGGATCTACTTTTTTGCAAAGAGATTTAAAAAATATTCCACATGAATATTATGATAAAGTATTATCGATGTTAGATACATTGGAGTATGGTGATTTTTCTTCTAATCCTGAGAAGGTAAGACAACTTACTAATAATAAAAAGCTATTTGGATTATATGAAATTAAAGAGTTTAATGTTAGATTGATTTATCGAGTTTTGAGTGGTGATATGGTTTATGTTATGCAAGCTAGAATGAAGAAAGATGATAATTCTTCTCAAGATAGGAAGGATTTGATTAATCGTAGTCGTTATACAAATGATGAATATATGGAATTAAAGGAGAAGGTTTTAAATCCACATGAGAAAGATTTATTGATTATGGAACATGAAGCTATTAAAAATGAAATTTTGAGTGATTTGAAAAATTCAAAAAGAGATAGTAAAGGAGATGGAAAGTGATGGATGAATCTATTAAGAAAATAAAAAATGCACAAGGATTGAGAGCACTTGAACAAACACGCCTAGCTTATTCTCGTGAAATTCTTATGCATTTGTCGGAAGATCCTACTTTAGTGGATGAGTTAATACAAGATTTGGGAGTTTCTACTGATGAACTTTTTAATAAATTGAGTGGTGTTGAAAAAGGAAATATTACCTTTTATGATCAAGGCCTTTCTTCTGTTTTAGTTCTTTCTAAAGAAAGAGAATATCAAAAATCAGATAAAACTAGGTAGTAAGATGTTGTCTTACTTTTTTTATGGAGTAGATTGTTACAGCAAAAACATTTAAGGATATTGCGATAATTAGTCCCCAGAGACCTATTTTAAAAAGGGATAGTAATACTAAAAAGATTGATCTTATTAAAACTCCAACCGTAGTAGCAACCATAGCGTCACGACTTTTTCCCATTGCATCTAGGGCGGATGCTAGAGGAGATTGAATATATTGAAATAGGCATACAGGTGCAAGAAATTTCATGTAAGCGATTCCTTCGTTTGTGTGATAGATAATTTTAAGAGGTATTTCCGGTAAGAGGATAAAAAATATGGTTACTGGTATACCGATTAATAAAGAATAGATGATTGCTTGTTTTATTTTTCTTTTTACAAAAGAGTAATTTCCTCTGGTGTATTCTCTAGATACTACTGGTAGTAAGGCTTGAGATATTGCCATGGTAAAAAAAGAGGGAAGTAATAATAAAGGCATAACATATCCTGAGAGTATTCCATATTCTGTTGTGATATATTTAGAGGTATATCCAATATTTAATAAAGTATTTGTTAATAAGATTGGTTCTAAAAAGTAGCCAATGCTTCCTAATAGTCTTCCTGTAGTATTAGGGACTCCAATAGATAAGGATTCTTTCATGTAATCTTTTTTGGGAATTAGATATTCTTTTTTTATTTGGATTTTTTTAGGCAGAAAGATAAATAAAATTAATATAGATACCCCTTCACTGATGACATTAGATAAGATAATATAACAGACTGCATATTCTAAGCCTTTTTCTATAAAAAAAGGAATTCCTATTATCATCAAGGTTAATCTAGTAATATCTTCTACTAAGTTTGATATGACATGGGGGGTCATTTGTTCTTTGCCAAAGAAATAACTTCTGCAAATGCTAGAAAGAGATGTAAAAGGAATTACTACAGCGATAGCTAAAATGGGTAGATAACATCTAGAGTCGTGCAATAGATTATTAGCTAAAACAGGAGCTATTAAAATAATTGTAATAATTAATATTAAATTTATAGTTAGAGCAATTGGTAAAATAGAGAAGAATAATTTTATATTATTTTTTCTTTTTTCGGCTACTAATTTTGATAGTGCAGTAGGAAGTCCAAATTGACCAATACCAATAAATAAAGAAAAAGTAGGTAGGACCATCATATATAGACCTAATCCTTCCGTTCCTATTAGTCTACTCATGATAATTTTTATTAACATACCTAGTATTTTAGTTAGAAGTCCACCTATCAATAAAATAAAGACTGATTTTATAAATTTTTCTTTCATGGTATAAGTATATGTTTTTTAAAAATAAATATAAAAAAGATGGTACAAATTTATAATTTGTGGTATGATTGATATGAAGATATTGTTACTTCTTATTTGTCAAAATATGTCAATCGAACAATTGTCAAAATATGTAAATTTTATTTGTCAATGATTTTAAAAATTCTACCTTCTTCTTTCTTCTTAGAGAGGGGTGTGGTAGACTAGTAGTAGAGGTGGAAAGAATGAACGGATTAGTTGAATTTTTAACAACAGGGGAAATGATTGTGGTGTATTCACTGATAGGAATAGCATCCGTTTTATATTTAATAATTTATTTTTTTGATAAAACATACTATAAGAGGAAGCAAAGACAAAATACTAGAGAGTTACGTAAGATTGTTGAAGAAATTGCTCCTGAGGAAGAGATAGTAGAAAATAAAGTAGAGGAGCAGGCTGAGCCAGTTTTAATCCCTATAGAGAAGGAAGAAAAGAAAAACTCTACTGTTGAAGTGATTAGTACTCCAGAGGTTCCTTCAGAGCCAGTGATTGATTTAAATCAGAGTGTTGAGACATTAAAAGTAGAAGAGAAGGTAGAAGATAGTCCTATCCAAGAACAGAGTGAAGTTAATAATATTGAAACTTTAGAAGTAGATACTAATTCTCAATCCAGTAATACTTCTACGGTAGATAGTCAAGAGGATTTACAATATACTAGTATTGAACCAGATCCAACAGAAGCACAGGCTGAGTTGATGAAGTTAACAGAGACTTTGGAGAAGGCAGAAGAAGAGGTTAAAAATATTGAATTAACTGCTTTTGAAGAAGAGCAAGAACAAAATGCGATTATTAGTTTAGATGAATTGATGACTCGTGGTAAGGCTATGTATGAAAGTGGAGAGTTGGAAAAACTTGAGGATGAAGGTAATGAACCAATCAGTATTCAAGATTTAGAAAAAAGAATGCAGGAAGAGACTTCAAAAAATACAACTGTTTCTATGGAAGAACCAGTTCTTACAGATATTCAACCTATTACAGAGCAAATGGTATTAGATGATTTTCAAACTGCTTCTGTACAAGATTTAAAACCTACTCCTGAAGTTTGTAAAAGTGAAGAGAGACCTGTTTATCAAGAACATAAGAAGTTTAAGAGTAGTCCAGTTATTTCACCAGTATTTGGTATAGAGAAACCTAGTGTAAATACTACATCAGATATAGAATTAGAAAATACTGCTAATTACGATAAATTAGATGAAGAAATTAGGAAAACGAATGAATTTTTAATGACTTTGAAAGAATTACAGAAAAATTTAGATTAAGTTTTATAAGCTCGAAAGAGCTTTTTTTTATTGAAAAAAGAAGACAGATATGGTATAATTTGTATGCGAAATGAGGTGTTATCTATGAAGAGGCATCCACTTGATATTGCGATAATAGTTTGTTTAATTTTAATTGTTATTTTAGTAATTATTTTATTATGGCCAGAAAATAAGTCTAGTAAAGATACTAGCTCTAAAGATACTAAAGAAGTTGTTGAAAAAGTTGATAGTAAAGATCAAGATAAAGATACTGGTACGGATACTTTATTTGTAGATACTAGTAATGCTGATAATGAAGAAGAAGTAGTATCTTATATAGAAGATGTAGAAAGACAAGTTACTACTTTAACAAATGATTCTAGTAGTAAACCAGGGGTAAAAAAGACTTTAGAAGATACTTTTATTACCCTTACTGACTTTATTTTTTATGGTGGTACGATTCAAGGGGTTACTTTTGATGAGTTGACAGATAGTGCTAAGATGAAAGTATTAACTCTTTATGAAAAAATGGATTCTGCTATTGAGGAGAAGTTTCCTAATTATAAAGAAAATATTGCTGCTACTACAAAGAAGGGGTATACTACTGTTGTTTCTAAAGCGAAAGAGTTAAAAGATACTATTGTTTCTAAGTATCATGAAAAAGTAGGAGATAGTCAGTATAATAATGTTGTAAGTAGTTATGAAGAAGATAAAAATCGTTTTCAGGATGCTTATACTCCATATGTAGAGAAAGGAAAGGATGCAGCAAGTGTTGTACTGGATAAAGGAAAGACAGTATTTAAAAATACGATAGATAAATTAGATGATTGGTATCAAGGTTTTAAAGAAAGTAGGGAATAGTATGCGAAGTGTTGGTGTATTAACGTTAGGGTGTAAAGTAAATACTTATGAGAGTGAGTATATTATTCATTTATTAAAAGAAAATGGATATCTTATTAAAAGTTTTGATGATGTTTGTGATGTGTATATTATTAATACTTGTACTGTAACTAATACTAGTGATATTAAATCTAGAAAAATGATTCGTAAAGCAATTCGTAAAAATCCTGATGCTTGTGTTGTTGCTATGGGGTGTTTTATAGAGGCAAATAAAGATTTTAGTTTGCCTGGTTTGGATATTGTTTTAGGAAATAGAGATAAATCTAAAATTATTTCTTTGTTAGATGAATGGTTTTCTAATAGAGAAGAAATTCGGAGATTGTATTCTTCTCTTCCTAGAAAGTTTGAAGATATGTATATTAATGAATTTCCTGGTAGGACTAGGGCATTTGTTAAAATACAGGATGGGTGTGAGAATTTTTGTTCTTATTGTATTATTCCTTATGTTCGAGGAAAATGTCGTAGTAAGGATCCTGATATTGTAGTAAAAGAGATTCAAGAATTAGTTTCTAATGGATATTATGAGGTTGTTTTAACTGGTATTCATACGGGAAATTATGGAGTTGATATTGATACTAGTTTTTCAGAATTATTAGAAAGAATTGTTTGTATACCTGGTCTTTTACGGTTACGTATTTCTTCTATAGAAATTACAGAATTAACAGATGAGGTGTTAGATATATTATCTAAGTATTCTATTATTGTTAATCATTTACATATTCCTTTACAGGCTGGAAGTGATCATGTATTAAAACTTATGAATCGTAAGTATGATTTAAATTACTTTTTTGAAAAGATAAAAAAGATTCGTGCTATTCGTCCTAATATTGCTATTACAACAGATGTTATTGTTGGTTTTCCAGGAGAAAGTGATGAGGATTTTTTTAATACAATTAATACTTGTAAGAAAATAGAATTTAGTAAAATTCATGTTTTTCCTTATAGTGAGAGAAAAGGAACGAGGGCCATGGAGTTAGAAAATCATATAGATCCCGTGGTAAAAAAGAAGAGAGCAAAAGAATTACTTGCTTTATCAAGAGAGTTAGAGTGTTCTTATTATCAATCGTATCTTAATAAGGAAGTTGTTGTATTAATAGAAGAAGTAAAGAATGGGAAGAGTTATGGTCATACAGATACTTATTTACATGTAGAAATTGATTCTTTACTTTCTCATAATACTTTTATTAAGGTTAAAATTATAGATGTACGTTATCCTTATTGTATTGGAGAGGTTTCTTTGTTACAATAACAATAGATGGAGGAATACAGATGAATAACTTTTTATTTCAAAAATTAATGTCTGCTAAAAGTGCAAAAGAGGTAGATGAAAAAGATGAGGAATCAAAAGAGAAAAAAGATGGGGAAATAGAACTTTTAGATGATGGGGTTGATCAGAAAACTTCCCGTTTGGAAGATGCGGAAGAGGATAATGATGGATATGTAGCTAGAAAAAATAATTAATTGGTAATAGGAGGAGACTATGGATATCTATATCAAAGGAAATTATCAAAGAAGTATTTATCAAAATAGTAATGGTTATCATATAGGTCTTTTTAAAGTTAGAGAGACTAATGATGATAATCTTACTCCTTTTTTAGATAAAACTATTACTTTTACTGGATATTTTCATGAATTAAATGATATGGATACCTATCTTTTTTTTGGTCAAATTGTACAACATCCTAAATATGGAACACAGTTTTCTGTTAGTAGTTATGAAAGATGTAAGCCAGAGGAGAAAGATAGTATTGTTGAGTTTCTTTCTAGTGGTCTTTTTAAGGGAATTGGTGAGAAACGTGCAAAATCTATTGTTGATGTTTTAGGAAAAGATACGCTAAAAATTATTTTAGAAAATCCAGATAATTTAATATTAATACCAGGAATTACGAAAAAAAATATTGATGTTTTACATACTAAATTAAAAGAATATGAAGCTAGTTATGAGACTGTTTTATATCTTTCAAAATTGGGTTTTTCTACTAAAGATTCTATGCTTATTTATAATTTTTATAAGGAAAGAGTAAAGGAAGTAATTGATGAGGATATTTATCAATTAGAGTATAGTATATATGAACTTAGTTTTAAGAAGATTGATAGGATTGCGTTAAAAAATGGAATAGAAAAAGATTCTTTTATTCGTATTAAAGCGGCTATTGTTTATATTATGGAAGAAGTTAGTAATACTTATGGACATAGTTATTTTTACTATGAAGAGATTTTTAATTACTTACCTAGAGTTTTACTTTGTAGTATTACGGATGATGTGTATCATAGTGCTCTTGATGAGTTAATTTTAGATTTAAAAGTTATTAAAAAAGATGAGAAGTTTTATTTACAAAAGATGTATGAGGCAGAGTGTTTGATTGTTAAAAGATTTCGTTTACTTGCTCATAAAGAAGATGAAAAGTTTAAGAATTTAGAGAATAAATTTATAGAGATGCAAGAAGTTTTTGGAATACTATATAATGAAGAACAAAAACAAGCTATTATTGATAGTATGAAAAAACATTTTTTAATTATTACAGGTGGTCCTGGTACAGGTAAGACGACAATTATGAAAGGAATGGTTGAACTTTATAGAGAAATTCATAAGCTTAGTTATGAAAAATTAGCAGAAAAAATCGCTTTACTTGCTCCTACAGGTCGAGCAGCAAAACGTATGAGTGATACTACTTTAATGCCTGCAAGTACTATTCATCGTTTTTTAAAATGGCAAAAGGATACGAATAAGTTTCAGGTTAATGAGTATCATAAAAGTAAAGTAGAAGTTGTAATTATTGATGAAGCTAGTATGATTGATACGTTTTTAATGGCAAGTTTATTGAGAGGAATTTCTGCTAATTGTAAAGTTATTATGGTAGGTGATAGTTATCAGTTACCATCTGTTGGACCAGGACAAGTATTACATGATTTAATTATGAGTCATAAGTTGCCTGTAGTAGAACTTATGGAATTGTACCGACAAGGACAGGATTCTAATATTTTAAGCTTGGCTTATGATGTACGTAATGGTAGTGTTAAAGATGAAGTTTTTAATAAAGATGAGGATTTAACATTTATCGAGTGTGGAGATGATTTTGTTATTTCTAATTTAGAGGATGTTGCTTCTACATTTAAAGATATGTCATATAAAAATTTTCAAATACTTGCTCCTATGTATAAGACTAGATTTGGTATTGATATTATTAATCAAAAGTTACAAACTATTTTTAATCCTAAAGATAAAAGCAAAAAAGAACTGGTAGTAGGTGATGTTATTTTTCGTGAGGGTGATAAAGTAATTGAACTTTCTAATATGCCTGATGAGAATATATATAATGGAGATATTGGTATTATTAGTCAGATTATTACACAACCTTCTAAAAAAATAATTATTGATTTTGATGGATATGAGGTTAGTTTTACTTCTGCTAATTTTAATAAGTTTCGACTTGCTTATGCTATTTCTATTCATAAAGCACAAGGTAGTGAGTTTGATGTTGTTGTAATGCCTATTGTTAAAGGATATCATAAAATGCTTTATCGGAAACTTGTTTATACTGGAATTACTAGAAGTAAAAGATTATTATATTTAATTGGAGATAAAAATGCTTTGAGGCAAGCTGTTAGTAATGTTTCTTCTGATATTAGAAGAACTACAATTAAAGACTTTTTAGAAAATGGTATAAAATAAAAAAAAAGCTTCATAATAAAAATGAGGTGAATAAAATGCAAAAGAAAACAAAAAATAAAATGTTATGGGCTGCTGTTTTAGGAGGAATGGGAGTTGCAGGATATATGTATATGAAAAAAAATCCTTCTGCTATGTCTAATATGAAAGAGATGGCTAAAAATGCAGCAAAAGGTGCTTATGATAAGTTAGAAGATATTGACTAGGAAACTAGTCTTTTTTTTATATATTAGGAATTTGCTTCTCAAAATGTAAATTTGAAAACTTGATAAAAAACAGGGTAATGGTACAAAAAATATTCTTGACAAAGCTGTGATTTTGTGATAGAATTTGAAAACGGATGAGGGGGGATAGTTGTGGATGCTTGTGAAAAAATACTACAAGAAGGTGAAGTAAAAAATTATCATCTTAATGAATATATATGTAATTTAGTATTAGGAGAATTATCAAATAATATTGAAAATGCTGTTTTGTCTAGAGAAGGTATAACGGGAGAAAGTAAAATAAGATTATTAAAAGATGAATTAAATACTCCAGAAGATATTGCTTTTTTTTATGAAGTATTATCTAAATATAATTATAATATGACTCAAGATATAATTGATGCAATGTCTCAGTTAGGTCATTTATCTAATCCTAGTCAAAATAAAGAAGTAATTGAAAAGTTGTTACATTCTCCAGTAATACAAGATATTAATTTTAATGGAAACAATAAATTTACAATAACAAGTCAGGAGTATGGAGATGTGGATTTTGTATTAGCTTCTGAATATTTTAGAGATAATAAGAAAATAGCAAATTATATAAAAAAGAATTCACATTTAAAAAGATGTCATAATCATACATATTTCATGGCTGAACAAAATCCGGATTATTATGCAATAACTTCACTTTGTCAATATTTATTTAAAAATACATATCATCATTCTTATACTTGTGATAAAGATAATCAGACTATTATTGATTTATGCTATTGCTTTAAAAAAACATAAATAAAAAACAAGTTTTTGATAAAAGGGCAAAAAGACCCCTTACCCCATAAAATTATGTGGTCCACTTAGTTTAATAATTGTCTATTAGTAAATACAAGGATA
>DVGU01000072.1 GCA_018712565.1 Candidatus Faecimonas gallistercoris
ATGGGATATAGATTCTCAACCTATGCTACTTGGTGGATTAGACAAGCCATTACTAGATTTCTCGAAGATAAAAGTAAAAATATTAGAATTTCAAGCAATCTGCATAATCGTATTTTTCAGTTAAAAAAAATAGAAGAAACACTTACAATAAAATTAAATCGAAAACCAACGAAAGAAGAACTATCAGAAGCACTCAAGTTATCCATTCCTCAAATTGAAAATATTGAACGACATCTAAAGGATATGAATACAGTAAGTCTAAACCAAAATATATCCGACGAGAGCAAGGATGAACTAGAAGATTTAATAATGGATAAAAAGAATCCTTCTCCTGAAGAAATAGTAGTGGATAATGCTTTAAAATTTTATGTGAGAGAGTTATTAGAAAATTCTGATTTAACAAAAAGAGAACTTGAAATAATAAACCTTCGTTTTGGATTAAATGGTAATAATATCATGACTCTAAAAGAAATTGGTAAAATTTATCATTTATCAGGTAGTAGGATTGGACACATAGAAAGAAAAGCATTACGAAAACTTCGACCAAGAGCCCTAAAAATGGGACTAAGAGAATATATAGGAGTATCAAGTTCCATAATGACCAGAAAAGTTAAAAGAAATAATTCTAAAAGAAAAGTATCAAAACCAACAAATTCTAATAAAACACTAAAGTCACTACCAACTGCAGAAACTATGAGTCTAGAAGAATATATAGAAATACCAAGTAGAACTTTAAAAAAAGAAACAACTAACAACAAAGAAACCACTCAAAAAATACCAAAACAAACAAAAGTGCAGCAAAAAACCACAGAACAAAAATCTCCTAATACCCAAAAAGAAAAAATAACCAAGGAAACCACTCAAAAAATACCAAAACAAACAAAAGTGCAGCAAAAAACTACAGAACAAAAATCTCTTAGTATTCAAAAAGAAGAAATAATCAAAGAAACCACTCAAAAAATACCAAAACAAACAGAAGTGCAGCAAAAAACTACAGAACAAAAATCTCCTAATACCCAAAAAGAAAAAATAACCAAGGAAGAACAACAAAAAATATTAAATATATTAAAACAACCACTATTTAGAGAAACATTGGAAAATTCACTTACTTATGAAGAATTAGCTCTTTTCCAAATACAAGTAGAATATGCAGTAAAAAAGAATCTTTCTGTAGAAAAGCTTGCATCATTCCTACAAATAAAAGAAGAAAAAATCTGGAATACCAATCGAAAAGCATTATTACTTTGTAAAGAAAAAGTAAATACTTATCTAGACTCTATGATAGAATTAACGACAAATCCTATAGAAAACCAAGAAGTACATTCTAAATTAAAAAACGAATAGAAACCGGAGGTAACAGATGAAAAAAGAAAAAGATGAAATAAAACAGATAAATAATTATATTAATAAGAATTTTTACCATATCTCTTCCTATGAGGAGGCTATAAGTTGCTTAAAAAAGTTTGATGATTTTCTAAAAAAATATAGCATTTCTCCAACCGAAGAAACAATATCCATATTAATAGAAGAAAACAATCTTTTCAATCAAGCAATAGAATTAGTATGTAATCAGCAACTATCACTAGAGGTAGTAGACCAAATTGAAGATAATGATTTATTAAAACTAGCAGTTGAAGTATATTATGAAACACAAAATGTAGACGAGGAAGAAACTATAGAAATAAGTGATAATAATGAAGATAGTTATACGAACAATGCTATTACAACTTACTTAAATGAAATTGGAAGAATTCCTTTACTGACTCGTGAAGAAGAAAAGAGTCTTGCTATAAAAGTTGCTAAAGGAGATGAAAAAGCAAAAGAATTATTGATTAATAGTAATTTAAGATTAGTTGTCAGCATTGCCAAACGATATCAAAATAGAGGTTTAGATATTTTAGAATTAATCCAAGAAGGAAATATAGGATTAATGATAGCAGCAGAAAAGTATGATGTAACTAGAGATGTAAAATTTGCCAGCTATGCTGGCCATTGGATTAAAAGCTGTATTGGACGTTCCATAGAGAAAAAAAGCAGAAATATTAAACTTAGTGCAAATATGTATCAAAAACTACGGAATTATACAAAAGCCAAAAACAAGTTAAAAGAACAATTAAAAAGAGAACCAACAACAGAAGAAATAAAAGAAGAGCTGGGAGTATCATTAGCAGCAATCACTCAGCTACAAATATATCAAAAAGATACTATTAGTATAAATAGTCCAGTAAAAGAAGACGAAACAGAAGAGTTAGAAGATTTTTTAATCTCTCCTAATTCTTCTCCAGATAATGAAGTAATAGATAATTTACTATCATCCTATGTTTCTAATTTATTAGAAAAAAGTAATTTAACGGAAAAAGAATTAGATATAATAAAACTTCGCTTTGGATTAAATAACAACACTCCTATGACTTTAGAAGAAATTGGAGAAATGTATAATAATACAAGAGAACGTATTAGACAAATTCAAAATAATGCACTAAAAAAATTACAAATCCCAGCAGAACGTATGGAGTTAGATGAATATATAGGAGCCTCAACGAATAATAAATCAACACAAACAAATAATCACCAAAAGGTTAAAGTTATAAATCGTAATTCAAAAAGAAATAAAAAAAGTAACAAAGCATAATGTTAAATCAGATTTAATCATGTGTTATCTTCATATGAAGTAGAAAGTCGGAGGTAAGAAATGAAAAAAGAAAAAGATGAAATAAAACAGATAAATGATTATATTAATAAGGAGTTTTCATTAATTTCTTCGGATAACGAAGCCTTAGACGGTATGAAAAAGTTAGAAAAATTTTTAAATGAACAAGAAATACTTCTAGACTCTCAAATAATAGAAACAATAATAAAAGGAAACAAGTTGTTTAAGCAAGTAGTAGAATTGTTGCCTATACAACAAAACAACCATCTAGAAAATAATAAATTATTGAATTTAATTATGGATACTTATAGTGAGATGGAATATAATGATATGAATGATTCAAAAGATAAACTAGATTCAAAGATGAAAACTTCACTTGGAGCTTATTTAAAAGAAATTGGGAAGTTTCCATTATTAACAAAAGATGAAGAAATAACTCTTGGTTTAAAAGTACAGGAAAAAGACGAAAAAGCCAGAGAATTATTGATTAATAGTAATTTAAGATTAGTTGTTTTTATAGCTAGGAAGTACCAAAATAAAGGTATGGATTTACTAGATTTAATAAACGAGGGAAACATAGGACTAATGAACGCTGTCGATAAATATGATCCAACGATGGGATATAGATTCTCAACCTATGCTACTTGGTGGATTAGACAAGCCATTACTAGATTTCTCGAAGATAAAAGTAAAAATATTAGAATTTCAAGCAATCTGCATAATCGTATTTTTCAGTTAAAAAAAAT
>DVGU01000073.1 GCA_018712565.1 Candidatus Faecimonas gallistercoris
ACAATGATGCACAGTCAGTTATTGATATTTTTAATTATCTCCAAGATATACTAGGCATAAACAAATTTAAAGAATTATTTATACTTATACTAACAGACAATGGTAGTGAGTTTTCTAATCCTACTGAAATAGAATTTGATCTTAATACTGGTGAAAAAAGAACACAAATATTTTATTGTCACCCGTCAAGTCCTTATGAAAAAGGATCTTGTGAGGTCAATCATGAATTGTTAAGAAGAATTCTTCCGAAAGGAACATCTTTTAATAATTTAACTCAAGAAGATATAAATTTAATTATGTCACACATTAATTCGTACAAAAGAAAAAAACTGAATAATGTATCACCACTTACATTGTTCAGTACTATCTATGGTAAAGATACCCTAGATAAGTTGAATATTAGAGAAATTAATTCCAATGATATTAATTTAACCTCTAATATTTTAAAATAATATTATCACCCATAAGCACTATCATTCATAATACAACAAAAAGGTTGCGTTTTAAATTTCAAAAAAATTTTTAAAAATGCATTCTCTTTTCGTCGTGCAATAAATAATACTTACAAGCTATATTTTATGCACAAAGCTATACTCTGTCAAGGGCGAAACGTTCATTTTACCCTTGACAGAGATAAAATGATACAATTTAAAAACAAATAAAGTTCACCTTTATTTGTTATCAACATTAAATCATATATAAGATTGCATTTAACTTTTCAAAGTTGCGTTTACTTTTTCATCTCAGCCCTTTAATTAACTTTGAATACTAAATCAGGATTAAAAGCTTTTGCCAGATTAATTTGTTCATTAAAATAATAATGGTTATCATATGGAGTAGTAGGTTTATCAGGATTAGAATCAATATTTACTTTAGTACTATCATATTCTAAATAGTATTGATATCTCGCTAACGAAAGAATAATATCATCAGAAAAACTATCCGCAGAAAAATCTGGTGTCATTGTTCCTATAGCAATCGTAATTTGTGCACTAGTATTTAAAGAATCTTGCTCGGTAGAGGAAGGAATGGTTGTATAAACAACATCACCATCTTCTTCTGATTGATATCTAGGAATTCCAGCAATACACTCAATAGAATAATCATGCTCCTGTAATGACATTTGTATAGACTTTAATAAAGCTTCCGAATTATTAGCCGTTCCATCATGATAAGGGCCAATCAAAGAAATCCCAACACCAGTTACCATTTGCTGATCTAAAGTAAGAATGGTAGCATTATCATATTTTAAATTGTCATTTTTTCTAGATATCTTAAATTTTACTCCTTTTTTTTCTAATTGTTCACAAATATCATCAAAAAAGGCATTTCCACAATCATTATCATTAATAACAATATTTAATTTGTTAATCTTATCCATAGAAATACCTACCATATTTTCAGATTTCAAATTATTATTATCTTTTACCGAGCTTCCAACGATAGAGTCATTTTCTAAAAAAGAATTATTTTTATCTTTTTCCACAACTATCACCTCAATAAAATTATATAAAAGAAAATATATAAAGTCAAAGTAATTGCCACCAAACTCTGTCAAAAAATTGACAAAATTTGTTCCCAAAACAAGTGTAAAAAAATAATAAGAAACAAAAGTATGATAAAATAACATTATAAAGAAAAATGTAATTAACTACATATATTAAAAAATGACCCCCACTAAGTAAAATTCACAATATAAAATCAAGTAATATAAAAGAAAGGAATCAATTGTATAACTTAATTAAGGTTTAAATTGATAGTAAAGTATTATGAGTAAAAGAAGAAAAAAATCAACTTCTAAAAAGACAAAAATAGCCTTTGCCTTTATAATAATTATATTAGGAGTGCTTGGATATCTATATGTAATATATAATAAGCCAAGTTCTTCTCTCAAAAAGAAACCTAAAGAAAGTACATTAAAAATTGTAGATGAAAATAGTAATCAAAGACCTATCGCAGTAATGATTGACAATAATATAGGAAATGAAAAACATGCTGGTCTCCAAGACTCTTATATTAATTATGAGATAATTGTAGAAGGTGGGTTAACTAGAATTATGGCATTATATAAGGATAAAGAAGTATCATTGATTGGTCCAGTCAGAAGTTCAAGACACTATTTTTTAGATTATGCACTAGAAAGTGATGCAATATATACACATTACGGTTGGAGTACTTACGCTAAAAATGACATTAATTCCTTAGGTGTAAATAATATTAATGGATTATATGATGAATCCCCTTTCTGGAGAGATAATAATATAGCTGCACCACATAATGTTTTTACTTCTACAGAAAAAATATATTCTACTGCATCACAAAAAGGATATAGTACAACAACCTCAGACTGGAAATTATTAAACTATACAACTGAAACAATAAACTTAAATAAACCCATCTCAACAACAACACAAATTAATCCAGAAACAGGAGCCGAAGAAGAAGTCCCAGTAACAAGAGAAGGTCTACTGACAGCTAACTCTATTTTTATACCATATTCTAATTATCAAAATAGAAGTTATACTTATGATACTAACCGAAAAGTATACTTAAGATATATGAATAATAATCCACATATTGATAAAGAAACAAATGAACAGTTGTTTTACAAAAATATAATTATTGAAAAAGTAAGGAATTACCAATTGGATAGTGAGGGTAGACAAGATCTTGATACTACTGGTACTGGAGAAGGTTATTATATAACGAATGGTTATGCCCTTCCAATTTACTGGACAAAACAATCAAGAAGTGCTAAAACTATATATACATACCATGATGGAAGTGAAGTTGAAATAAACGACGGAAATACATTTGTACAAATTATACCAATTTCAAGTTCACTAACAATTAACTAGAAAGGAATAAATATGAAAGTAGGACTATTTGGATGTGGAGCATATGGAATGGCTCTAAGCAGCATCATGAGTGAAAATAAATGTGATATTACTATGTGGACAAAATTTGAGGAAGAAAAAGAACAACTAGAAAGAACAAGAAAAAATGAAAAACTAATTCCTAACTTTACAATATCAGAAAAAATACAGTTAACAACCAGTGTTGAGGAATGCATTAAAGGTAAGGATTTATTAATAATTGCAATACCAGCTGCATTTATTGATTCTTTAGCAGTTGAAATGAAACCATATATTAAAAATAATCATATTTTAATTGCAACGAAAGGTATTGAACAAGAAACAGGTTTATTTATTCATGAAATATTAGAAAAATATTTAGATACAAAGAATCTGGCTATTATCAGTGGACCATCTTTTGCAGTGGATTTAGTAACAAAAATGCCAGCAGGACTAAGTTTAGCAACAAAAAGTGAAGAAACCAAAAATCTTGTGAAACAAGCCTTAGCAAATAAATATATTAAGTTAAGAGAAACAGAAGATATTATTGGAACAGAAATATGTGGATCTATCAAAAATGTAATTGCACTATCAGCTGGTATGTTAGAAGGAATGGGGGCCAACGATTCTACAAAAGCAATGTTATTAACAGAGGCAATCCATGATATGCGAGAAATTATTGATGCTTTTGACGGAGATAAAAAAACCGTACTTTCCTTTGCTGGATTTGGAGATTTACTATTAACCTGTACGTCTGTAAAAAGTAGAAACTTTAGTTTTGGTAAATTATTAGGAGAAAAAAAATCAAAAGAAGAAATAAAAGAATACTTATCACATACAACAGTAGAAGGGTTTTATACACTTGAATCTATTTATAAATTACTAAAAGATAAAAAAGTCTCTATCCCAATCATCGATTTAATTTATAACATAGCAGTAAAAGGAAAAAACCCAGAAGAATTATTAACGTTTCTTGTGGAAAAAGAATAATGGGCACTTATTACCCAACTTTTTTTTATTAAAATATAAAAAATAAGGAGGAGTTTTATGTCTATATATAAAATACCTATAATAGCAGCTTTTATTTTCTTTCCTATTATATCATTAATATTTACGTTGCCATATTTAATATATCAATACAGAAAGTATGGCTCTATTCCAATATTAAGAAGTCTTATTTTTTATAGTTTTATTCTTTATTTATTGTGTGCTTATTTTTTAATAATTCTCCCACTACCCTCTATAACAGAAGTAGCTAAGTTAACTACACCTACAACACAACTAACTCCATTTCATTTTATAAAAGAATTATCACAAATGATATCAATTGATTGGAATAAACTATCAACTTATTATAATTTGCTAAAAAATCAATCATTTTATATAGTGTTATTTAATATATTGTTAACAATTCCTTTTGGAGTGTATCTTCATTATTACTTTGAGTGTAAATGGTACAAAGTATTAATATATAGTTTCTTATTAAGTTTGTTTTTTGAACTAACACAATTAACAGGTTTATATGGTATTTATCCAAGAGCGTATCGTCTTTTTGATGTAGATGATTTGATTTTAAATACTACAGGAGCAATGATTGGATATTTGATAACACCAATATTTTTATGGGTATTACCATCCAGAAAACAACTAGACCAAAAAAGTTTTGAAAAAGGAGTAAGAGTAACTTTATTTAGAAGAGCGATTTCTTACTGTATAGATTTCTTTTTTCTTTCTATATTAATATTAATAATAAGTATATTTACATATAAAACAAAATTATCAAATTATACATTGCTAATTAGCATAATAATATATTATCTTATTATTCCCTTAATAATAGATGGAAAAACACTTGGAAAAATAATTGTAAAATTAAAAATAGTAGCAAAAAAAGAAAAAAAACATGTTAAAATAAGAATATGGTTAAGATACCTCCTAAGTTATCTATTATTCTATTATCAATTTGTTATAATAAATATTCTAAATAGTATTTCATCGAATAATAAAATAATAGATAATATAATAGATAGAAGTATTGATTTATTAAAAGTTTATTTTTTTCTAAATATAATATGCCTAATCATAGGTAAGAAAAAAGAATTTCTATATGAGAAAATAACAAGTACAAAAAACATTTCAACAATTGAGTATGAAACAAAAAATACAAAAGATAATAAGGAGAAAGAAAATGTTAGAATTAAAAAAGATAAAAAAAAGCTATAAAACAGGCACTTTTGTTCAGCAAGCATTGGATGATATTACTCTCCAATTTAGACAAAATGAATTTGTTAGTATATTAGGGCCTAGTGGTAGTGGAAAAACAACATTACTAAATATTATTGGTGGTTTAGATCATTATGATTCTGGTGAGTTAATAATAAATAATAAGTCCACAAAAAATTATAAAGAAAATGATTGGAACGCATATCGCAATAATTGTATAGGTTTTATCTTTCAAAACTATAATCTAATAGCCCATATTAGCATCCTAGAAAATATAGAAATGGGAATGACTTTAAGTGGAGTACAATCCAAGGAAAAAAGAAAAAGAGCTAAAGAAGTATTACAAAAAGTTGGACTATTAGAACACGCTCATAAAAAACCGAATCAATTATCAGGAGGACAAATGCAACGGGTGGCAATAGCTAGAGCATTAGCCAATAATCCGGACATAATTTTAGCAGATGAACCCACAGGGGCTTTAGATACTAAAACAAGTGAGCAAATAATGGATTTAATTAAAGAAATATCCAAGGATAAATTGGTAATCATGGTAACGCATAATCGCGAATTAGCAGAAAAATATTCCACAAGAATTGTGGAATTAAAAGATGGTAAACTAAGAAAAGACACACACCCTGTAGAAAAAGAAGAAAAGGCTAGCAAGGAATTGCAAATAAAAAAAACTGCTATGAATTTTTGGACAGCTCTAAAGTTATCTTTCAATAATATAAAAACAAAAAAAGGTAGAACAGCCTTAACTGCATTTGCGTCTTCTATAGGAATTATTGGTATTGCATTAATACTATCCTTATCGAATGGATTTCAAACCAAAATAGATGAATACGAAGAAGATACATTATCTCAAATGCCAATAACGATAAGTACACAAGCGATGAATATGAACGAAAAAACTATGCAAGAAATTATTCAAAAGCAAGCCAAGCATAAAGAATATACAAACAAAAAAATAATTTATCCACGTGAAAATGAACTAGAAACAATGTTACATGTAAATAATATAGATAAAGAATATATTGACTATATTGAAAATATAAGCAAGTCGAAACTTAATGCGATTGGTTATGAATATGGAACTACTTTAAATGTAGTAACAGAAAAAAAAGACGGTACATATGCACAAGTACCAACATCCACTAATTACTCTATGTCATCAACATCTATGACGGGGGTAATAGGTTGGAATATATATCCGGAAAGTATCTCTGGAAAGAGCGTATTAGAAAAAGATTATGATATATTAGCAGGAAAAATAGATGAAGAAAATCCAGGAATTGTATTAGCTGTAAATTCAAGAAATGAACTAGACTCAGCAACATTAGAACAACTAGGATTTGATATTAACCAAAATCTTTCGTTTAATGATATTTTAACCAAAGAATTTAAAGTAATTTCTAATGATAACTATTATGAAGAAGTAGGAAATTATTTTATTGCTCGTCAAGATTATCAAAGAATGTATAATGAAACTGATGCAATTACTATTAAGATTCAAGCAATTGTTCGTGGGAAAGAAGATAAAAAAGAACTAACCCAGTCAGGAATTTATTATAATTCCGCTTTAGTGGATGCCGTTATTGAAAAAAATAAAAATAGTGAAATTGTAAAACGTCAACAAGAAGTAAATTATAATATTTTAACAGGTCAGCCATTTGATGAAACAACATCCACTGTAACAAAAAGTAATATCTTAGGCGTATTAGGTGCTGAAGTAACTCCATCCATTATTTATTTATATCCAAAAGATTTTGAAACTAAAGATTATATTACAGAATACTTAGATAGCTATAATAATGGAAAAGAAAATCAAGATCAAGTTTTATATACAGATTATGCAGCAATGATTAGTTCTTTATCTGGAAGTATTATGGATGCGGTAACCTATGTTCTAATAGCCTTTTCATCAATATCATTAATAGTTTCTTGTATTATGATTTCTATCATCACATATATTTCGGTATTAGAAAGAACAAAAGAAATTGGAATTTTACGTGCCCTTGGTGCTAGAAAAAAAGATATTAAACGAGTATTTAACGCAGAAACTTTTTTAGTAGGAATGTTTTCCGGGCTACTAGGTATTATTATTGCCGAAATATTGACATTTCCAATCAATCATATTATAGAAAATCTATCAGATTTAGCAAATGTTGCACAATTAAATCCGATTCATGCTATAATATTGGTAATAGTAAGTGTAACATTAACTGTACTTGGTGGATTAATTCCTGCAAGTATTGCATCCAAGAAAGACCCAGTAGAAGCACTTCGAACAGAATAAGGAGAAAGGTATAGGGAAAATTATGAAAAAATTTTTAAAGTCTTCAATTATTACCTCTATCATTTTAATGATGTTAGGAATTTTATTGATTTTTCAATCAGAAACTACAATCATGATGATTTCATACATAATAGGTGGCGTTTTAGTAGCAGTAGGAGCATTAGCTTTAATACGTTATGTGAAAAGCGGAGAAAGTCCAGCAATAAGAAACGAATTAGATATTATATATGGCATTGTAACAATCGTTTTCGGAGTTATCATTATCAGAAATTATCAAATAATAGCAAGTATAATTCCTATAGTAATTGGAATTGCAATCATAGTTAGTAGTGCAGGAAAATTAAATTATGCATTTCAATTAAAAGCAAGTGAGAATAGTTTATGGAAAACAACAATGGTCGTATCTGTTATCAGTACAATTTGCGGTCTTATATTGCTATTCAATCCATTTAAGGCCGCATTAGGTATTATGAAAATAATAGGTGGATTTATTATTGTATATTCCATATTAGATATAATTTCTACCTTTGCTATTAAAAGTAGTGTAATTAAAATTCATAAAGCTGTAGAAGAAACAATTACTGATGCTGAAATTATTAGTGAAGATGATAAGAAGAAAAGTACAAAAAAAAGGAAGAAAAAAAAATAGGCCCAGGGAGGTAAATAGATGGACAGATTATTATTAATTGCAGGTCTTAACAATTTAATTGAAAATTGGAATGAAAAATTAGATTCCATAGCAACGGAATATATGGATAGTCCGTGGTTTGGTGCAGCTGCAGTATTAGTACTATTTATATTTGGATGTTGGGCAATTTCATATTTTTCAAAGAAATAAATAATCAAAGAATGTATAAAAGAAGAATAAAGAAAAACAAATTTATACATTCTTTTTTATATTAATTAAAAAATACAAGCAAGCATAAGAATTCATTACTAAAAAATTTATTTCATATATCAAGAAAGATAAATATAAAATATTTTCACTTTTAACCAAGTTAATAATAACTTCAAAAAAAGTAAAGTTTACTTAAAAAATTGCTATAATTGCTATATTATTTATACTTAAAATAATTTTAATTATAAATAATTAATAAGAATTAAGTGTAAGACTATATGCGAAAATATAAAGTAATAATAAAAGACTAGTATTTGTTAAATGGTTATATATCAAATTAAAAAAGTTAATACAGAAAAATAAGTTCTTAATTATTTTAGGCTCAGTTGAAAAAGAGCAGAAAAAAAGTTATAATACAAAAGAAGCGAGGTAAAAAATGGAGGAAGAGAAATTAGTAATAGGGAAAAAATATCAAATTCACAGTTATAAACATGATAAAAAAATTCACCGTTCTTGGGACGAAGCAATACTATTAGATATAACAGATGACTATTTAATCTTTGGAAATGAAAAAACTAAAGTAACTGAGTCAGACGGTAGAACATGGCATACTAAAGAACCTGCAGTCCTATATTTCTTTAAAAATCAATGGTTTAATGTAATAGGGCAATGTAAAAAAAATGGCATATATTATTATTGTAATATAGCTTCACCTTTTATAATAGAAGAAGGAACAATTAAATACATTGATTATGATTTAGACTTAAGAGTATTTCCAGATGGTAGTTTTAAAGTATTAGACCGTGGAGAGTATAAATATCATAAATCTATTATGCATTATTCACAAGATTTAGATATGGTCTTAAAATCAGAATTAACAGAATTAATAGAATTAGTTAGAAAAAAGTCACTAATGTTTAATACAGAAACAATAAAAAAATATAATAATAAATATAATGAAATAAAATATAATAAAAAAATAGGATGAATCAAAAGGTTCTTTTTTTATAGAATTAATAATAATCAAAAGAGTTGAATTTGAAACTATAGAATAAGAAGATTAACATAAAATAGTTTGGCGATATCATTAGGGATTCTTATGAAAAAATAAGCAAAAGAAACGAAAAATTAATTTTTTCTAAAAAAAGTGAAAAAAATGTGAAAATTTTGTTGACTTTGTAAATTATATTTGATATATTAACAATGCAACTCAGGAAAAACACAAAAAAATCATGAAAATGATCTTTGAAAACTAAGCAAAACGTCAACTTTGAGACAGTTAGGATTGAACAATAAAACAAACTAATTAAAATAAATTTTTTATGAGAGTTTG
>DVGU01000074.1 GCA_018712565.1 Candidatus Faecimonas gallistercoris
ATTTAACTAAATATAGAAAAAAGAGGATATTACTTTCCCCTTATGACTTTTCATCAGAAATCAGGTACAATATTTTTATAACACATTCTTTCGTATACTCAAGATGTGCTATAAAAAACTAAACATTATAACACACAAAAAGACATTTCTTATCAATATGCCTTTGGATTGTACTTATTCTCCCTTTATTTATTTAGTCTATCATAAATTATCACTCTTGTGGAACTTCATGCACGATTGTTTTATGAATACATTTTTGTTGAACACCCTCTTGAACAGGACAGCCCATACCAGTGTTCATACTCATATTCATACCCATACCAGAATTTTCTTGGTTCATATTAATATCGACATTCATATCATTATCAACCACGTTATTATTACCCATTACAGTAGAGTCGAAATCAAAACTATTTTGATCAAACATTCTAATTACCTCCTATATTTTATCATATGTAGAAAGGCCAATAAGAAAACGACAAAAGCCCAAAAAAAAGCATTACAAATATTTAATGTAATACTTTAAAATGGCAACTTCATATTTCCACGCGAAAACTGCTTCATCATCTTCTTCATTTGATCAAATTGTTGGAGTAATTTGTTTACTTCTTGAACAGAAGTACCACTACCTGAGGCAATTCTTGCTTTACGACTAGCCTTAATAATTTCTGGATGGCGCCTTTCTTTAGGTGTCATAGACAATACAATAGCTTCAATATGAGCCAATTGCTTTGGATCAATTTTAACATTAGTAAGACCCATTTTTTTAGCTCCTGGAATTAATTTTAGTAAGTTTTCCAAAGGTCCTAATTTTTTCATTTGTTTCATAGTAGCTAAAAAATCCTCTAAATCAAATTTTCCTTGTTGCATCCTCTTAGCAGTTTTTTCCGCTTCTTTTTCATCAATAGCTTCAGTTGCTTTTTCTACCAAAGAAACGATATCTCCCATACCAAGTATACGACCAGCCATACGTTCTGGATCAAAAGAATCAAGACCATCTAACTTTTCAGAAACTCCAATAAACTTAATTGGTACATGTGTTAAGTGACGTACAGAAAGCGCAACTCCACCTCTAGTATCACCATCTAACTTGGTAAGAACAACTCCGGTAAGTGGTAATTTATTATGAAAACCAGTAATAACATTAATAGCATCTTGACCCATCATAGAATCAATAACCAATAAAATCTCATCTGGATGAACTTCTCTACGAATATTTTCTAACTCATCCATCAACTCTTCATCAATATGTAATCGACCTGCAGTATCAATAAGTACATAATCATAACCATTTTCTTTAGCATAAGAAATTGCATTTTTAGATATTTCTACAGGATTATTTTTACCCTCATCATAAACTTCAATATTTAACTGCTTCCCAATCTGTTTCAACTGATCAATAGCTGCTGGACGATATACATCACAAGCAACTAACAAAGGCTTTTTAGCATGCTTTTTTCTAAGGAAGTTAGCTAACTTTCCAATCGTAGTAGTCTTACCAGATCCTTGTAGACCAACTAACATTAAAATAGCAGGATTACCATGCAAACAAATATCAGCCTGTTCTCCACCAAGTAATTCTGTTAATTCATCTTTTACAATTTTAACAAACAAATCTCCTGGATTAATACTACTAGCAACTTCTTCTCCCAGAGCTTTCTCTTTTACAGTATTCGTAAATTCCTTTACTACTTTATAATTAACATCAGCTTCCAACAACGCTAATCGAATTTCACGCATCATATCAGAAATATTATCTTCTGTTATTTTTCCATAACCTTTAATCTTATGAATTGCATTTTGTAAACGTTCTCCTAAACTTTCAAACATATAATCACCTAAAAAATATTATACAGAAAAAAAGAAAACAAGTAAACAAGCAAAAAGAGTAAATTATATAAATTCACTCTGAACAAAACTTACTCTAACATATCATCTGGAGTAATTGCTACCAATGGAGTACCATTAAGACTAGAAAAACCACTAGAATCATCTTCTACTCCATTATCACTTTCTTTTTGTTTATCCTCATCATCTACATCATTTGACAAAACTGAAAAAGATTTTTGTTCATCCTCCGACATCATTCCAGCTGGATTAGCAATTTTTAATCCTGGTATACCAAGATCAGAAGATTGACTCGTCATAGAATGATTAGATGATATTAAATTATCAGAATCTTCTTTTTCCCGATTAAAGTCTACCACTCCCTCCAAGTCATTTTTAGAAGAATTAGTTAATTCTGGCATTGATTGATTAGAATCCATAGTACTAAAATTACTACTATCTGTATTTACCTCAGCCATACCAACTGAAGAATTAGAAGTATCAGTCATTTCAACCAATGGTTTTCTAGAAGAACCATTTTCTACTGATGAATTACCAGAACTCGTTGTCGTTAAAGCAGAATTCATATTATTTAAAAATCCCATCTCCGGAAATCCTTGAGTATTCTGTATCCCAGAAGATGAACTACCTTGTTCAAAACTAACAGTTGACGTATCAGGCATAATACGCTGAACATTATTACTACGATTAGAATTACCATTACCATTCCAAATAGTAACAACATCACAGTTTCCACTCCAAGGAGCAGGATCAGGCATTTGCAACTTACAAATTAATGGAATCTTAAAAGCCATTCCAAATCCTAAACAAGTACCAGCCTGTAATGTCTTTTGTTTTTCTACAATTTCATCACTAATATTAGGAACCATCTTACGTATATAATCAACATCAGTAGGATGATTCATTTTAAAAATTAAGAAATTAGAACACTGAGAAATAACAGTATCAGAAAGTTCTACCGGTCTTTGCGAAATAAGACCAAGTAACACTCCATATTTACGGCCTTCCTTAGCAATACGTTCAAAAATATTATAACCAATTAAGAATCGGTCTGTATCATTTTGAATATAACGATGTGCTTCTTCAACAATAATATGGAAAGGAATACTTGCTCGATCTTTTAATCCTTTAGCAAATTCAAAAACAAGTCTAGAATAAATCTTAGTAATAACTTTGGCAAAGTCATCATCAACATCATCCAAATTAAAATTAACAAGCTGATATTTACGCCCATTATTAATAAGTAAAGATGACAAATAACTCTCTAAAGAAATATAATCTGGTACATCAAAATATTTAGCATTCTCCCCAACAATCAAAGAATGAAGACGAACTTTAATAGTAACCGCATCACCATAAGTATTTTCATTTCTAAGCCAACCTTCACTAATCAAAGTAAAGTTAAGTGCTTTTTCCAAAGTATCTAAAGTATAAAAAACTCCACCTTTAGGTTCATAATTATCATACTCATTTTTAATGAAAGAAGAAACATATTCAGTAAGCAAAACACTTTCAGAAAATTGTCCTTGAGAATCAATTAAAAAGCACTCCCTAAATTTTCTCGTATATCCAATACCTTGTACAGTAGCTTCCAAATTAAACTGTGGCGTAGAACAACTAGCTAAAATAGAAAATATTTCATTTCGTTTATTAGGAGATGTCTCATTAGTATAAAGTATCGTCATGATTGCCTTAGCAATCAAATGATTTTTATAGTTATTAGCATCCATATCCGTCTGCGAAAAAATAAGTGCTAATTTCAACATTCTTTCAATAATAGGCAATTGAGAATGATTCGTTGCTTGCAATAACAACGCCAAATCATTGGCATTAAGTAACCAAATAGGTAATCGTAATTTTTCTCCAATACCATCTACTTCATTCGTACTAAAAAAGCGATAATGATAATTAGGATTAATAGAATTCAAATTATTAAATGCATTATAATATTCTCCAGAAGAATCAAATAATAATATATTCGCCTTATATGGAAATAATCTTTGATCATGAAACATATTTTGAAAAAGGCGAGATACACCACAGGATTTACCACTACCACTATTACCAAAAATAGCAAAATGATTACTAAAAAAATTATTAACATCTAAATAGACTGGAAAATCATTATAAAAGGGACTAACACCAAACTTCATATAACCCTCTCTATCTTCTCCCACAATCATTGGAATTTCTGATTTATCAATCACACGAATAGAAGCATCCAATGCCGGTTTACGAATAGTACCACCAATTAATTTTCCATGAACAATTTCCCCTAAAAATCTTGCCTTAACAATATCCTTATCTAAATCATCAACTTCACCTAAAACCTTCTTATCTTTATCTTCAAAAATAAGATGTAGATTCATTAAATTAACAGCAAGATGCTCTGCATCTTTTAATCGTATATTAGCAGAATGATCACTAATATAAACTATTTTATCAAACATAACAGTCCCCTCTTTACACTTTATCTATTCTAATACTGATTATACTAATAATCCCTATTTTTTGCAATAATAAAAATAAAAGTATTAAATCAATATAAATGGAAATAATAAGTGTCCGCACATCTAATTACCTAAGTATAAGTTATTTTTTTGATTTAATAGTAACATGTTTGAACTTTTATAGTCAAACATTGCACGTGGATAATTATTTATCCAATCTTCTATTTCTTTTATA
>DVGU01000012.1 GCA_018712565.1 Candidatus Faecimonas gallistercoris
GATGTTCCTAATACGAAGGAATATTCTGTATTTGATACGGTAGAGATAAGTAATGATAGTTTAAGTTGTGATGGATATCAGTTTCAAGGATGGGAAGTAGTAAATAAAGAAGATGTAGCTATGATAGGAAGTAATGCTTTTCAATCTAGTGGAGAAAATATTACTCTTAAAGCTATCTGGACAAAGGTTAGTATTCAAAAATCGATGGATGGGGTAGTATATCAAGGAGAGCCTATAATAAAAGAAATTCCTAATTTAATATATAGTGAAGAATTTTGGGATAATAAATATAAACAAAATATAACAAAAATAGTAATTGAAAATGAATTAAAATCGATAGAAGCAGCAGAAGAGTTCTGGGATGTATCAGAAGCTAGTGATGGAAGTGTCATGGCTTATGCAGTATTAAATGAAGATGGTAGTACTTATACTATTTATATCCAAGGTCCAGGAAAAATTATTGCGAATGAAAATAGTGCTAATTTGTTTAGTGGATTTACTCAATTACAATCTATTGAAGGATTAGAGTATTTAGATACATCATATGTAACAGATATGCGACGTATGTTTGATAATTGCAAAAAACTAATTAGTCTAGATTTAAGTACTTTTAATACCTCAAATGTAACAAATATGATGAGTATGTTTAGTGACTGTAGTAGTCTAACTAGTCTAAAATTAGATGATTTTGATACATCAAAGGTAACAGATATGAATAATATGTTTAAGAATTGTGAAAAACTAATTAATCTAGATTTGAGTAGTTTTGATATATCAATGGTAATAAATATGAGTTATATGTTTCAAAATTGCAGTAGTTTAAAAAATATAATATTATCAAGTTTTAATACGTTACATGCAACACATATGACTAGTATGTTTGAAGGTTGTAGTAGTTTAGTTAAACTCGATTTAAGTAGTTTTAATATGGAAAATGTGTTATATACATCTAATATGTTTTTTGGATGCCAAAACTTAACAGAAATAGATTTTAAAAATGCAACATTTAATAGTATATTACTTTATGAAAATATGTTTCCTAATACTTCTAATTTGGAAGTCATTGTAAAAGATGAAGCTGCTAGAAGTTGGATGCAAAGTAGGTTAGGTAGTAGTGGTACTGCGGTTATTGCAAGTAGTTAGTTTTGTAAATTAAAATAGTGTCGTGATGACACTATTTTTGCTTAATATTTTTTGTTTGTGTATTTTCCTTTGTTTTCTACTGCTCTTATCATTTGTGCTAATAAGTTAACAGCAATTTGTTCTGTTTTTCTATCTTTATCTCTTAATGGATTGAATTCTACTAAATCGTAGGATACTACTTGATCTAGGTGTTTCATTATAAGTTCATTAATTTTCATAGCTTCTTCTTCGGTAATGCCATCAAATTCTGGGATGGAGACACCTGGTGCTATTTCTGGGTCAATTAAATCTAGGTCATAGCTAATGTGAACGCCCTTTGTTCTATTTCCTGCGATAGCAAAAGCCTCTTCAACAACAGCTTCTACTCCCTTTTCTTTAATGTCTTCTGTTGTAAATACGGTAATACCAGAGTATTTGATATTGTCTTTTTCCCAGTCATCAATGCTTCTTGCCCCTACGACTACTGTTTTTGATGGTTGTATAGTATTGCCATCATAGAAATATCTTAGTTCATGGTTTTTATAGCCAGTAATAGCAGCTAATGGTAGTCCGTGAATATTTCCACTGACTGTTGTTTCAAATGTATTATAATCCGTATGAGCATCAAACCATATAATACCAATATTGTCATGTACTTTAGCACTAGCTAGAGCACTAGCAACAGCAACAGAATGATCACCACCAATTGTAATAGGAAAATAACCATCTTTTACTTTTTCTAATATGGTTTTATATAATTGTGTATTAAATTTATCTATTTCATATTCATTTTTTCTACGGTCTGATAAATTTCTACTTTTTATAATATTTTCATTTTGTACTAGAGAAAAGCTTTCTCCTTTATAAAAACCTTTTAAGTCATTCATTAATTGAATTGGTCCTAAATGAGCACCATCGATGTGAACTCCTAAATCACTGCCTGCTCCTACAATAAATGTTTTCATAATTTCACCCTCTTTTACATTTTAGACTAAATAGCGATATATATCAAGAAAAAGTCTTTTTTTTTATTTTTCTTTACTGTATAATGATTGTGGGTGATAATGATGAAAAAGTTAAGTGAATTATATCCTGGTGTTAGCCAAGATACTATGATAAAGTCTATACAAATTAATTCTAAGGAATGTCATGAAGGAGATTTGTTTGTCTGTACGCAAGGAGTAACTGCTGATAGGCATGACTTTATTCATGATGCTATTAAACATGGAGCTAGTGCTATTGTTGTTTCTCGTGATGTTGGAGATGTGGGAGTTCCTGTTGTAAAAGTTCCTGATACGAATCGTGAACTACCTTATTTATGTCAAAAATTTAATGACTATCCTGATCGTGATTTAAAAGTTTTAGGGGTTACAGGTACGGATGGAAAAACTTCTACTGCAACGATTATACAAACTTTAATTGGTAGTGATTTATGTGGATATGTTGGTACTAATGGTAGAAGTTGTGCTAAATTTTCTAATGATAATCCTAATACTACTCCAGATTCTCATTTACTTTATTCTTATTTTAGAGAATTTTTAGATTGTGGTTGTAAATACGTTATGATGGAGGCTAGTAGTGAGGCTTTTTTTAGAAATAGACTTGAGACAATACAATTTGATTTAAGTGTTTATACTAATATTACTTCGGAACATTTAAATATTCATGGTACCTTTGAGAACTATGTTGCTTGTAAATTATGTTTATTTAAGCAAACTAAAAAAGATGGTACTTGTGTTTTAAATATGGATGATCCTTATTATGAACAAGTAAAGGCTGCTTGTAATGGTAAGGTAGTTACTTATGGTCAAGATGCTAGTGCAACCTTACAGATTGTTGATTATAAAGTTTATCCTACACATACATTAATTCATTATAAATATAGAGATGAAGTAATAGAGGTAGATAGTCCATTATTAGGAGATTTCAATGTTTATAATCTTGCTGCTGGTCTTTTAGGGGCTTTGTCTGTTGGTGTCCCTTTAGAGCAGGCATTGTCTCGTATTCCTAATATTAAGATAAGTGGGAGACTTGATTTATTAACTACTAATACGCCATATTATGTTATGGTGGATTATGCTCATACTCCTAATGGGATTACTAAACTTTTAAATTTTGTTCATACTCTAGATATTAATCGTAGTATTGTGGTGATTGGTCAAGCAGGAGAGAGAGATTCTATTAAACGGCCTCAGGTTGGCGAAGTTGTTGTTAAAAATGCATCGCATGCAATTTTTACTTATGAAGATCCAAGAAGTGAAGATCCTAAGGATATTTGTAATGATATTATTAAGACTATAAAAGATACTTATCATAATTATGAGATTGTTATAGATAGACGGGAAGCTATTCAGAAAGCTATTGATATGGCAGAAGAAAAAGATATTGTATTAATCCTTGGTAAAGGAAATGAAACTTATCAGAAATTAAAAACGGGTACAATTTACTTTAATGATGAAGAAGAGGCATATCAAGCTGTTGCTAATAGGAAAATGCGTGAGGGAGTTCTTAATTAGAACTCTTTTATTGTGTAGTGTGTTACTGCGTTAGTGTAGTTAGTTTTTGACAAATTTTTTTTGTAGTATAATTTAGCTACTTAAATTAAGGGGGTTAAAAGTTATGAGTACTGGAGTTATACCAAATACATTTGTCGCACTTAGTGATTTTCATGGTTATAGTTGGCCGTTAGATAAAGTGAAAGATTATTATTTTAAAATTTGATGGAGAGGCTAATAAAACTCAGTTTTTTATTTATAAGGAATTTACTTTACTAAAATGCAAATTTGAAAACTTAATAAAAAACAGTTGACATGCGAACAAATGTATTATATAGTGTTCTCATCAGGAGGAATCTTATGTATAGAGCTTATCGGTTTCGTTTGTATCCTACAACTAATCAAGTAGAGTTAATTCACAAAACATTTGGTTGCACCAGAGTAGTATATAATCATTATTTAGAAAAGCAAAAATCACTTTATGAAGAGAAAAAAGATACTTTATCTTGTTTTGATATGATAAAAGATTTAAAAAACTTACAAGTAGAACATCCCCTTTTAAAAGAAGTAGATTCTTGTAGTCTAAGATGTAGTTTATTTAATTTAGAGGATGCTTTTAAAAGATGGTATCAAGGACAAGGAGAATACCCTAAATTTAAGGGAAAATACAACTCTAAAAGAAGTTATAGAACAAACTGTATAAGTAATACTTATAAAGATAAAACATATCAAAGTATAGAAGTAGATTTAAAAAGACACATAATAAAACTTCCTAAGTTAAAAGAAGTAAGTATCAAAG
>DVGU01000013.1 GCA_018712565.1 Candidatus Faecimonas gallistercoris
TTGACAGATATATTATCTACATTCTGTTCTAAATTAAGATATTTAACCTCCTTTATTTCTACTTTTAATATTCCTTCAAGTAAATAAATAAGCAAGTCTTTATTTTTTTCATTCATAAAGACTTCTTTAAATGTCCTGTCATAACGACAGGTATAGAATTTTGTGATAACTATCACCTCCTACTTTATATTTCGAAAAAAGTAGGAAAGTTCCCAAAAAAAAGAATTAAAATCTAATTCTTTCTTCAACATAACTAGGAACTTCTTCTAACTTTAATATAACTTGTTCCATAGTATCACGATCTCTTAAAGTAACCGTACCATGATTTAGTGTCTCATCATCTATTGTAATTGCAAAAGGAGTACCAATCGCATCTTGCCTTCGATAACGTTTACCAATAGATGCTGTTTCATCATAACTAGTCATAAAATGTTTTGATAATTCTTGATAAACTTCCCTTGCTTTCTCACCATGATACTTTTTATTTAGTGGTAATACTGCTACTTTGTATGGAGCAATCGCAGGATGAAATTTCATCACTTCTCTAGTATCACCATTTTCTAATGTCTCTTCATGATAAGCATTATCAAGTAAAGCAAGTACCAAACGATCACATCCAACGGTAGACTCAATAATATATGGAATATATTTTTCATTAGTTTCAGGATCTAAATATTCTTGAGATACACCAGAATATTCTTGATGACGAGATAAATCATAATTAGTACGATTATGAGTACCATTAATCTCTCCCCATCCAAAACTAAATTGATATTCAATATCACAAGCTTCTTTAGCATAATGAGCTAATTTTTCATGATCATGGAATCTAAGTTTTTCATCAGGAATACCTAAATCTAAGAAATAATTTCTTGCATACTCTTTAAAATAACGATATAAATCACTATCAACACCTTCCTTGCAGAAAGTCTGGTATTCCATTTGTTCAAACTCAATCGTCCTAAATGTAAAGTTTCCTGGCGTAATCTCATTTCGAAACGCTTTACCAATCTGTCCAATACTAAAAGGAAGTTTCGCACGCATCGTACGTTGAACATTTAAAAAGTTAACATACTCTCCTTGTGCATTCTCGGGGCGTAAATAAACCTTATTTTTTCCATCTTCCGTAACTCCACGATGAGTCTCAAACATCAGATTAAATTGACGAATATTCGTATAATCACTCTTACCACAGTTAGGGCAAGGGATTTTATGTTCACGAATATATTCCATCATCTCATCTTGACTCATACCATCCGCATGAGCAGCACTATCAAAGTCATCAATTAAATTATCTGCCCGATGACGCATTTTACATTCTTTACAATCAATCAAAGGGTCAGAAAAACTAGCAACATGTCCACTAGCTTCCCAAACTCTAGGGTGCATAAGTATAGCAGCATCCACTTCATAAGCGTTACTTCGCTCTTGAATAAAACGTTTCCTCCATGTATCTTTTACATTATTTTTTAAGCGAGCTCCCAAAGGACCATAATCCCAAGTATTCGCAAGTCCTCCATAAATCTCACTTCCCTGGAAAATAAATCCATATTGTTTACAATAATTAGTTAATTTTTCCATTGTTAATTTTTCCATCTATTTCATCTCCTCTATTAATTCTATGATTTTATCTTCATTACTTTCAATTACCATATAACTAGCAGGAACATCATCAATGAATCCTTCTTGATATAAGTGATACAACTCCTTAATAATAGGTGTATAGAAATAATCATAATTATATAAGATTATTTTTTTAGGTTGCGAGCTATATTTATTTTCCTCTATTGCAGAAAAAAGCTCACTATAAGTCCCAACTCCACCCGGTAAAAATAATAAACAATCACTATTTTCATATAGTTTTTGACATCGCTCCATTGTGTTTTTAGCAACAATAGACATATCAGTATCAAGTTCATCTAAATATTGCTGGAAAATAGTATCTGAAACTGCAATTACTTTCTTTAAATTCTTCTTAAACTCATCATAAGCAATTGCCATAATTCCCCTATGATAACCACCAAACACTAAATGAACATCATCTATTTTAGCTATATGCTCAAGTAAATAAGCACTAGATTTTAAATAAGAAGAACTTACTTCATTCTTCGAAGTACCACCAATAAATAAATTCATAACCATATCCTTTCTAAAATATAAAAACTTCTAGAATGTGTAAGGACGAGTATTCCCGCGGTTCCACCTTACTTATTCCAGAAGAATCATCTTTATTTCTATACTGCTCACAGCTTTCCACACTGGTCATCACACTTATCAATATAAATATACAAAACTAAAGTTTGAATGTCAAGAATCTTAAAATACTTTTTTTAAAATTCTAATTTATTACCATACTAAATACTTATACTTCATAATAGAAACAATAGAAGAAGAATACTTCTTAATCTTACTTTGTCTCATATATTGCACAATAGAACGAATAAAGTCTACCAATACAAAGATAGTATAAATAAATAATAATCCAAAAATAATTAAAAAGTATAAACTAGCTTGCGATAATACAATCATCAATAACGATACCACCACTAATCCTAATAATGTTCCTATAAAATCTAATATAAATAATTTTTTGTTCATACAACCAAACCCCCATTTGATTGCACATAGTATACCACAAATCGAACAAATTGTCAATTTTTACACCACTACTGATACTAAACAAAATCACTACTTCAATCGATTACGGTAACAAAAACTTCCACTACAAGCTCTACTTAAATAACCTTTATAACTAGCTAATACACTAGCCTCATTATCAGGATGATGCTTTCTTAAATACTTCAACTTGTTTTTTATCTTTTTCTTAGTTTTACCATGTAATAAAATAATTAATTTTTTATCTTTTAATAAAAACTTATATCCTAAAAAAGTAAATCCATGATGAATCTCAACAATTTGAGTCTTATTATTAAAAGATAACTTCAAATCATCAATTTTCTTTTGAATCTCCCTATAGCAATACTTTAAATACTCTTTATCTTCGTGCATCAAAACAAAATCATCCATATAACGAACATAATATTTTATATGTAACTTTTCTTTAATAAAGTGATCAATGTCATTTAAATAATAAATAGCTAATATCTGACTAGTCATATTTCCAATAGGTAACCCACAGCCCTCATCATAATAAGGAATTTGTTCAAGTTCTTTAATACGTGACCATAAATTAAGTTTTTTCTCTTTTAACCTCTCAATCTCCTTTTGAACTAACCTATCAATTTCTAAATTCACATAAGGTCTATCCGTACTACTAATAATCTCATGAATTAAACGAATAATATCTGGATCATGTATTACCTTTTTTATTTTATCCATTAAAATATCATGATTAATAGAATAAAAATATTTAGAAATATCACACTTCAAAACATAAAACTTATCATGCTTTCTCTTTAAATGATGAATATACTTTTTTATATAATAAATCCCCTTCTCTGTTCCCATACCAGGTCTAGTCGCAATATTCATAGGAATTAATCTAGACTCTAAAATAGGAAACAAAACGTATTTACTCACCATATGATTAATAATCTTATCAGTCATACTTTCACTCATAATAATACGATACTTAGGCTCCTTTAATAAAAATATATTGTACTTTCTATGCAGATAATTTTTCTCCTTCAAAATTTGATATATCGAAAATATATTACAAGAAAAGAAAAGTTCAAATACAAAAATCTAATCTTTATGTTTAGTATTTAAACGTATTGTATGAAAAACATCTATAATTTTCGCAATATCTAGTAAATTATCATAATTATCAAACTGATTTTTCACTCCGAATCACCCCATAAGTAATTTTTCTAATCTCCAATAAAAATCTAGCAGTAGACTCATACCGTTTTAAACTGATAAACTTTCTTTGATAACTAATTCTCATATAATAATCAAGCATAGAAAGTTGAATCAATAAATTTTTTAAATACTTCATCTTAATCCTAGAAACATTCTCAATTCGATAAGAAAAAATACTTTCAATCAATAAATACATTGTCTTTTCAATATTATTTTTCAAAACCATCTCTCTATTAGGAAAGTTAACTAACTGCTTTGCTATATAATCCATAGTCTTTTCGCTACAAGATAATAATTTAAACTCTTCATTACAATTCATCGATAAATCCTTTAATTTTTATATAATTATCAAAATCTCTCATAACTAAAAGACGAATTCTATCAATTAAACTCTCCAACATAGTATGATTATTAAAAAACTTAAAAGCCTCATCTAAATAAACATAATACTGATTATCATCAAAGACACTTTCAAGAATTTCACTTCCAACAACCACGACACAAATATGCTTTTCACAAAGACTACTAACAACTTTATCCAAAGCGGAACTAGGAAAACCAACCCTATCATTTTTTATTTGATAAGAAAACAAATAAGACAACAACACAGCATCAGAATCATAAGAAACATAAAAACTTCCTGAAACAATTAAAACAATAAAATCTTTATAATCTCTTTTTAAATCTTTAAATCTATCTTTTAACTTCATAAATTAAATCTCCTAAATAATAAACAATATAGTAAATAACAATCGAAGAAGAAAGAAAATCCTTCTAAAATCGTATCTATATTATATTTTTTTGGCAACAACCATAGGCTAATCTTGTTTCCAATCTACTAAGATTATGTTTAAAACATTACTTCCTCTCATTATCAACCTTAGTCAATAATACTCGGTTCATTAGTAATCATTACTAATTGTAGTAGGAATCTGGACGCACACCGAGACTAGTAGAAGTAGTATTCCAATGATTCAAGTTACCAGTCGAATTCACGTTCCACACGTTCGCATTAGCGTTACCCGAATTAAAGTTAGACGGCGTAGGCACAGAGAAGAACAAACAATATATAATAGATTAACCTAAAATAAGGAAAACGGATTAATCTATAAAATGAAAGATTAGAATTAATAATGAATCAGTTACTAATTGTAGTAGGAATCTGGACGCACGCCGAGACTAGTAGAAGTAGTATTCCAATGATTCAAGTTACCAGTCGAATTCACGTTCCACACGTTCGCATTAGCGTTACTCGAATCAAAGCGAGACGGCGACAAACAAAACACATCATTAGATTAACCTAATTATCAAATTTACAATCCCGGTTCAAAATGATGAGTCATTTTGAACCACTTTAACTCATAATTACATATGGATTTTGACTTGTTCCATCACCCCCGGATATCAGCACATCAGCAGACAGGTTGACAACTGGACGCACACCGCCACTAGCAGAAGTAGTAGACCAATGATACAAGAGACCAGACGAATGCACGCGCCACACGTGCGCATTTGCGTACCTCGAATCAAAGCGAGACGGCGACATGGTCCAATAAGTTTGACCTGTATATAAATAATATTGTGTATTAACTGAATTATAAAGACCTCCAGCCATAGAGGCTTCATCAATAGTAAGAAGACCTATTGGATATGTAAGTTTCCCATTTCCTTTCGTATCTGAAACCGTAAACTTATCAACATCTTGACTACACTGTAAAGTAGAAACCTTCTGTTGATAAATTCTTCGATAAGCACCATAAGTAGAAGTTGGAGAAAGTAAATAACCTGAACCACTATTAAGACTACGATCACTACAAAAAACTTCATCACTTAAATAACTAGCATAACTCTTACCACTACTATCCGTCTTATTCAAAATATTATTAATATACCAAGTATCTAAGACACTTTTAATTGTTGAACTTGTTGTATTATTCAAAGTAGCTTCATAACTAATGGAATTATTAGAAATCAACTTAACAGTAGCGGTATAAGGATTGGAATAGCGAGTAACATTTTTCATAACAGTACAACTTCCTGTAGAACTCGTACTAAAACAAGTATATGGATATTGACTAATTGCTTGATCATGAACTTCTTCCCAGGTACCAAAAATAGTATCCCCAGATAAGCGAAATGTTTTACTTGCTTCATCAAATACATAACCAGTTCCAAAATAATACCTAACATTTTCACTAAAATTATAATAACTTGTCGCTGAATTACTACTTGTATTTAATGCAAAATCCTCAGAATACATATAACCAACATAAGTAGGATCATAATTTTTTGAATTATAAGCACTATTACCTATCGTAACAGAAGAACCAGTATCAGAAGTAGATTTACCAGAATAAATCATACGAACACTACCATTTCCATTAACCCTAATAACTCTCCAAATATATCCAGCAAAAGAAACATAATTATTTTTTACATTTCCTCTATAGTAATATGTACTACCATCATTATCACTACTAGCATATAAACCTATTTCTGAATCAAGTGCATCAACAGCTCTATAATTATGTCTTACTGCCGAAGTAATACGATAAGTAGTTGTACCATTACTAGAAGTGGACACCGTATAAGCCTTAACTTGATACATAGTAGAACACGTAATACTAGTACCATTAGTAGCTCCACAAGTATAATAATCAATATACTGGTCTGATAAATCATTATTAGTATAATTAGTCAAAGTAAACATACCAGTAGAAGAATTAAAAGTATAACCACTACCTAATGTAAAATGAGCTGTCGTACTAAGAACTCCATTAGAATTACTAACTTCTGTAGTAGTTTCACGATAAGTAATAGTAGGTGCCATCTGAGAAAAAGTTCCATTTCCTTTAGACGAAATATATTCTTTAGCATCTTCCACACTATTAGAATAATTTTCCATAACTAGAATGCAATCAGATAAACGATCAAATCCGTGATTAAGACAATAATTATTTTCTGGAACAGTGATACTACCATTTGCCTCGGACGAGGTAGTAAACAAAGCATAACTATCAGAAAAAAGATACATAATAACACTAAAGACTATCAGTAAAGCCGCAATACACAAAACAATCTTTTTATTCATAATATCACCTACTCCATCTTGGCTTGTAAAGCATTTATCTTTACTTTAAAATCAACATCAGTCTCTAAATTCGTATCTGCTGTTACATAAACTTTAAATTGTTGAGACGCCTTATCCTTCCCAATTCTTCTTTGAATCGTTAAACTATCTTCGGCTATTTCATTCGTATTTCCATCATCATCAACATATCGAAAAAGTCCAATATCACTTCCCGTATTCACAACTGTAAGTGTGTAATCAATATCGGTAGAAGTCACAATAGTCTGACCACCTTCAGTCTTAAAATTATCAACAGTAATCAGAAAAAAAGCTTCGTTATTTTCAATATAAGTATCACTAGTATCAACCGATAAATTACACACAATATCACCAGTTGTAGTAACAACAGAAAGATCTACAACATTACGATAAGCTGCATACGCAACAGGAAGAGCCATAATACTAAGTAATAAAATGGCAACTACCACATAAATTTTTAATTTCATATGACATCCTCCTATTCAATCTTCTGTGACAAATCAATACGAAAAGCTATCTGTAATTCTTCATTTGCCCAACTCTCTGTCTCATCCTCTGTTGTATACTCCCATTTCCAATAAATATATCTAGTAACTACCTCTTCATCCAACAAGACACTGCCTGAAATACTTTGAAATTCTTTTGTCAAATCACTATCTTCATATAACTTCAAATTACTTGGTAAATGATAAACATTAGTATCAAGACTTATCACATAATCACTCGCAACCTTTGCTTCACTAAAATCAATTTCTAAAGGAATAGCCCCACGAGTACCGGGCACAACCGTTGTCATACTATACTTATTTTCTGTAATAGTATCAGCTAAATTAATAATAATTTCTTGATCATTACTAGCATTGATTCTATATTTCCAAGGAGCTACTTTAAAATTTGGATTAGATGAAGACTCAGTATAATAACTAGAATAAGTAACAGGAATAATAAATAATAAAAGCAAACAACTAACTCCAAATAAAATTCTCTTTTTTAGTTTATCTTTCTTATGATTTTTAGTATGCAACGGAATATATATCTCTCCATCCTCTGTCAATAACTCTATATATTTTTTAGAATAACCCTTCCTACTCATATTTCCACATCCTTAAATCACCTGTCTTCCAACGATTTCGATAGACAAGTGATAATAAGCTTCTATTCTAGAACCAATATCCGTATCATTACTACTCTCTACCCATTTCCATTCTAAATAGTATTTGTCTTCTTTCTGATCATCCAACTTTTCTACTATTTTAGAAATATCCTCAATATCTACCCAGTCATCAGTGATTACTTGATCATTAACTCTTAAGCGATATTTCATATTAATATTAAAAGGATTCTCTTCAGAAAAACTAAGATCATATTCTAAATCACAATTAGCTTTATTTTTAATAGAAAACAAATAAGAATTAGTATCTCCCGGCGCAATCACTTCATCCATCTTATAAACCGGATTTTTAAAAATCTGAAGTTCATTCTCATCTTCCCAAATAATATCAGAATCATATACTTCTAACTGTCCTTCATTTCCACAATCACAAGTAATTTCAAAAGTATCTCCATTGATATTAGAATATTCTCTATTTAACAAGAAATAAAACTTCATTCCAAACCAACCCAGAAAAAGTAATAAAAGAATGATAATAATAATTAAAATAATTTCTAACCATCTTTTACGACTTTCCTCTTTTTCTTCTTCATTATTTTCCTGCATAACTGCGTAATGACTTGTATTCATAATTATCCCACCTTTTAAACTTCCTAATAACCAAGTGAACATCACTTAGTTATTAGGAAATTAAAACTAATTTCCTAAATATTGTTCTGCTGTCACGGTAACAGGAATAGATAAGGTATCAACAGTAGAACCAATACTTGTATCTGAAGTATTATTACTCTCACTATTAGTCCAAGAAATCTCTACCGGAATTTCAATCGGAGTATCTACATCATCTAGACTAATAACGCCAGAATAACTATCACCAGATAATGGTTGATTATTAACTTTAGTAATTTGAATTTGATCATAGCTATCAAGGGAACTAGTATCAATCTGAATAGTATATTTAACAGCAACCTTAGAACCAGTGGTATCTAACTTAATTTTAAAAGTTCCAGTTCTACTAGGAGCAATATATCCATCTGCAATATACTCACTATCAGACCATGTAACAAAACTACTATCTAAGGCAAATGTAGAATTCTGAACAATATTCGTTTCATTAACTTGTACTGCCCAGGTTGCCACTTTAGCATCACCAGTACCTGTTGCTCTACTAACATATCTCGCATAACTAGTCGCAACAATTCCACTTGTCAATGCCAACAACAATAAAATTACCACAAGAATAATAATCTTTTTATTTTTATTTTGTTCTTTCTTCACTACTCTCACCTCCTTTAAAAGCTTGCGTTAAACATTTTAAAACAAAACATCCTCCACCTAACAATAAAACAATAAAGAATAATGTAAAAAGCCCCATCCAAGAAGATAAAAACAACAAAATACTTCCTAATCCTGGAATAACAAAAATACATTTTCCTTGAATATCACTTTCCAAAACAGTATCAATTTTTTGCGAGGTATAACCATTTTTTAAATAATAAACAAAATCCTTTTGAGTAGTATCAACATAAGAAATTTGATTAGCAACTACATTTCCCTCTAAATCTAGATAAGAGACAATATCACCAGGCTGATAACCATCTTGACTCCTCATCACCATAACATCGCCAACAGTAACGATATCTCCAATAGAATAAGTCTGTTGAATTAAAAGTTGATAACCAAGAATTGAAAAATTTTCACCTTGACGAGACCATTGAAAAATATGAATAAGAATAATGGAAATAAGACATATTATAAATAAGCTAAAAAGAATAGAAAGAATTTTTCTAACAGGAATAAAAACACTCATAATACGCTCTTCCCCTTTTTTTCATAATATTTAATATATAATGAAAAAACCGAGTGTGTAAAAAAAATTGTGTAAATGCTCTAACCATGATATATGAAGCAGACTATTTTGCTTCTTTTTTGTTATTTAAATAATAACATACGGCAGACTTCGTCCGCAACCTAACCTTAAAATAACAAAAAAAGCAAACCTCACTTGAAATAGTTTGCCAAAACAGTATAATAACTGTTACGTGCTCTTAGGCACACTCAATATATAAGCAATCTA
>DVGU01000014.1 GCA_018712565.1 Candidatus Faecimonas gallistercoris
TTGACAGATATATTATCTACATTCTGTTCTAAATTAAGATATTTAACCTCCTTTATTTCTACTTTTAATATTCCTTCAAGTAAATAAATAAGCAAGTCTTTATTTTTTTCATTCATAAAGACTTCTTTAAACGTCCTGTCATAACGACAGGTATAGAATTTTGTGATAACTATCACCTCCTATCGTATTATTAGAAAAAAAATAAAAACTCCATAAAAAAACATATCTTTTGATATGCAATTTAAATATCTTTTCGCAATTTTTCTAACTGATTCAAGAACTCCTCTGGAGGATCAACTTCAAAAAACATTTTCTTACCAGTAGTAGGATGCTTAAACTTAATACTCTTAGAATGTAACATTTGTCCAAACTCTGTTGCCTTTCCTCTTCCATATAATGGATCATTAGAAACCGGATGACCAATATATGCCATATGAACACGAATCTGATGCGTTCTACCAGTCTCTAAAATACATTCTACTAACGTATGATTAGAAAAAGTCTCCAATACTCTAAAATGCGTAATCGCATCTTTCCCATGAACATCAGTAACTGCCATCTTTTGTCTATTATTAGCATCTCTTCCAATAGGAGCATCAATAGTCCCTGTATCATGTTTAATAACACCATCTACAATAGCTAAATAATGCCTTTCCACTTCTTTATTTGCAATCATCTTTGACAAAGCATCATGTGTTTTATCATTCTTAGCAACCAACATAACACCACTAGTATCTTTATCTAACCTATGAACAATACCAGGTCGAATACTATCCTTATTAGATAATTGAAAACGATAAAGTAAAGCATTAACTAAAGTACCAGTATAATGCCCTGGAGCAGGATGAACAACCATTCCACTAGCTTTATTAATAACAAGTAAATCATCATCTTCATAAATAACATCAATAGGTATATCCATAGCCTCAACAGAAATATCATAATTCAAATCATCATCTACAAATATACTATCTCCCATTTTAACAAGATAATTATTAGATATCTCTTTACCATTCACCTTAACTAATTTTTGTTTAACCAACTTTTGTATTTTATTTCTAGATAAATCTAACTCTTCTGCTAAAAAAGAATCAATCCTCTTCTCTTCTTCACTTTCCACCTTTATCTCGAAACTCATTACCATCCCTCCTTAATATATTAATTGCCAAAATAACAAATCCAACAGTAATACCAATATCAGCAATATTAAACACTGGAAATTCATATCCAAAAATATCAAAAGATAAATAATCAATAACTGCTCCATATAAAATACGATCAATTAAATTACCAACAACTCCACCAATAACAATCCCAAGTCCAAAAACTCTCCACTTAGTCATTTTCTCTTCCGTTAAAACATAATAATGAAGAAAAGCAAGTACTAATATACTAAGAACAATTAACACAATTGTCGCTCCACTAAAAAAACTAAATGCAGCACCCTTATTCTCTATATAAAAAATAGAAAAAAAACCTGGTATAACACTAATCTCTTCCAATAAAGAAACCTTAGAACGTACAATCAATTTAACTAATTGGTCAATAATCAACCATACACAAGCAACACTATATACATATTCTCTATTCTTAACTAACATTTTTTCTTTCCTAGTCCTTCGCTTCATCTAATACTCCTTCTCCTTTAAATATTTAATCTTTTGAACAACTATTTGATACTGATCTAATCTTTTTTCCACAACTCCACGTACTTTTAACAAATCTCCCTTTTCTATATTTTCATATAACCGATAAACCTTAGGAAACAAAGTAAAATCCATAGTCCCAGTCTCATCACTTCCAGTAATAAAAGCCATCTTATCACCCTTTTTAGTATTTATTACTTTTATTTTATCAACTAAAATTAAAGTATCAACCCTTTTTGAAAAATTATTTGGAACTTCGTTTAAAGAAATAGCATATAAATTATCTTTTTTATACATAGTAGTAGGATGACTAGATAAATAAAAACCAAAAACACTCTTTTCTTTTTCTAACAAATAAATATCATCATATTCATGCTTTTCTTCAATATCAGGTAACATCACTAAACTAGGATCAATATCTTTTGTAAGTTCTGCATAATTAAACAAACTATCTAAATTATAAATAAGTGTTGCTCTATTATAAGAAAATTCATGAAAACAATCAGCATAAATTAAAGTCTCTAAATTTTTCTTACCAACACCAGCTATATAAAGTCTACTAAAACAATCATAAATACTAACGAACTCTCCTTCACTTCTAGCCTTAATAATACTATTAGCAACAACAACACCAATAGATTTAATATTAGAAATTGGAAAAATAATTTTTCCATCTTTGACAATATATCTAATATCGCTAAGATTAATCGATGGTTTTAATATTTCTATCTGATTAGCGCGTGCTTCCATAATATATTCATGAGTTTTTACATCACTTCCAATAACATTAGTAAGTAAATTAGCAAAGAAAATAGTCTGATAATGACTCTTTAAATAAGCCATCTTATAAGCAATCAAAGAATACGCAACCGAATGAGATCGATTAAAACCATATCCGGCAAAATTAAGTATCAAATCAAATATCTTTTTAGCAACATCATAACTATGTCCACGCTCCAAACTTTTTGATATAAATTTTTCTTCTTCATTTTTTAATAACTCTACCTTTTTCTTACTCATTGCTCTTCGTAAAATATCAGCTTCTCCTAAACTATAACCAGCAAAACGACTAGCAACCTGCATAATTTGCTCTTGATAAATAATAATACCATAAGTATTTTTTAAAATTGGTTCTAAACAAGGATCTAAATAAGTAATTTTCTCTTCACCATGTTTTCTTCTAATATAAGAATCAATATTAATTGCTGGACCTGGACGAAATAAAGCAATAGCTGCAAAAATGTCTTCAAACTGATTTGGTCTAAGATTACGTAAGAAATTCTTCATCCCATTAGACTCAAACTGAAAGATTCCACTGGTATTAGCAACCTCAAAAATATGAAGTGACGTAGGATCATCCAAAGGAATCTGATTAAAATTAATTTTCTCTCCCAACGAGGTCTCAATATCTTTTAAAATATTATGTATAATTGTCAAGTTTTTAAGACCCAAAAAATCCATTTTTAAAAGTCCCAATTCCTCTAAATACTCCATAGAATAACCAGTTAAATACATTCCTTCACTAACGGTAAGAGGTAAAACTTCATCCAAATCTTTTTGACACATAACAATACCTGCAGCATGAGAAGAAGTATGTCTTGGAAATCCTTCTAATCTTAAAGCAATTTTAAACATTTTACTAAGTAATAAATCACTATCAATTCTTGCTTTAAAAGTAGGATTATTCTTATAAAAATCATTTAATTTATCTTTTGTAAAAGCGGGAATAAACTTACTTAAACTATCTACTTTATAAGTAGGAATATTTAAAACTCTACTAACGTCACGAATAACTTGTTTTGCTCCCATCGTACCAAATGTAACAATACCTGCAACTCGTTTCTTCCCATATTTAGAAACAACATAATCAATAACTTCATCTCTTTTATCATCCGGGAAATCAGTATCAATATCGGGCATTGTCTTACGTTCTGGATTTAGGAAACGTTCAAATAACAAATCATATTTTAAAGGATCAATCTCTGTAATTCCTAGACAATAAGAAACTAAACTACCTGCTGCACTACCTCTTCCAGGACCAACTAAAATATCATGTTGTTTTGCGTATTTAATAAAGTCATATACCACTAAAAAATAATTAGAAAATCCCATCTCGTCAATAATTTTCAACTCATAGCTAAGTCTCTTACGATACTTATCACTAACTTTTCCACCTAACCTCCGATTAAGACCAGCTTTAGACAACTCAAATAAATACTTACTAGGATTACTACATTCATAAATAGGAAGTAAAAGTTTTGCTTTAGGAAACTCTAAATTACACATATCACTAATCTTTAGAGTGTTTAACAATCCTAAATTATCAGTATATTCTAATAAATCAGAAATTTCTAACTCATGATTTAAAATATCATATTCTACATCATCGCTAACTGTTTTCCCATCACGAATTTTATATAAATAACTAAGATAATCACTATCTGTTCTATATAAATATAAATTAAGAGGAAAAAACACTACATTTTTCGTCTCTAATAACACTACTTTTTCTTCTTGTTTATTACTATATCCTAAAAACAAATCAGAATAAATATTTACTAACAAAGAATATTTATCATAACTAGAAAAAGGTAAAACCCCTACTAAATCAGAAGAATACTTCTTTAAATCATCAACCTCTACAACTCTTTCACTCTGAATAGTAGAAAGTTTAATTATATTTTGGTATCCCTGATAATTTTTACAATACAACACAATCACAAAATCAGCAAGTGTTACCGTAAGCCCTATAATAGGTTTTATTTTTTCTTTTTGACACTTTTTTATAAATTCCATCACCCCATACATAGAATCATCACTAAGTGCCATACTAGAGATTTTATGATGTACTGCAAAAGAAACTAACTCATCAATCGTTAACATACTAGAAAGCAATGAATAATTACTTTTATTATATAATGGAATATACATATAAAACCTCCTTTTATATTTATTCTATCATAAAACTCTAAAGATAAAAATTAAAACATAATATCTAAAACTAAAATAATTAAATAGATAAGAATAAAATAAATACACAAAATACACAAATTAATTTGACTTCTATCACATTTTATGTTAAAGTTATTAAGCAGAAAGAAAAAGAGCAAAGGAGGATGTATAATGGCAACTAATGTATCAAATAGAACAGGAAATGTTAAAAACTTAAGATCTCACTCTTTAAGATCATATAAAAAGAGACAAAAATTAAATTTACAAATTGTAAGACTTGCTGATGGAAGAAAAGTAAGAATGTCTACTAAAGAAAAAAGAGAGTTATTAAAAAATGCTAAAGCTGCTTAATAGCAGTTTTTTTATTGTAATTTTTACAAAAAAGAAAAGGACATTATAACGTCCTATTTTTATTATTGGCAAGTATATCCTTTACTAGTAAGTTTTTGTTGAAGTGTATCTTTCGTATCAGTAGTACTAAATTCAACATTAGCAAAAGAATTACTTTTATGAAGTGCTGTCATAGTTGTAGGATCATAACGAGTCATATCAACACTTAATTTTGCAGTATAACTATCTACTACATTAGGAGTAGTACTAGCACTTGCCTCTTTTTCTAATAAATAACCAGTCACGGCTGTTTGCCTCAAATTAGATAAAGCTGTATCTAAAGATACAATACTAGCTGGTGTCTGAGTAACAGCAGTACTTGCTTTAATATTCATTACTTTTTGATAATATTTCAAAGTACCCGTATCTAAAAATTGAAATGTATAAGTAGTTGTAACTAAAGTAGCATCTGCAGTATTAGTCTGATTAGCAGTACATGTTAATGTAGAATTAGTAGCTACTTTTTCTTCAGACTTGGTATCATCTTCTTGTCTTTGCTCTGATACAGTTGGTGTATCTTTTACATCTCGATTACTTAACATTCTAGTAACACTTGGATAACATAATCCAAGTGAAATAGAAAAAACACCAATAACAGCCAAAACAGCAGCTGGCTTCTTACTAGTCTTTTTTTCAAATTTAGCTGCTTTTTCTAACTCTTGTAAATTTAATACCTGGGTCCTTGTTAACTCTTCAAGTTCTTCTTTAGATTTTCTCCTACGTGCCATTTATCATCACCCTCTACTATTATCATTATAGTAGAATTCAAAAAAAATAGCAATTAAAAAATAGCTATTTATAACTATTTGAATTGGACCCCAAAATTCGGACAAAGAAAAAAAACACGTCAAAGCTATGATAAATAATGAAGGTATCATAGCTTTTTTGTGATAATATATCACTGAGGAGTGATAGAATGTCAATAATAATTTTTACA
>DVGU01000015.1 GCA_018712565.1 Candidatus Faecimonas gallistercoris
CAAGCCGTAAAGAAATAGATACAAATCCACAGTGCTTAAATATTATAACTCAATTCAGTTATAGTACAAAAATTATAAAGAAAGGAGTTTCTAATATATGTGAAAAATTCACATAATTAGATTATACGTGAGGATATGAGAAGTTGGATACAAAGTAGGTTAGGTAGTAGTGGTACTGCTGTTATTGTTAGTGATTAACACTTATTGCTTTTGTAATAGGTGTTTTTTCTTTTCTTTTGTTGTATAATATAGATATTGGGGTGGTATGATGAATATATATAATTTAACCAGGGAAGAGATGGAAGAGTACTTTGTTTCACATGGGTCTCGTAAGTTTCATGCAGATCAGTTATTCTCTTGGTTGTATGAGAAGAGAATTTCTTCTGTTTCTGAAATTACTAATATTAAGAAAGAGTTGTTAAATCAAATTGTTTCTGATTATTCTTTTTCTAAATTAAAGTTAGTTCAGGTACAACGGGATGTTGATGTTTGTAAATACTTATTTGAACTTGATGATCATGAGCATATTGAAGCGGTATTGATGATGCATGATTATGGTAATAGTGTTTGTATTTCGAGTCAGGTTGGTTGCAATATGGGGTGCAAATTTTGTGAATCTGGCAGACGAAAAAAAGTACGTAATTTAGAAGTTTTTGAAATGGTTACACAACTATTGATGATAGAAGAAGATTTAGATTCTAGAGTTAGTCATGTTGTGGTAATGGGGATTGGTGAGCCTTTTGATAATTATGATAATTTAGTTAAGTTTTTACGTATTATTAATCATCCTAAGGGTTTAGCTATTGGCGCTCGTCATATTACGGTTTCTACTTGTGGAATTGTTCCTAAAATATTAGAGTTTAGTCGTTTTCCGTTACAGATTAATTTAGCTATTAGTCTACATGCACCTAATGATAAGCTTCGTAATCAGATTATGCCTGTTAATAAAGCTTATCCTTTAAAAGAATTAATTTCTGCTTTAGAAGTTTATTTAAAAAATACAAATCGTCGTATTACTTTTGAATATATTATGTTAGCAGGTGTTAATGATAGTTGTGAATGTGCTAAAGAATTAGTACAATTGGTTGGGCATCTTAATTGTTATGTTAATTTAATACCTTATAATGAAACGAATAATTTAGATTTTAAGAGAAGTAATACTGTTCAAATTATGAAGTTTTATGATATACTTAAAAAGAATAGACTTAATGTCACCATTAGGAGAGAGTTTGGTAGCAAGATTAGTGCTGCTTGTGGACAACTAAGAAGTAAGAAGGAGGAGCTATGAAATCTTTTTATTTAACAGATGCAGGTAAAGTACGTAGTCATAATGAAGATAGCGTTATTATAGTTAAAAATCAAAATGATGATTATTTGATGGCTATTGCTGATGGAATGGGTGGACACTCTGCAGGAGAAGTTGCTAGTTCTATTGCGATAGGTTATTTAGGTAAATATTTTAAAGAGACGTTTTTAAATATGAGTAAAGTAGATGCTGTTAATTGGATTAGGGATTCTTTTAGTGAAATTAATACTTTAATTTTCCAGCATGAAAAGACTCATCCAGAGAGTAAGGGAATGGGTACTACTTTAGTTCTTGCGATACTTACTAAGGATTATTTATTGTTTGGTAATGTAGGCGATTCTAGTGGCTTTGTTATGAAAGATAAAAAACTTCATAAAGTAACTTATGATCATACTTTAGTTAATTTATTAGTTAGTGCAGGAGAGCTTACTAAGGAAGAAGCTAGTGTACATCCTAAGAAAAATGTATTAATGAAGGCTTTGGGGGCCGCTACATCTGTAGAAGTTGATATTTTTGATTGTGATATGGATATTACAGAAATACTTCTTTCTAGTGATGGCCTTACAAATATGTTAGATAAAGATCAAATAGAGAAAGTTTTACTTAGTGATATAGATGTTGAAGATAAGGTTATTCGACTAATTCAGAAAGCGAATAATCGAGGGGGAACTGATAATATTTCTGTAGCATATTTAATATGTAGTGAAGAAGGTGACGAGTAATGATTACAAAGGGGCAAAAGATAAATGATCGTTATGAGATTATTCGTTCTATTGGCGAAGGTGGTATGGCTAATGTTTATCTAGGGTATGATACAATACTAGATCGTAACGTGGCTATTAAGATTTTACGTGGAGATTTATCTAGTGATGAGAAGTTTGTTAGACGTTTTCAACGTGAAGCATTATCAGCATCAAGTCTTGCCCATCCTAATATTGTAGAGATGTATGATGTTGGTGAAGATGATGGTATTTATTATATTGTTATGGAATATGTTGAGGGTAAAACTTTAAAGCAATTATTAAAGAAGCGTGGAAGTCTTACGTTGTCCGAGGCAATTGATATTATGTTACAACTTACAGATGGTATGGCTCATGCACATGATTCATATATTATTCATCGTGATTTGAAACCACAGAATATTATGATAAAAGATGATGGTCAAATTAAAATTACAGACTTTGGTATTGCAATGGCATTAAATGCTACTCAATTAACACAGACAAATTCGGTTATGGGATCAGTTCATTATCTTCCGCCAGAACAGGCTAGTGGTAAAGGATCTACTATTAAAAGTGATATTTATTCTATGGGAATTATCTTTTATGAATTACTTACTGGAAGTCTTCCTTTTAAAGGAGATAATGCGGTTGAGATTGCTTTAAAACATATGCGTGATCCATTACCTGATGTTAGAGAGGATAATCCTTCTATTCCACAAAGTATAGAGAATGTTATTTTAAAGGCAACGGCTAAAAATCCTAAGAATCGTTATGATGATGCTAGACAGATGCATGAGGATTTACTTACAGCACTTGATGATGATCGTATGAATGAAGAACCTTATAAATATAAATATCCAGAACATGATAATGATTCTACAAAGAGTTTAAAGAAGATTGAAGATTTAGAAAAAAATGAAGAGGATGATCCAATAGCTACTAAAATAGAGGATAATGGTGATAAGAAACGAAAAAAGATTATTATTATTTTATCTATTGTTTTTGGAGTTTTAGTATTAGGAATTGTAGTTTTTGCATTTATTATTCCGGCTTTGACAGCTTCTGATCCAGTTACAGTTCCAAATTGTAAAGGATTAACTGTTAATCGTTGTGAGAAAAAGTTACAGGATGCAGGGTTAGAGGTTAGAACTAAAATTAAAGAAGTAGCTTCTAATAGTGTCAAAAAAGGAAGGGTCGTTCGTACAGATCCTGCTAAGGGTAGAAGTGTTAAAGAAGGAACGAAAGTAACTATTTATCGTTCTACTGGTGATGAAACCTTTGAAATTGAAGATTATACTGGAGAAAATTATATTGAAGTACAGACGATTTTGGAGACTAAGTATGGTTTGGATGTGTCTGTTGAAAAACGTGATGTTGATGCTAGTAGTAGAAGTTATGATGAACAAGAGATTATTGGACAATCTTTAGCAGCTGGTAGTGAAGTTAAAAAGGGTGATTCTATTATTTTATATATTCCTAACATCGTAGATACTTTCCCTAATATGGCTGGAGAAGGGTGGACTTTAAGTGATGCTCAGGCATTTTGTGATACTTATGGGTTAACAATTAATGTTCAATATCAAGATACTTCTGCTTATGCTGCTGGTAAGATAATTGATCAATCTAGAGCGGCTGGTAGTCCTATTGTTAGTGGTACTACATTAACTGTTACAGTAGCCAGAGCTCCAACACAAAAACCATCTAATTCTAATAGTTCTAGTAATAATAGTAGTAGCAATAATAATTCTTCTTCTTCGTCTAATCAAGATGATGAGGAGGATGATTCTAAAGATACTACAGATAGTGAATAGGGGGAGATTATGAGAGGACAGATTGTAAAGATTCATAGTGATTTACATTATGTACAAACAGATGATAAAACTTATCCATGTAAGTGTAGAGGAATTTTTCGTAAAAAGAAAATTTTACCTTTAGTTGGGGATTATGTTGAGTTTGATTCTTTAAAGTTAGTTATTGAGAAAATTTTACCTAGACGAAATGAATTTTATCGACCTAAAGTTAGTAATATAGATCAAGCTTTTCTTATTACTAGTTTAGTATCACCTAATTTTTCTTTGAATTTATTGGATAAGTTACTTGTACTTATGGAGTTACATTCTGTACGTCCTATTATTTGTATTACAAAAAGAGATTTAGTACCTATAGATGATTTTAAAGAAATAGATGAGGCTTTGTCTTATTATAAAAAAATAGGTTATACTGTTGTTTATAATACTGAACTTGATAAGATTCAGGAGTTATTAAAGGATAAGACAAGTGTTTTTACTGGGCAAACAGGTGCAGGTAAGAGCACTTTGCTGAATAAATTGAATCCAAATTGGGAAATAGAAACAGGAGAAGTTTCCACTGCTCTAGGACGTGGTAGACATACGACTAGAGTGGTTACTTTATATAACCTTTATGGTGGTAAAATTATGGATACACCTGGTTTTTCTGCACTAGACTTTAATTCATATTCTAAATATGATATTCGTGATGCTTTTATTGAATTTCGACAATTTCCTTGCCCTTTTAAGGATTGTATGCATACAAAGGAAGTAGAATGTGAAGTAAAAAAGGCTGTTTTTGCAAATAATATAATGAGGAGTCGATACCTTAATTATTTAAATTTTATTCAGGAGAGTGATTCATTTGAAGGTTAGTGTATCCTTTTTAAGTAGTTCTAATATTCCAGAGGATTTGAAGAAGTTAAACGAAACAGATGTTGATTACATTCATATGGATATTATGGATGGTAAGTTTGTATTAGCTAAAACAATGCCTTTTCGTGAAATGAGAAATATTTATAAGTATACAAATAAAAGATTAGATGTTCATTTGATGGTAGAGGATCCAAAAAAATATATTCCTTTATATGCGGAGTTAAATACTGAGTATATTACGTTTCATGTAGAAGTTATGGATCGAATTGAGGAAAATTTGGAACTTATTAAAAGTTATGGGATTAAGTGTGGACTTGCTATTAAACCTAATACACCAGTGAAAGCTTTAGTTCCTTATTTACCGCTTTTGGATTTAGTTTTGGTAATGAGTGTAGAACCAGGTAAAGGGGGGCAACAGTTTATATCATCTACTGAGGATAAAATAAAAGAGGTTAGAGCGTTACTTGATTCTTACCATTCTAATGCGGTTATTAGTGTAGATGGGGGGATTAATGAAGAGACTAAGGCAATGTGTTATGAGTGTGATATATTAACTTCAGGTAGTTATATTATTAATTCAAAGTCGTTTCAAAAGCGGATTGATAGTCTTAGATAAAGATAAATTGGGGTGATACTATGGATGAGAGAAAGCAGGAGAAAGATTTAATTTCTTCTGAGGATGTTTTGGCAGTTGTTAGTGGTGACCAAAATGCCTTGGTAGAACAATTGGAGAGGGCTAAAGAAGTTGCTGCAGAGCAATTGAAGCTTGCTCATGATACTGCTCAGCCAGAGGCAACGAAGAAACGACTAGAAGAGGAATTGAGAAAAAAAGAAGCACAGCTTGCTGCCGAGAAAAAAAGAGTAGAAGAAATGATGCAACAAGCACAAGATAATGATAAAAACAAGGAAGTTATTAATTCACAGGTTCCCAAACATACTAAGAATCTTCATGATGAATTAAAGAGGAAAAAAGAAGAAGAAAAAATGAAAAGGCAACACGAACTAGAGCAAAAACAATTAGCAAAGTCAACTGCAAAAAAAGCAAAGGAAGAGGCGAGAAAACAAAAAATATTGGCTCGTAAGCAAGCGAAAGAACAAGCACTACTTGCTAAGCAAAAAAAGAAGGAAGAACAGGCTTATGCTAAGGAGCACATTTTAGCGCAACAGCAACAATTAAAACATGAGCAAGAAATGTCAAATCAACAACAGAATAATAATTTAGCTCAGCAAAAAGCAGAAGAGGCAAAAGCCTATCAAAATGGTCAGCTTTTAATTCAACAACAACAGCAAAGGTATGAAGAGGAAATGGCACGACGAAAAGCAGCTCAAGAGGAAGCACTAGCAAGACAGAAAGCTATCCAAGAGCAAGCACAACTTTTAGCCCAGCAGCAACAGGTAAAACATGAAGAAGAAATGGCTAGGCAGAGGGCTTTGCAGGAGCAAAACTTGGCTCAACAAAAACTTGAAGAACAACGACTATATGCTCAAAAAATGCAACAAAACCAACAACAAAATTCCTCTCAACCAGAAACACTTCCATCGCAAAATGTACAAGTTGCTAAACCTATGTCAAGAGATGAAAAAAAAGAAGCGAAGAAAAGAGCTAAGGAAGAGAGAAAAGCAAATAGTAATTTTAAATATTATATGACTTTTATCTTTTTTGTAGGTTTGATTTTAATGGTTATTTTTCTTCCTAATATTAGTGCTTTCTTTTCTGATATATTGAAAGGCAATCAGGAACAAAATACGGTTATTACTACAGGTACTTTAACTTGTACTAGAAATACTAATGATGATAAATATGATTATTATTATCAAGCAGATTTTAATTTTAGTGATAGTAAGTTGAATTTATTAACTTTTACTACTACTATAAAGGGTGATCGTACTTTGGATGCAGCAGAGTTAACAGAAATGAAACAATCGTGTGAATTGTTAGCATCGCAAGTAGAAAATATGGATGGAATTTCCATTGCTTGTGATTTACGTGAAGGGGTATATAAGAATGAACAGATTTTAAATTATCAAAAGTTAGATTCTAGTCTTGTTACTACTGCTTATTTGGAAGCAGGAGGAACTTATCCAAATTATAAGTATCATCAAAATATTAATACTATAGAAAAAGAAATGAATGCGGCAAACTATAAATGCGAGCGTCATAGCTGAGGTGAAATGTATGAATTCAGAAAATAATAATAATATAGAATTATTGGATACTACTCCTTTAGAGGAAAATTCTAATACTCTTTCTTCTGGCCAACAAGTTTTACCTACGCTTGATTCTTCTTTACAGGATAATACAATTCCAGTTCCGCAAGAGCCTTCTACGCTTTCTTCACAAGCACATCTAGGGGAGAATAAGCAATCTTTAGACGATTACAATCATCCTACTCCGCGTGTTCCTGTTTCTTCTACCTTGGCACAACCTTCTTCGACAAATTTAAAACCAACACCTCCCAAGACTTCTCAAACTATGCCTGAATCTGAAGGGGGAGCTTTAGGATCTTCTTCTGGAGATTCAACTGCAGGTAAACCACGGAATCCACTTGTTATGGTAATTGTTTTTGTAGTTTTATTAGCGGCTATTTTTCTTTTACCATATACAGGTAGTTTATTTGAAAATTTATTTTCTAAAAAGGATACTTCTAGTGCCAATGAAATTACTTCTGGTAAGCTTGTTTGTGTATTAGAAAATGATGCTGATAAAATGAGTTATCATTATACAGAAACATATGAATTTGAGGATAGAGGTGTTAAGACTTTACAACATGTAGTATTGATACAAGGAAATGCTGATAAATTAAAAATGAGAAATGCACAATGTCAGCAATTATCAAAACTTGCTAGTACTTTATCTGGTGTTACTGTGAATTGTAATTTATCTTCTGATGAAATGGTAGAAACACAATTTTTTGATTTTTCTAGTGTGAAAGAAAAACAAATGTCTTCTGCTTTTATTGAGGCAGGTGGAATTTATCCTAATATAAAGTATGGTGATGATATTGGTAAAGTAGAGGATAATTTAACATTAAGTGGCTATGAATGTGATATTTCTTAATTTACATTATTTACATTTGTTTTGGCTGGTAATTTTTGTCAATCTGTTGTCAATACTCTGTAAATATGGTAAACTATTATTTGCAAGGAGTTTTTTATGAAAGTTTTTAGTTATATCCTTAGTTCTATTTTAGTTATAGGAATTATCGTATATATGACTGTTGTAGGACTTCATAGTATGAAGCCTACATCGATTTCTACTGAACTTGACATAAAGAAACTTAAAAGTTCTGACTTTATCGAGTATTCAGAAAATCAAGAGAAAGTAGAAAAAGATAAGAATGATAAGGATGAAGAAGTAGAAGAAGATACAACTGAAGAAGACGAAACAGAAGAGACTTCTAGTGAAGAGAGAAAAGAATCGGAAAATGAAAATGTTGTAGAGGAAGTTTCTAGTCCTACACAACAGGAGCAACCTGTTAGTGATGTATTAGAAACACAGGTTGGTAGTTTGAGTGGGTATGGACCTGATTGTAAGGATTGTAGTGGATTTCTTGCTAATGGTAGAGATGTAAGGAATGGTAATATTTATTATTCTGACTCTACTTATGGAAGAATAAGAATTTTGGCAGGAGATAGTAGGTATCCTTATGGTACGATCGTCAGGGTTAAAGGTTCTAGGTTATCTGAATTTATAGGTATTGTACTAGACCGTGGTGGAGCTGTTGGTTTTGGAAAGAGGCATCTATTTGATTTACTTTATGCTACATCTGCAGCTGCTGCAGTGAATGAAGTTTCTTACAATACAACATTTGAAATTTTACGATATGGATATTAGGGAATAGAATATATTCCTTTTTTTTTAGTTTGTTTTATGATAGAATTTATTTGTTATGCTAGATGGAGGATGTTAAATGAATGAATTTATAGTTAAAGAAATAGCGAATAGTTTAAATATTACAGATAAACAAGTAGAAGTTGTTTTATCTTTACTTAGTGAAGGAAATACTGTTCCTTTTATTGCAAGATATAGAAAAGAAGCAACTGGTGCACTGGATGAGGAGACCATCCGTTCTATTAATGAAGTGTATTTATATCAGGTAAATTTATTGAAAAGGAAAGAAGATGTAATACGTTTAATTGATGAGAAGGGAATGCTTACGGATGAGTTGAAGGCATCTATTATGAGCTGTACTAAGTTAGTAGATGTTGAAGATTTGTATCGTCCTTATAAAGAAAAGAAGAAAACAAAGGCAACAGAAGCAATTGCCCTGGGTCTTGAACCATTAGCTAAGATGATGATGAGTTTTCCTACTACTGGTAGTTTAGAAGAGATGGCTTTAAAATTTGTTAAAGATAAGGTTAAGTCTATTGATGATGCGATTACTGGTGCCAAATATATTATTGCTGAATGGGTTAGTGATAATGCTAGTTATCGTAAGTGGATACGTAGATATTATTATAAAAATGGAATTATTACTTCTAAATTGAAGAAGAAGGCAGAAGATGAAGGAAAAGTATATGAAATGTATTATGATTATTCTGAACCTGTAAAATCGATTAAACCTCATCGTATTTTGGCACTTAATCGAGGGGAGAAAGAAAAAGTTTTAACAGTTAGTATTGATGTTGATAAAGAGAATATTCTTGCCTTTTTAGAGAAAAAAATTATTAAAAATGATAAATCTTTTGTTGTTGATAGAGTAAGGGAAGCAATTGCTGATTCTTATAAAAGATTGATTGCTCCTTCTATTGAACGTGAAGTTCGTGCAGAATTATCAGAAAAAGGAGAAGAGGCAGCAATTGATAATTTTGGTAAGAACTTGGAGGCTTTACTTTTAACTCCACCTATGAAAGAACAAGTAGTACTTGCTTTTGATCCTGGATTTGTTAATGGATGTAAGTTGGCGGTTGTTGATAAGAATGGTAAGTATTTGGATTCTACTGTTATCAAACCATTTTTAAATAATAATAGTTCTGATAGAATTCGTCTGTCAAAAGAAGTAGTGGTACAACTTATTAAACGTTATCATGTGGATATTATCGCAATAGGTAATGGTACTGCTTCTCGGGAATCTGAAAGATTCTGTGCAGATATGATAAAAGAATATAATCTTTCTTGTAAATATGTCATTGTGTCTGAAGCAGGAGCTTCTATTTATAGTGCTTCTTCTGTTGCGGCTTTAGAGTTTCCTGATTTGGCGATTGAAAAACGTAGTGCAGTAAGTATTGGTAGAAGACTTCAAGATCCTCTTGCGGAACTTGTTAAGATTCCTCCTGAGGGAATTGGGGTAGGACTATATCAACATGATGTTAGTCAGAAAAAACTTTCTAGTTCTTTGGATTTTGTTGTTGAAAAGTGTGTTAATAGTGTAGGAGTTAATGTAAATACTGCTTCTGGGTCACTACTTAGTTATGTATCTGGACTAACGAAGAGGGCTTGTCAGAAATTAATTGATTATCGTGAAAAAGTGGGAAAAATTATGTCTCGTGATGAGATTCATAAAAATAAAATATTTAGCGATAAGGCTTATCAACAGGCTATAGGGTTCTTGCGAATTACGGATGGAGATAATGCTTTAGATAAGACAGCTATCCATCCTGAGAGTTATGGTGTTGCTGAAGAGTTACTTAAAGATTTAGGATTTAGTGTTAGTGATATTGGTAGTCAAGAATTAATCGATGTCTTGAATAAAATTGATGTTAGTATTTATAAAGATAAGTTGGGTACGGATCAATATACTTTAGAAGATGTCATATTGTCTTTAAAGAAACCTAATTTAGATCCTAGAGATGAAATGCCTCAACCTTTACTTCGTAGTGATATTTTAGATATTAAAGATTTAACGATTGGTATGAAATTGCAAGGAACTGTTCGTAATGTTGTTGATTTTGGTGCTTTTATTGATATTGGTCTTCATAATGATGGGCTTGCTCATATCTCTAAACTTACGAATAAATATATTAAACATCCTAGTGAAGTAGTTAGTGTAGGGGATATTGTTGATTGTTATGTTGAGGACATTAATTTAGAAAAAGGAAAGGTTAGTTTGAGTTTACTTCCTCACTAATCTTTTTTTTTCAAGAAATGTTGTTGCTTTTATTTATTGTTTGTGATAGTATAAAGAGTAATTTGGGAGGTATTATATGATTGATTTTAAAAACATTCATAGAGATGATATTCTTTTAGGTAATGTTATGAAAGTAGAAGAACCTAATAAATTTATCACTACTTTTACTTCTTCTATTATGACTAATGATGTTTCTATTTGTGACTCTTTTGGTCATATTGAGCCTGGAAAATATTCTTTAGAGGAAGAAGATGCTATTTTACTTCGTTATGATGATGTTAGATATATTCGATTACGTAATTTTAATCCTTATATAGGACCATTATTACTTCGTACTGTTGTTAAGAAGGATTCTCCAAATAATGGTATGCTTCTTTTTGATTCTCCATTTTTTGTATCGACTGGTAATAATTTTGTTGATCATGATACTATTCATTCTTGTGATTGGTTGGAAAAAGATATTTATACTTTGAAGAAATTAAAAGATGAATTTTTTAAACAATCTAAATAAAAACGATTAAAGGTTAATCTTAATCGTTTTTTCGTGTTTTTCTATTATTCCTTTTTCTTCCATTCTTTTTAATTCTCGCATTAAGTTTGATCTATCTACAAATAAATATTCTGCAATGGCTTTGTAAGAGGTTGTTACTTTAAAAATATGATTTTCATTCATTCTTTGTTTTAAGAAAAAAAGTATTTTTTCTTCTACGGTACGTTTTGATAATAGTTCTATCTTTTCATTTTGTTGTTTGTTATCTAGTATTAATAAGTCGAATAATGTTAGAACTAATTTATTATGAAAGGGACAAGTCTTATTACAATTTTTTAGTATCGTATAATAATCAATAAATATTACTTCTGTTTCTTCATTACTTATGATATAAATTTCATCTTCTGTTTCTTGAAAAAATAAGTTAGAGAAGATATCGTTTTCTTTTAAGTCTCTCATGATTGTAGTGTTTCCATTACTGTCTGTTTTTACAATATTTGCTTTTCCATAAGTAATAAAACCTATTTTCTTTTTTATAGGAGAATAGCTTAGAATTAAGTCTTTATTGTAAAATGTTTTACGTTTTACATTGACACAGTTTGACAAATTTTTTTTAAATTGATTGATTCTTGTTTGATCTAATGTTTTAGACATATTTTTCACCTCTTTTTTTAAAATTTTAACAAATTTCTTTTATTGTTGCAAATGCAACAATAACTTTTTTTGTTTCTGGGGTAGAATGGAATTTGTAGGATAGGAGAGTAGTGTATGTCTAAAGAAATTATGGTTATTAAAAAAAATGGGAATTTGGAAAAGTTTGATCCAGAGAGAGTTAAAAAAGCAGTTGTTGCTAGTGCGGAGAGAGTCATGGTTGATTTGACTGATGATGCATTAGATAAAATTGTGTCTAAAGTATTAGAGTTGCTTAATACTCAAACTAGTAATCCTACTGTGGAACAAGTTCATAGTTGTTGCGAGGCTGCATTGGAACAAATTAACCCCTTGGTTGCTAAAAGTTATCGTGAGTATCGTGATTATAAAAAAGAAATTGTGCATATTTTAGATAAGGTTTATAAGAGAGCACAAGTTATTACTTATATTGGTGATAAAGAATGTTCTAATATGGATAGTGCTTTAGTAACTACACAGAGATGTTTAATTTATAATAGTTTGAATAAAGAGTTATATAAAAAATTCTTTTTAACTCCTTCAGAGATAGAGGCATGTAAAGATGGGTATATTTATATTCATGATATGAGTGCTAGACGTGATACGATGAATTGTTGCTTGTTTGATATGACTAGTGTTTTAAATGATGGGTTTGAGATGAGTAATATTTGGTATACAGAGCCTAAGACATTACAGACGGCTTTTAATGTTATGGGTGATGTTATTATTAATACTACAGCTATGCAGTATGGAGGGTTTACAGTACCAGAAGTTGATACTGTTTTAGCTAAGTATGCTAAAAAAAGTTATGATATGTATTATGATGAATATTTGGATATTAAGGGTAAGGAGTATAAGCAGGAGGCAGAAGACTATGCTTGGCGTAAGACTGTTCGGGAGTGTGAACAAGGATATCAAGGTATTGAATATAAATTAAATACAGTTAGTTCTAGTCGAGGAGATTATCCTTTTGTTACTTTTAGTTTTGGGGTAGATACAGATAAGTTTGCTGTTATGATTGCGAAAACGATTCTTAATGTACATCGAGAGGGGCAAGGAAAAGAAAGGTTTAAACGTCCAACTTTATTTCCTAAACTTGTATTTTTATATGATAAAAAATTACATGGTGAGGGTGGTATATTGCGTGATAGTTTTCTTACAGCTATTCATTGTAGTGAAAAGACAATGTATCCAGATTATTTATCGTTGAGTGGTGAAGGCTATGTCCCAGAGATGTATAAAAAGTATGGACGTATTGTTTCTCCTATGGGATGTCGAGCATTTTTATCGCCATGGTATGAGAAAGGTGGAATGGAACCTAAAGATTCTAAGGATAAGCCTGTGTTTGTGGGAAGATTTAATATTGGTGCAGTATCCTTACATTTACCTATGATTTTAGCTAAGGCACGTGAGGAACAAAAGGATTTTTATGAAGTGCTTGATTATTATTTAGAGATGATTCGAAAGGTCCATATTCGTACTTATCGATACTTGGCAAAGCGTAAGGCGTCTACGAATCCGCTTGCTTATTGTCAAGGAGGATTTTACGGGGGTCATTTGCAACCGGATGATGCTATTGAGCCAGTTTTGAAGTCTGCTACTGCTTCTTTTGGCATTACTGCTTTAAATGAATTGCAAATGTTATATAATGGAAAAAGTATTGTAGAAGATGGACAGTTTGCTCTTGATGTTATGAAATATATTAATAAAAAAATTACAGAATTTAAAAATAAAGATTATATTTTATATGCAATTTATGGGACTCCAGCTGAGAATTTATGTGGACTACAAATTAAACAATTCCGTAAAAAGTATGGTGTGATTCCTGGAGTTAGCTCCCGTGAGTATGTTTCTAATAGTTTCCATTGTGGTGTTTGGGAAGATATTACAGGTATCGAAAAGCAAGATTTAGAGGATAGATTTTGGGATTTGTTCCGTGGTGGAAGAATTCAATATGTTAGATATAATTTAAGTTATAATACTAAGGCTATGGTAACTTATGTTGAGAGAGCTATGGACAAAGGTTTTTATGAAGGAGTAAATTTATCTTTATCTTATTGTAATAATTGTGGTCATGAGGAGTTAGATATGGATGTTTGTCCGAAATGTGGAAGTAGTGATCTTACGAAGATTGATCGTATGAACGGATATTTATCTTATTCTAGGGTGCATGGTGATACGATGCTTTCTAATTCTAAGATGGTTGAGATATCAGAAAGGAAGTCCATGTAATGTATCATTATAGTAAGATTTGTGATGATTTAAAAGAAAAAGTATTAGTGATTGCTATTGAAGAGTTTTGTGAACTTAACCAACAGTTAACAAAGTGTTTGCGAGGGAAGATGCATAAAGAACGATTGTTGGAAGAATATGCAGACTGTTTAATTGTGATGGAATGGATTAAGGAATATTGTAATTTAAGTGATGAAGAAGTTAGTAATTGGCTTGATAAGAAAAATAGAAGAAATGCTAAGCGGATACAAGAAGGTGTATTTAGATGAGATATCATAATATTACTAAGGCTGATATGTTAAATGGAGAGGGTCTTCGTGTTGTTTTATGGGTATCAGGTTGTTCTCATGAGTGTCCTGGCTGTCAAAATGCCATTACCTGGGATTCTAACGATGGATTAGAATTTGATGATGCTGCGAAAAAGGAAATATTTGATGAGTTAGAAAAGGACTGGTGTAGTGGGATAACTTTATCAGGAGGAGATCCTTTATATTGTGGAAATCGTGGTGAGATTGCTAGTTTCGTTCGTGAGATTAAAAACCGATTTCCTAATAAGACTATTTGGCTTTATACTGGATATTTATGGGATGATTTATTAAAGCAAAAAGAAAAAGATAAAGATTTGGAGTGTATTCTAAATCATATTGATGTTTTATTAGATGGTAAGTTTATTATGAAGCTTGCTTCAGAAAAAATTTATTACGTGGGTAGTAGTAATCAATGCATTATTGATGTTGTTCAGAGTTTAGAGAAGAATAAAAAGGTATTATATATAGATAATAGTAAAATATTAGAGGGAGTAGAGTAATGGAAGAAAGATTAAAAGCTGGTTTTACTTTGACCTTTGGTTTAACTAGGGATAAGGCAGTAAGAGGAGGTTATTTAAAATCTACCGATAGAGGTATTATTCCTTGTGAATTGTGTGGAGAAGAAATATTATTTGTTTCTTTTTATCCAAATATTTTAGAAGAGATAATGGATAGTAATATTTTGCAAGTATATAAGTCACCTGATGGTTATGTTTCTATGTTAGGGTGTCCTAAAACTGAAGGGGTTTACTGTGAAAATAACTATCTTGATATGATTTCTTATTCTATTAATGAAACTCTTATTGGTGGTTTAGAAAGTCTTGATAAGAAATTGTCTCTTAAAGAAGAAGTTCCTCATCAAAAAATATATAAAATTTATGGTGATGATAAATATAAAATGAAGGAGGTTTACAATGAAAAATAATTATCCAATAAAGTATGCCGTTATGCCTATTAAAGAAAAACTTGGATGGATGATCTTAATGCGTTAGATGAAAATTATGGGGTAATTTATATAGCATCTAAATGTTATGTAGTAGGTAGGCAAGAAGAATATAGTATGTATGGTGATACTCTTTGCCAATATAATGTGGTTTTCCCTTATGAAAAAGATAAACGATATGGAGATTTTTTATCTAGAGTAGAACCTAGTGAGTGTTTAATGAATGGAAGCTGCAATAATTCTATTAATGTAGATAAAGTCTTTGATAACTTTGATGAAGCGAAAGAGGAAGCTAGTAAGAAAAATAAAGAGATATTATCCAAGATACTTTCTTTTATACCATTTGATGCTAATTTTAATCAAAATTCTTCTTTAGTTAAGGAAAACCATGAAGAATTAGTTAATTATTATCAAGAAGTAGAAAGGATGATAGAAGAAAACACTACTGATTTGGTAGTCAATAATCAAGTAAAAGAACAATCAGTTATCTTTGGACGTGGTAATAGTTATAAGAAAAAAGGACCACTATATCATATGATAAATCTTTATTCTGATGAAAATTTTATCGCTTATAATGTCTCTTTAGATGATTATAAGAAAATAGAAGAACAACTTAAAAATGGTCAAGAGGTAGATACTGATAGTATTAAGAAAAATTGTCTATTCATAAGTAGTAGTGATGATAACAAAGTTAAAATTGTTAACTATGATTCAAAAGATAAAAGAAGTTGTTTCTATATAGAGAATGGTTCTATGCATTATGATGATAAGATAGATACTTCTTTAGATACTATTAGTGATGATGCATTAGTTATTTATACTATGGAAACTTATGATGATGTTATTGATTCTTATATAGTTAATTATGTTATGAATTGGGATATGCCAAAAAATAAAGATACAGAAAAAGTATTTAGGAAAAGTATTAAATTAAAATATTGAAAGAAGGAGATTAGTTATGAAAACAAGAGGGTTTGAAGTAGTAAAAGGTTATGAAGATAAGGGGATTCATTTACCAGTTAGGAAGACAAAGTATGCTGCGGCATATGATGTAGAAGCGGCTGAGGATATAGTTATTCCTAAATTTTATCCAGGTATTAAGCCAACGCTAATTCCAACAGGCTTAAAAGCGTATTGTGGTGAGGATGAATGTTATTTATTGTTAAATCGTAGTAGTGGTCCTAAAAAAGGCTTTTTAATGGCAAATAGTGTAGGATTAGTTGATTATGATTATTATGGAAATCCTTCTAATGATGGCCATTTTTACTTTGCATATTTTAATTGCAGTGATCATGATATTGAAGTTAAAAAGGGAGATGTTATTGGACAGGTTTTATTTCAAAAATATTTGACAGTAGATGGTGATAATGCAGAAGGAGAGAGGGTTGGAGGCTTTGGCTCTACAGATAAGAAGGATAAATAATAATGGCTAAATTTCATTTTAGATATGGAGCGATGAATGCAGGAAAGTCTACTATTCTTTTACAGACTGCTTATAATTATGAAGAAAATGGTAAAAGAGTTGTACTTTTAAAGTCTAGCATTGATACTAAAGGTGATGAGAAAATAGTTTCTCGTATTGGTCTTGAAAGAAAGGTTGATTATTTAATTGGTGAGGATGATAGTATTATTTCTATATTAGGTGATAATATTATATCTATTGATTGTATATTAGTGGATGAAGCGCAATTTTTAAAAAGAAAACAAGTAGATGAATTATTTTATATTACTAAAAAATATAATATTCCTGTTATTGCTTTTGGAATTAGAACTGATTTTAAAACGAATGGATTTGAAGGATCCATTAGATTATTAGAACTAGCAGATGAACTTTTAGAAATGCCAACTATTTGTAAGTGTGGAAAGAAAGCTCGTTTTAATGGAAGAAAAGTTGATGGTAAATTTATTTTAGAGGGGGATAGTATTGTTATTGATAATGATAGTGCTGTTTCATATGAATCTTTGTGTGGTGAGTGCTATATAAATAAACTCGAAAAATTGTAAAAAATAAAAAAGTGATTTTTAGAAAAAACTAAAAAAACCTAAAAAATAATTTGTGTATTTGTTGAAAAATAAGGGAATTAGTGATTTTTTAATTTATTTTTTTTAAAAAAATAAAAAATCATTTTTCGAAAAAATGTAAAATGTCTATATTTTGTCAATTGTCGTAAATCGAACAAAAAAGTTTTTTTTACTAAATCTATATATATCAATACTTTTAAAAAATTGGGTGTTTTTTTCATAATTTTTTGTATTGATTTTTACTATTTTGCATCATACAATGGATTTAGAGAAAAGTTGTGGGAGGTAGAAATATGGCAGATGTTAATGAGTTAAATGAGATGCTAGAAGATGTTATAGTTATTAAAAGAAATGGTAAGAAAGTTCCTTTTGATGGAGCAAAAATTGCCTTAGCTATAAAAAAGGGATTTGATAGTGTTGAAGTTGATGATGATGAGGAAGAAAAGGAACGTAAATATACATCCAAAGATATTCAAAAAGTATATGGAGCAGTTTTAAAGAAAATTGAAAAAGATGCCGAAGAAAAAAATAAGAAATTTAAAATAGAAGAAATTCAAGATTATATAGAAAATGAATTATCTAGTAAAGGATATAATGATGTCTATGAATCATTTTCTTCTTATAGAGAAAGAAGAAATCAATCAAGAGAGAGTTTCTTCGGTGATAATAAAACACATAAGTTTTTAAAATCATTAGAAAATTTAGGACTTAAGTCAGCAAATGAAGAAGATGCTAAAAGAGAAAATGCTAATATTGATGGTAATAGTCCAATGGGAACCATGCTTCAGTATGGAGCAACAGTTTCTAAAGAGTTTGCTAAAGCATATCTTATGAAGAAAGAGTATGCAGAGTTACATGATAATGGTACTATTCATATTCATGATATGGATTTCTTGGCAATGGGTACTACTACTTGTTGTCAGATAGATTTATCAAAGTTATTTAAAAATGGTTTTGATACAGGACATGGTTATATTCGTACACCACAAGATATTTCTACTTATGGAGCACTTGCTGCTATTGCAATTCAGTCTAATCAAAATGATCAACATGGAGGGCAAGCAATACCAGCACTTGATTATTATATGGCTCCAGGAGTATTAAAAACATTTAAAAAACAGTTTAAACAAACTATTTATGATTTCCTAGATTTAGAAGGTTTTATTCCAGTTATTAATATTGATCGAATTATTCGCGAGATTGATAAAGTTGATTCTATTGAATTAAATGTAGAAGATTTTAGTGATTATAAAAAGGGTTCTAGTAGGATTCATGAGATTTTTGCTAAAGCTTATGAGAAAGCATTACAGAAAACAGATCGAGCAACACAACAGGCAATGGAGGCATTTATTCATAATTTGAATACTATGCATTCAAGAGCAGGAGCTCAGGTTCCATTTTCATCAGTTAACTTTGGAACGGATACCTCTCCTGAAGGTAGAATGGTTATTAAGAATTTCTTACTTTCTACTGATCGTGGTCTTGGAAAAGGTGAAACACCAATTTTCCCTGTTTCTATATTTAAAGTAAAAGAAGGAATTAATTATAATCCAGAGGATAAAAATTATGATTTATTTAAGTTGGCTTGTAAAGTTTCTGCTAAAAGACTTTTCCCTAACTTTGCCTTTATTGATGCTCCATTTAATTTACAATATTATAAAGAAGGAGATATTAATACTGAGATAGCATATATGGGATGTAGAACTAGGGTTATAGGTGATGTTACTTCTCCTGATAATCAAGTTGTTACTAGTCGTGGAAATTTATCTTTTACTACGATTAATTTACCAAGACTTGGAATTAAATATGGTATCTGTTTAAAAGAAAGAGATAAAGCAGATATGGATGGCTTTTTTAAAGAACTTGGAGAATTGATGGATATTGTAAAGAATCAATTGTTAGAAAGATTTGAAGTTCAATGTAATAAACATAATTATAATTTTCCATTTTTACTTGGACAGGGAGTCTGGGCTAATGGTGAAAAGTTAAAACCTACGGATCGTCTTCGTAAGGTTTGGAAACATGGAACATTGTCTACTGGTTTTATTGGTCTTGCGGAGTGCTTAAAAGCTTTGACTGGTAAACATCATGGTGAAAGTGAAGAAAGTTTGAAATTAGGTTTAGAAATTATTAAGTTTATGAGAGAACGTTGTGATGAGTATTCTCGTAAATATAATTTGAATTTTACTTGTTTAGCAACACCTGCTGAAGGATTATCTGGTAGATTTACGGGAATTGATAGAGCAATATATGGAAAAATTAAAGGTGTTACAGATAGAGAATATTATACGAACTCTTTCCATATACCTGTTTATTATCATATTAGTATTACAAATAAAATAGAGAAAGAGGCTCCTTTCCATGAACTTACTAATGGAGGACATATTTCTTATGTTGAGTTAGATGGTGATACTGCTTCCAATGTTGAAGCTTTTGAAAAAGTTATTCGTATTATGAAGGAAGCAGGAATTGGATATGGAGCAATTAATCACCCTGTAGATCGTGATCCAGTGTGTGGATATGTTGGAGTGATTAATGATGTTTGTCCTAAGTGTGGACGACATGAGTTTGAAGGGGTTCCAATGGAAAAGATTACATCTATTGAGAAAAATTGTTGTAATTAAAAATAAAATAGAGAAAGAGGAGTGAATTTATTATGGAAAAAATAGTTGGAGAAGGACAAAAATTTGAAAGAATTAGACGTGTTACAGGTTATTTAGCAGGAGATGTTGATAGATTTAATAATGGTAAACGTGCAGAAGAAAGAGACCGTGTAAAACATACTGGAATTAAAGAAATAATGAATCAAGAAGGTAAATAAGATGGAGATAAGATTAGCCGCTTATTTACAACCAGATTCTATTGTTGATGGAGAAGGAGTTAGAACTGTTGTTTGGACACAAGGATGTCCTCATCATTGCCCTGGTTGTCATAATGCTAGTACTTGGGATTTTGATGGTGGTGCCTTGGTAGATGTTCAAGATGTTATTTCTGAATTGAAAAAAATAAAAAATCAGGATGGTATTACATTGTCTGGAGGAGATCCTGTATGTCAAGCTGATGCTTGCTATGAAATTAGTAAAGCTGCGCATGAGATGGGACTTAATGTATGGTGTTATACAGGTTTTACTTATGAAGCGATGCTTTCTAATCCTAAGATGAGAAGATTACTTGATCAAATTGATGTATTAGTTGATGGAAAGTTTATTCAGGAAGAGAAAAGTTATGATCTTTATTTTAGAGGTTCTAGAAATCAAAGAATTATTGATGTAGTAAAAAGTTTGGAACAGCAACAAGTAGTACTTATTGATAAATATATGAAAGATAAAGATTATAATCAAAGCTATCAAAAACCAGATTATTTATTTATTTAAAAAATGGGATAGTTTAGCTATCCTTTTTTCTTTGTTCTATGGTATTATATAATAGAGGTAAGTTTATGAAGAAGATAATTAGTAAAAGACAAAGTAAGAATGCATATAATCATAAAAAATGGTATGAACAACGCTTAATTTTTAAAGGATTTGTATGTCTTGCTTATTTAATTGTTATTACTATTTTAGTGGTTTGTATTTATCAATTATATCATGAAAAAAAGGAAATATTACCTTGGAGTCAAGTGGAGACGGTCGATGATTATAGTTATATTACGATTTCTAAAATGAGTGAGAAGTTTGCTTATTATGAAAAGTCTAATAAAGAGATTCATTTTGTAATTGAAGAAGAGGATACAGGTCTTTGGCATACTTATTTAGTCGCAATTGATGCGAGTGATTATGATAAATATAAGGATATTATTGATTATACATATGAGAGGACAACTGATGTTCCTAAACCAATTAAAGTATATGGATATCCTGTTGTGATTGATGATGAGTTAAAACAGTTGGCGATTAAAAATATTAAAAATTTTGTTCCTGCTGAAAATGAGGTAGTTATTACAAAAGATAATTTTAATACTTATTTAACTAACAGTTACTTAGATACTACTATTCCACAACGTGATGAATTTAGTTTTATATTATGTATTGTTATTGTTATTTTGGTTATTGTTGTTTTTCTATTTATTATTACTATTTTTGATAAAGATAAAGTTGTTTATCAGAAAGTAGGAGATGCTTATCAAAATAATAAAAGGAAAAGGTTAAGGATTAGGAAATAGGTTATTTGATAAAATATGTATTTTCATATATACTAATATAGTGAAGGTGATAATATGCAATTTATAGAAATTACAGAACAAGAGTATCGATCTTTTTGGGAAAATCATCCATTAAAGACTTTTCTATCTGCTCCAGAAATTGGAAGTTTGCGTAAAAGTAACGGTTGGGATGTTTATTTTGTTGGAGTTAAGAGTAACAAGAAGATTATAGCTGCAGCAATGTTAGTTTCTCATAAGAGACATTTTGGTAAATATGAGTTTTATTCTCCTAGAGGGTTATTGGTTGATTATGAGGATAAAAAAGTATTAAATTATTTTTTAAGTGAAGTAAAGAAGTATGTAAAAAGTCATAAAGGTTATATTTTTAGAATGGATCCTTATGTTATCTATAAAGAAAGAGATATTGATGGTAATCTTGTTGAGGGTGGAGTCGATCATAGTGGTGTTGTTTCGCAATTAGAAGAATTTGGATTTAAAAAGGTTAGTATTCCTGATATGGAACAAGTTGGTTGGATGTTTTCTTTACCGTTAGAAGGTAAGACGAAAGAGCAATTATTGAAAGAGATGAAGCCAAATACTAGAAATACGATTCGTAAGACAGAAAAAATAGGTATTACTGTTAAAGAGTTAGGATATGATGAGTTAGATCGATTTCAAAATATTATGGTTGAAACTGGAGAGAGAAAAAACTTTTCTGTCCGCAGTGTTGATTATTATAAGAAGATGTATGAACTTTTTCATGATAAGGGAGAAGTTAAATATTATGTTACGGAATTAGACTTGGTTAAATATCGAGAAAAGTTAGAAAATGATAAATTGGTTGCTGAGGAGAAGTTAGCTAAACTTTCTGATGCAAAATATAATGAAGGACAGAAGAAAAATTTGAAAAATGAAATATCTTCTTATGATAAAAGAATTAGTGAAGCAGAAGATATTAGAAAAAAGAAGAAAACAGATGTTATTACTTTATCTGGTTCGATGTTTATGATTATACAACCTGAAATTATTTATTTATCTAGTGGTAATTATCAAGAGTTTATGAAGTTTAATTCTCAGTATTTATTACAATGGATGATGATACAATATGGTGTGGAACATGGATTTAAGAAACATAATTTCTATGGAATTCCTGCTAATATTAATCTACATCCAAAAGACTATGGAATATATGAATTTAAACGAGGGTTTAATGGAATTGTTGAAGAGTTGATAGGAGAATTTGAGCTTCCTATTACTTGGCATTATTATTTAATTAAATTAATTCATAAAATAAAAAATAGATAAGGTAGTCTTATCTATTTATATTTTAGGCATTTAATAATATAGTTTTTAGATTTTGTTTCTTTTATGATACCGATGTATTTGTATTTACCTAGTCGTTTGATACTGAATACATCGTTTTCTTTTAATTTGTAATCTGATTTTTTTAGCAGAGAATAGTTTAATATAATTTCTTTTTTCTTTATTTTTTCTATTATGTTTTTTCTACTTGTGTTTATTAATCTTGCGATTACTGTATCTATTCTATTACTAGATGATATTATTTCGATAGGGTTATATTCTTTATGATAGTCTTTTAATGTTTCTAGTGGTATTTCTTCTAGGGTAATATTTGTATTTTTAATCTTTAATAGATTTGATTTTATATAAGGTGCGATAGGTTCTAATAAATAGATGTAGTAATGGTTATCTTTCATGATAATATCTCCAAATAGTTCACTGGTAATATTTAGAGAAAATAGGGTACCCAGTATTTCTCTATGTTCTAGTGGTGTTTTGGAAATAATTTCATATAACAATACTTTTGGGGTAGTCGTAGTGTAGAAGATGTTTTTTTCACTATCAGGGTAGGGTTTATAGATTTTGTAAGACGTTTCTTTTAATTTCTTTTTTAGTTCTAGTTGTTCTTTAGGGTCTAGAAAAAATGTTGGTTGATTATGGTTTAGCTTGGTTAGACTTTTTTCTATTTTGTACATAGTATCATCCTTATTATGTATTTTTGTTAAATTTATGTTTGTATTTGCAAATTGTTTTTATAGTATCTTTCTTTTTCTTGCCTAGTATAACATATTTTTAGAAATAGTAAAAGTAGAGAATTATTTATGGTATAATAAGGTGATAAGTGGTGAGTTTTATGCAAAGGTATAGTCGTAGTTTAGAAGATTGGTTTTTAAAAAATAGACGAATTCTTCCGTGGAGAAGAGATAAAAATCCTTATCATGTGTGGATATCTGAAGTGATGCTTCAGCAAACCAGAATAGAAGCAGTAATTTCTTATTATGAGAGGTTTATGGAAGCGTTACCTGATGTTTTTTCATTAGCGATGGTTTCTGAAGATAAATTATTAAAATTATGGGAGGGACTTGGTTATTATAATCGAGCTAGGAATTTAAAGAAGGCAGCCATTAAGATTGTAGAAGAATATGGAGGAATATTTCCTACTACTTATTCTGAGATTATTCAATTACCAGGTATTGGAGAATATACAGCTGGTGCGATATCTTCTATTTGTTTTGGAGAAAATCAAGTTACCGTTGATGGAAATGTTATGAGAGTATTTACTAGGTTTTATAATGATTCTTCTAATATTTCTAAGGATAGTACTAAAAAAAAGATTCATGATACTCTTTTGTCTATGATATCCGGCGATGCTGGAAATTTTAATGAAGGATTAATGGAGTTAGGAGAAGTTATTTGTATTCCTAATGGTATGCCAAAGTGTGATGTTTGTCCTTTGAAAGAAGGGTGCCTTTCTTATCAAAATAGTAATTATTATTTGTTTCCTGTGAAAGATGAAAAAAAAGTAAAAGAAGAAGTGGATATGACAGTTATTATTCCTATCTGGCAAGGTAAGACTCTTGTTAGAAAGAGAAAGAGTCCAGGGCTTTTACATAATTTATATGAGTTTCCTAATATGGTTGGAAATAAGAGTGTTGAAGAGGTTAGAGAATGGTCTTTAGAGTTTGGTATAGTAGAAAATATTAAGAAGAGTATTTATTATACGCATGTGTTTACCCATAAAAAGTGGAAAATGCAAGCGTATTTTGTGACTTTTGAAAGTGTAAATTGTCAGGATATGTTTTATCGTATTTCTGAGGTGGAAGAGCGCTTTGCTTTACCGACAGCATTTAGTCCATTTTTATATCAGTTGAAGGAGGAGTTAAAATGAAAATAGTATCGTGGAATGTTGCGGGAATTCGAGCTTGCCTAAAGAAAGGGCTTCGTGATTTTTTTGATGATGTTGATGCTGATATCTTTTGTATGCAAGAAGTAAAAGCAATGGAAGATCAGTTTGATTTTAGACCCGATGGTTATACTATGTATTTATATCCAGCAGAGCGTAAGGGATATTCTGGTACTGTTATTTTTAGTCGAGTTGAGGCTATTTCTGTTACTTATGGAATAGGAGATTTGGAGTATGATAGTGAAGGGCGTAATATTACGTTAGAGTTTGATTCTTTTTATTTAGTGAATTGTTATGTACCAAATGTAAAACGAGATTTATCTAGAATGGAATCTCGTATGCGGTATGAAGATTTGTTTTTAGCTTATATCAAAAAGTTAGAAGAGAATAAACCAGTTGTTTTCTGTGGTGATATGAATGTTGCTCATGAGGAAATTGATATAAAAAATGTGAAGTCTAATATAGGTAATGCTGGTTTTACTTATGAAGAACGTGGTAAGTTTAGTAAGTTATTACAAGCTGGTTTTATTGATACGTTCCGTTATTTATATCCTGATAGAGGAGATAATTATACTTGGTGGAGTTATCGACGTGGTGTTAGAGAAAAAAATATAGGGTGGAGGATTGATTATTTTGTAGTATCTAAATCATTTATTTCTAGAGTTAAGGATAGTCTTATTTATAAAGATATATTAGGTAGTGATCATTGTCCTATTGGACTTATTATTGAGGAGTAACTATGAAAGAGTTTTTTTCTAATTTAAAATTTGTTTGGCAGTATGCTAAAGATCAAAAAGCAAAATTAATTAAATATTTTATGTAATTTTGTTGTAGTTATGATTAGTGTTGTTGTGCCAATTATTAGTGCTAATATAATTATCTATTTAACAGATAGTATGTTTTATCAGTTGTTGATGATGGCCTCAGTGTTATGTTTGCTTGAAATGTTACGTAGTATGTTAAATTATTTTTCTAGATATTATTCTATGGTTATTTTTCGAGAATCATTTATAAAAATACAGACTGCATTAGGAAAAAACATATTAAGATTAGAAAATAAGGTTATTGATTCTAATAGTTCAGGAGTATTTATTCAAAGACTTACTAGTGATACTAGTAGATTGGCGGATATTTTTAATGTTTTGAATTTGTATCTTAGTAGAATATTAATTAATTTTGGTATTTTTATTGCGGTATTTATTATTAATTTCTGGGCTTTTATTTATTTAATTGTTATGGTTCTTGTACTTTATCTGATTGAGAGAAGAAGAGTTAGAATCTATAATAGTAAGGATAAGGAATTTCGTAAGCAGAATGAGAAAGTTACTGGTTTTGTTTCCGAAATTGTCAGAGGACTTCGCAATATTAAGATGTTACATTCGGAAGATAGTTTTTCTTCTGAACTTCATGGTCAAGTAGAGGAATTAAATCAGAGTAGATATTTGATGATGCAAGTTAATAATAGATATAATTGTCTTCGCTTTTGTTTACAAGATATTTTTCATTTAGGATTAATCTTTTTATTGGTATATTTAATTACGATGGGAAATTTAGCTGTTGCGAATGGTTTAGTTATTCATAATTATCAGGGAAGAGTTACTTCTATTATTGATATTTTAGGAATGTTATTACAAAGTATTAAAGATTTTAATTTATCTTGTAGTAGGGTTTTTGCTATTATGTATAGTGATCAATTTTCTAAAGAGAAATTTGGTTCTCGTCATTTAGATAAAGTAAATGGTGATTTTTGTTTTTCTCATGTTAATTTTCATTATGATTCCAATAATAGAAAAGTACTTGATGATTTAAGTTTTGAAGTTCATGCTAATGAGACGGTTGCGTTTGTTGGAAAGAGTGGGGCAGGTAAGAGTACTATTTTTAATTTGTTATGTAAGATGTATGATGTTGATAGTGGTAGTATTACTATTGATGGTGTTGATATTTCTCTTTTAGATAAAGAAAGCATTCGTGGTAATATTACTATTATTAGTCAGAGTCCCTATATTTTTCATCTTAGTATTCGAGAGAATTTGAGACTGGTGCAGCCTGATATGACGGAAGATGAAATGATAAATGCGTGTAAGCTTGCGTGTATTCATGAGTTTATTATGAGTTTACCTGATGGATATGATACTGTTGTTGGAGAAGGTGGAGTTAATCTTTCGGGAGGTCAGAGACAGAGACTAGCGATTGCTAGAGCATTTTTACAAAAGACAGAGATTATTTTATTTGATGAGGCAACGAGTGCACTCGATAATGAGACACAAAGAGAAATACAAAAAGCTATTAGTAATTTGCAGAAAGATTATACTATTTTAATTATTGCTCACAGATTAAGTACAATTATTAATAGTGATAGAATATTATTTATTGAAGACGGAAAAATTGTTGGAGAAGGGAGACATAAAGAACTTCTTAAAAAGTGTCCTAGTTATCGTGAATTATATGAGGCAGAATTAAAAAATAATGAATAGGGGGTAGTTATGGAAACGTTTGATGTTAGATTACAAAAAGCTATTTCTAAGTGTTCGGGAATAGGAAATTCTGATGATTATCATAATTTTTATCATATATATCCTTTTTCTACTGAAAATATTCAAGGTTATTTATCTTATTTTGATGTAAAAGACAAAAAAGCACTTACTGTTGGTTCTTCCTTAGATCAGGTTATTGAACTTGGTATGCGTGGTTGCTATGACCAAAGTGTTATCGATGCTTGTCCTAATACAAAAGAATATTTTTATTTAAAAGTAGCAGGATTACTTCAGTTTGATCGTAGGCAATTTTTAAACTTTTTTAGATATATGGATTATCCAGATACTTTTTTATATAATTCCCAGGTATTTTCTAAGGAAGGATATTATGCTTTAAGGGATACTTTGCGTCTTTTAGATTATGAGTCTTTCTTATTTTGGGATGAGTTATTTCATATGTTTCCTGGCAAAAAGGTAAGACTTTCTTTGTTTACTACAGATGAGTATTCTGATACTTTGTTGCAACAACAGATGAGTTATTTACATGATGATGAGAGTTTTAATCAGGTAAAAGATATTATTACTAAAATTCATTTTCAGTTTATTCAAGGAGATTTAATTTATAGAGATTTTGATACTAATTTATTAGATAGTTATGACTTTATTCATCTTTCTAATATTGGTAAGTGGAATACAGTAGAAGACGTTAAAGCCATGGGTGATTTATTAAATCCTCATTTAAATACTTCTGGAAATATGGTTCTTTGTTATTTATATAATACACAAGATCCTTACGAAACATCTTTTCATCCTATTTATGACTTAGAATGGGATAAAGAAATATTAGGTGAATATTTTAATTCTTTCTATAGTTTTTTGGGAATTGATGGAATTAAGTTTAAGGATCATAAGACAAAAGATTCGGTTATGGTGTATAGCAAAAAGTAATGTTAAGGGAAGATTTTGAAGATGTTTACTCTATGTATCATTAGAGTAAATAAGATAATTTAGTAAAATGATGAAAAAAATATAAATAAATGTTTATTATATGATATAGTTATTTTAGGTGATGTTATGAGAAGAGATAAAAATAATTATTATTTGGATATTGCAGAAAGTGTTTCGGAACGTGGTACCTGTTTGAGACGTAACTTTGGTGCTATTATCGTTAATCATGATGAAATCGTTTCTACTGGTTATGTAGGTGCTCCTCGTGGTAGAAAGAATTGTTGTGATTTAAAGTATTGTACTCGTGAAAAATTGAACATTCCTAGAGGAGAGCGATATGAATTATGTCGTAGTGTTCATGCTGAACAGAATGCTATTATTAGTGCTAAAAGATGTGATATGCTGGGCTCTACTTTGTATTTAGTGGGAATTAATTATGATGATGGTAGTTATGTTGAGAATGCTAGACCATGTGCTTTATGTAAAAGAATGATTATTAATGCAGGTATTAAGCAAGTGGTTGTTCGCGATACTAAGGATAAGTATACTATTATTGATGTATCTGAATTTATTGAAAATGATGAAACATTAGAGGGAGTATTAGGTTATTAGACTTCCTTTCTTTTTTTCTTTACATATACCTTGGTAGGGTATATAATTAAATTGGTGGTATTATGAAAAAGACGTATCGAACAGAAGAAGAAAAAAAACAATTTATTCATAGATTGAATCGTATTTCTGGTCAGGTAGCAGGTATTAAAAAAATGATAGAGGAAGACCGGTACTGTGATGATTTATTAACACAACTTTTGGCAGTAGATAAAGCAGTCAAAAGTTTATCTTCTGTTATCTTAGAAAAACATATGTATTCTTGTATAAAAAAAGAAGTGGCAGAGGGAAATTTAGAGGTTGTTGATGAGGTAATGCAATTATTTAGGAGGTATTCTTCATGAAAAAAATACAATTAAAGGTAGATGGTATGACTTGTAGTGCTTGCTCTAGCGGACTTGAGAAGTATTTATTAAAGCAGACAGGAATCTTTTCTGCCTCTGTTAATTTGATTTTAGGAATGGTTACAATTGAATGTGATGATTTATCTATTGCTCAATTGCAGAAGTATATTTCGCAAGCAGGCTTTTCTAGTCCGGGTGAGTATTCTTATACGGATGATAGTAAAGTATATAAAGTAGAAAAACGTAATTTATTTATTTTTGGTATTTTACTAATTTTATTGATGTATGTTTCTATGGGGCATATGTTATCATTACCTGAGGTATTTTCTTATACGGAATATCCTGTTTTTTATGGTTTGATATTATTAGTTATTTCTTTTCTTTTTTTAATTTACGGATTGGATATTTTAAAAAGTGGTTTTTTGAATTTAATACATCGTATGCCTAATATGGATACTCTGGTACTTTTTAGTGTTTTCTTTAGTTTTTCTTATAGTATTTATGGCTTTATACAGATTTGTTTCGGTAATACTTTGTTTTTGCATGAGTTGTATTTTGAGTCTGTTACTATGGTGATTTATTTTGTAAAACTTGGTAGATTTATAGAGAATATTAGTAAGAATAAGTCTACTAGTGCGATTTGTAATTTAGTGACGATTACTCCTAAGAAAGCAGTTATGAAAAAGGGAGATGACTTGGTTTCTGTGACCTTGGATGAAATTAGAGAAGATGATGTTTTAGTTTGTCGTCCTCAAGAGAAGTTTGCTGTTGATGGTGAGGTTGTTCAAGGGGAGTCTTATGCAGATGAGGCGTTTATTACAGGAGAAAGTGTACCGGTATTAAAGAAGAAAGGTAGTACGGTTCTTGCTGGTTCTATGAATTATGATGGTGTAGTTGAATATAAAGCAAAAAGAATTGGTAAGGAATCTATGGTTTCTAGTATTGTTAGTATGGTTGTTGAATCTTTAGGAAAGAAAAATAAAATAGAAAAAGTTGCAGATAAGATTAGTAGTTATTTTGTACCATTTATTTTTATTGTTGCGGTTGTTGCTTTTGTTATTAAATTATTGTTGGGATTTGGTTTTGCTTTTAGTTTTCATACTTTTGTTACTGTGTTAGTTATTGCATGTCCTTGTGCACTGGGGCTTGCTGTTCCGTTAGTTATTAGTGTCAGTTATGGCCTTTGTGCTAAGAAGGGAATTGTTGTAAAATCGGGGGATGTGTTAGAAGAGATGAGAAGGGTAGATAGAGTGGTATTTGATAAGACCGGAACTCTTACTTATGGAAAGTTACAGGTATATCAAGTATTTTCTTATCATGATAGTTCTTATTCTATTTTAAGAGTGGTAGGAAGTTTGGAGAGCTTTTCTACTCATCCTATTGCTTCTGCTTTTTCTAAGGAGAACTTACTTTCCGTTTCGGATTTTTCTGATGTTCCTGGTATGGGAATTAAAGGTGTTATTGATTCAGAACATTATTATGTTGGAAATAAAAAATTGCTTAAGGAGTTAGGAATTAGTGATTTTCATGAGAAGGATTATAAGAAATTAGTAAGTGCAGGTTGTAGTATTTTATATTTAGTAAAAGAGAAGGAAGTTGTTGGATTACTTGGTGTTCGTGATACTGTTCGTCCTGATATGAAGAATATTATTTCTCATTTAGAGAAGTTAGGTATTACTACAGTTATGCTTACTGGAGATAATTTAGATACTGCTAGAATTATTGCAAAAGAATTAGGAATTAGTGAGATTCATGCTGATGTCTTACCAAAAGATAAAGCATCTATTATTCAGGGCTTTGTTGCTGCTGGTAATAAAGTTGTCATGGTTGGAGACGGTGTGAATGATGCAGTTGCTTTAGTTGGGGCAGATGTTGGTATTAGTATTAGTGATGGTACTGATGTTGCGAGTGATGCCAGTGATGTTATTTTGATGAATCATAATTTATCTAATTTATTAGATTTTATTGATATTAGTCGTAAGTCTAATCATATTATTAAAGAAAATTTATTTTGGGCATTTTTCTATAATGTATGTATGATACCAGTTGCGGCAGGGTTATTAGAACCTTTTGGTATTGTTTTAAATCCTATGCTTGCTAGTATTTTTATGACTATTAGTAGTTTAACTGTTGTTTTTAATTCATTAAGACTTAGATGGATGGTGAAGTAATGGAAGTGAAGTTTAATAAATTAATACCAGAACTTAGTGTTTCTGATATTCATAAAAGTAAAGAGTTTTACTTATCTATAGGATTTTCGATTGTTTATGAGAGAGTTGAAGATAAATTTTGTTTTTTAGAATTAGATGGTAATCAACTTATGATTGAAGAAGTAAATGATCATTGGAATACGGGAGAGTTAGAATATCCTTATGGAAGAGGAATTAATATTAGTATGGAAGTTAGTGATATTGATAAAATGTATAAATTAGTTCAGGAAAATCACTATCCTATATTTCGTGATATGCAAATAGATGAGTACAGGGTAGATGATAAGGTTTATTCTGATAAACAGTTTCTAATTCAAGATTTGGATGGTTATTTATTAAGATTTACAAATTAGGAGGATTTTTATGTTTAAAAAAATAAATAAAACTATTTATATAGAAGGAATGAAATGTGATGGTTGTGTTAAGCGTGTTAAAAATGTTTTATCTGCTATTCCTGGAGTAAAATCTTGTACTGTTAGTTTAGAAGATAAGAAAGCAGATTTAGTGTTAACTAAAAATATTGATAATTCTATATTGCAAGAAAAAATTAGTGCCTTAGGATTTTCTATTATATCTTAGAATAAGTTAGAAATACATTTTAGTAATAAGCAAAAACCTAAGGTATTGAGAAATTATTATGAATTGTGGTACAATAAGTATGAATAAAGAGGGAATATTATTGTTTAAGTATTTGGTATAAAAACATTATCCCTTTTTTCGTAGTTAGTAAATGAAGAAAATTAGTTTAGTGTGTTTTGTACTTGCAATATTTATTACAAGTTTTTTGTTATTTATGAACTAGTTTTATAAAAATATTTATAAGGAGTTAGTAATATGAGTCGTAATACAATTAGTGATTTTAAATTAGTATCTACTTCAGGATTGATTTTTTCACAACTTTGTTTGGGTTATTCTGCTGATGATTCTAAAGAGATTCAAGAAGTTATAGATGATCGATTATTAAAACAATATAGAATTAATAAAGAAAAGTCTTTTGAGCTTATAAAGAATGATATTACGGTTATTAATAAACGTGGTAGTGTTCTTATTGATTATGCTTTTTGCAAGGGATTGTATTTTCCTACTTGTTTAGATATTTTATATTCACAATTAGAAGAATCTTATTGTGCTGATACTATGTTTGAGAATTTGACTTTTAGTGAGTTGTCTTTGGCAAATTCTATTTTTACTGATTTATCTTATTCTTATTTGACAAAATTAGAGTATATGAAAAGTTCTGTTGCAAAAGAAGAAAAAGAAAAAATTAAAAGTTTAGGTGATTATTTTGTAGATATTTCTTCTTTAAGTCAAACTGCATTAGATGATAGGACAGGAAATGTAGATTTTGTAAATTCAAATATAGAATTTTATGGAGATCCTAGAGATTTTAGAATGGGTATTTCTAGAGTTGGTGAACAGGAAGCTGCTATGATAGTTTCTAAAGATTCTTCTTTTTGTGATGATATTGAATTAAGATCTGGTAGTGATGGTAGAGTGATAGATTATGATATTGCTGCTATTGAAAAATATGAACCAACTCAGTATATTTATCATAGGCATACAAAATAGGAGAAGTTATGGGGTATATTCAATATTTAAGAAAATATGTAGGTCATAGTCCAATTTTAACTGGAGGAGCAATTATTTGTGTTTTTAATAAAAAAGGTGAAATTTTGATGGAACTTCGTAGTGATGATAATACTTGGGGATTTCCAGGTGGATCTATGGAACTTGGCGAGAGTTTTGAAGCAACGGCGAAAAGGGAACTTGAGGAAGAGACGGGACTTATTATTGATGATATGAAGTTACTTGAAGTAATCTCTGGTAAAGATACTTACCGGGAGTATCCTAATGGTGATAAGTTATATGATATTACGGCTGTTTTTGAAGTTCGAAAGTATCATGGAACGCTAAAAATAGGTGATGATGAGTCTAGAGAACTACGATGGTTTTCTCTAAAAGAGATACCTGATAATTTATCTCTTATGACTGAGAAGTATTGGGAAAAGATTCAAAAATATTATAGAGAGTATTTATAGGAGTTCCTATGATGGATGATGAGTAAAGATGAGTTGATTATATAAAAAAAATATGGGATGAAAGAGATAGACAAATGACAAAAATAGATAGTCCTTATAAGGATTGGGCAAATCTTTTTATTGATTATATTTAATATAAAATAAAATCTAAAAGAAGAAAAAAATGAGCAAGAAGAAGTTTAAAAAATGGTTTTCAAGGTAATCCATCGGATTCTAAAGATGTTTTGAAATATGAGAATTTGATTGGTGGTAAGGTAGTATTTTCTTATAAAGAGGCAGATGGTATTTTATGTTCGCAGTTATGAAGATGGTAATGGTGTAAGAATCTGTTATACTCTAGCATCCATTTTTTTGATATAGAAACGTTTTCAATTTTTGGAAGAAAAAAAGTCTAAACTTTGTTCTAGAATGATTTCTTATGAGTTAATTCTATTTGGAAATGAGTGAGGTGTTGATGCTTATTGTGAATTTAAATATTTTTATTAAGGTATTGAAATATTAGAAAAAATTTAAACTGACATATATATTATCTCCTCTTTTGATTTTTCTTTACTATAATATATACTTTACATTAACTTATTATAAAGTTATCTTAATTAATATGTATATTAAATTATATTTATTATTTATGCTATTGCTTTAAAAAAACATAAATAAAAAACAAGTTTTTGATAAAAGGGCAAAAAGACCCCTTACCCCATAAAATTATGTGGTCCACTTAGTTTAATAATTGTCTATTAGTAAATACAAGGATA
>DVGU01000016.1 GCA_018712565.1 Candidatus Faecimonas gallistercoris
TTTGTTTCACGCTTCCTTTAGCCCCAACATCACTGTTGATGCGTTGCGCTTCCCTAATACTTCGCAGATACCGACGTGTATAGTGGACTTTCACCACCTAGCTATATGCCATGCCCGGCACACATATAAAAACTAGTGAATTATCACTAGATTTTATCCAATATAAGTATGTAAGTTAGGATATTGAACACCATTCCATGAATTATTAGAGCTTACTTCAAAACATTCTTCACTTTCTCCTTTGGAATAATATAAATATTTTGAATCTACATTTGTCTTAGTTGGTGTAAAGCAAATAGATAATACTGGAGTAGGATTTGGCCCTATACCATTGTAAGTTGTTTTAGCTTCATAGGTTCCTGATTCTTGAACATTAGTGTAAACTGCTTCCTCTGTATCTGAATCATAGTGCTTTGAATTCGGCATGGTATAGGTATAAGAACCATCTGGTTTAATTGTATAACGACCACAATTTCCAACTTCTTCTTGTCCGTAGCATTCGCTTTCATATGTGCCATATTTTAAAGTAAAACTTCCCACTTTAAATACAGACTTAGCTTCTTGTTCTGCTGCTTTCATTTCTTCTATTTGTTGATTGATTTTTTCTACTTGATTTTTTACTTCTTGTTTTATTTTATCCGTTGTTATATCTTTTATTGTTTGATATTCCTCTACTGTTTCTGTCATTACTTCTTGTAGGCTTGCGTTAGATAGGTTATCACTATATTCAAAATCATCTATTTCAATATCTGGTGCGATGAATTCTGAGGCAAATTTATTCATAGAAAGCTCTTCTCCATCAATTGTTTCCACTGTTATTTTTTCATCTGTTTGATACGTATAAGAATTATCTACGTTTTCTTTTCCGTCTGATGCAATTACTTCTGCAATTGGTACATAATATTCTGTTTTATTATCTTCTGTATGAACATACCAATTATATTCTTTGCTTTCTATGTTATATAAAAACTCTATATCTGATGGTTCACTGCTTATAGCATTATCTACTTTTCCATCATTAATATAATAAATATCAGAATAATCTCCTTTATATTTTTCATGTGTAACAACCATAACAGGATCTTCTATTTTTGGTACTTCAATAAATTTAATCGACGCTCCATCTGGAATCTGATTTTTATTTTTCTTATCTTTAGAATCTCTAATAAAATAGTAATAAGTATCTCCCCAGGTAGATCCTACAGAACGGGTAGAATCATAATACTTCCATCCGAAAAATGCGCCTACTCCTATTAAACAAAGAAATATTACTACTAAAATAATAATTTTGGCCTTTTTATGTTTTTTATTTTTTGATTTCTTTTTCTTTGATTTTTTCTTTTCTTTTTTATCTTGTTTGTTTTCTTCTAAATTTGTTTTTTTCGTTTTTTCATTTTTATCTTTTGGTTCTTTATCTTCTTTTTTATTCTTATCATCTTCTGTTATTTCTAGTTTTGCTCCACATTCTTTACAAACAACACTTCCTTTTTTATTTTTACTCCCACATTCTTTACAATACATACTACCATTCACTCCTTTTTTACTTATTTATAATTATACGTATTGTCGATATTTTTGAATAGAAACTTATGTATTTTCTGTACTAATATATTGTATTGTTTTATTCCATAATAATTTTATTCTCAAATACTCTCTTCTATTAAATTCATTATATATAGAAAATATCTTTTTTTCAAGGTTAGAAATGTTAATTGAGGGGTTTGTTTGTATTATAATAATTTTTTTATAAAAAAATGAAGTCAAAAGAAGACTTCAAAGGGTATGTTGTACTATATTTTTTAACAACCGATTTTATCTAATTCGTTAAGAATTAAGTGATTAAATTCAAGATTTTTACTTTCTAAAATTTGTTTCAAAATACTAGGTCTGATATCATAATTTTTTATTTCTTTTAAAGCAATCCATTTGATATCTAATTTTATTTTATGACCTTTATCATTTTCAATTATAGTAAAATTATTAGTATCCATTTTTTCCACAGGTGTCATTAAATAATAAAAAGATATTTCATGTATTTTTTTAGCATATTTATTTATAAAATAATTTTCTACTACGCCTAAATATTTATCAATTTCAAATTTTTTACCTATTTCTTCTAACAATTCTCTCCTCATTGCCTCTTCTGTTGTTTCACCTAATTCTACATAACCTCCAGGTAAACAAAGAAATCCACTATCATCCATATTAACTAATAAAAGTTTATCATTTTTTATAATTACTCCTGACACTCTAAACTTAAAGTTATAATCTTCTGTTTTCATTTTTATACTTTCTCTCATATAATAGTCACCTCTAATATTTAGAATAAGCTTATTCTCATTAGTTAATATTATTTTCTTCCTGTTTAATTAACTAATAAACTTTTATCAATATTATACTTTATATTTTTCTATATAAATCTTTTTTGATATTAGGTAAATACTTTTTTAATTCTTCATTAGGAATCCAGGTTTTATCTTTGCTCCATAGATGAGGCAATATATCTACTACTGCAGAAACATTTAATAAACCATATATGTGAGGAAATTTAACATTATAATTTTCTTCCCATTTAATAGGCACTATAACTTTATCCGTATCAATAACAAGTAATACTCTTTCTTCTTTTTCATCTTTAAAATTTGGAGCAACTAAATAATAATTATCTAAATCTGAACAATGAATAAAGCCAAACTTTTTTATACTTTCATCACCATAATACTCACTATTTTTATCAAATTCATTCTTTTTAACACTATGTAAAATATACATTATTTATATTCCTCCTTAATCAAACAATGTTACTATTTAGATAATTATAACATTAAATTTAAGCAGGAACAAAAAATTGGTATTAGTATAGAAATATAGACATAAATCTATTTAGAAATGTTTTTAATTGTATAATTTGCTTCTTTGAGATACTTACTGATATTTTGATATTTATCAGTAAGTTTGTCAATGCAATTAAAGAATTTAGAATTATTTTTCAATACTCTACATTCATAAATTTTGATTTTTATTATAGTAATATATTTTTGTCTTAGCAAAGTTATTATCTACATAATCGTATATTAACAACTTTTTTATTCTCATTTTTCTTTAATATTATTAATTCTTTCATCATGATTAAGACAAGTCTATTCATTACTTTCACGTATAATCTAATTATGTGAATTTTTCACATATATTAGAAACTCCTTTCTTTATAATTTTTGTACTATAACTGAATTGAGTTATAATATTTAAGCACTGTGGATTTGTATCTATTTCTTTACGGCTTG
>DVGU01000017.1 GCA_018712565.1 Candidatus Faecimonas gallistercoris
TAGAAATAGAAGAGGGATGTTTATTAACAATTTTAGAAATTTGTTTCAATGAAACATTCTTGTTTAAATTGTTTTCGATAGTGTATCTATCATCTTTAGTAAGATGCATAATAAAAACTCCTTTCAAACACCATAAGCACTATCAAGGAGTTATTATAATTATTTGCTTGGTTAAATGCAACTAGATAGCTTTATCAAGTTAAATGCAACCTTTTACAAAATTGAGGTTGCGTTTAGAAAAACTTTTCACTAAGTTATCAAAGAAAAAAATAACTTATAAAAATAATGTTGACAGAGTAGAATTAATTGTGCTATAATTAGTTTGTCGTCTGTGAAAGATGTATGGAGGAATACCCAAGTCTGGCTGAAGGGACCGGTCTTGAAAACCGGGAGGTCGTGAGAGCGGCGCAGGGGTTCGAATCCCTTTTCCTCCGCCATTTATGTTATATCGCGGGATGGAGCAGTTCGGTAGCTCGTTGGGCTCATAACCCAAAGGTCGTAGGTTCAAATCCTACTCCCGCAACCATTTGGTCTCATGGTGCAGCTGGTTAACACGTCTGCCTGTCACGCAGAAGATCGCGGGTTCGAGTCCCGTTGAGACCGCCATATGGCTTCATAGCTCAGTCGGTAGAGCAAGGGACTGAAAATCCCTGTGTCGCTGGTTCGATTCCCGCTGGAGCCACCATAGTGATAATAATAATATTTATATAAATTGGTTACGTGACATGCGCTCGTAGCTCAGTTGGATAGAGTGTTTGGCTACGAACCAAAAGGTCAGGGGTTCGAATCCCTTCGAGCGCACCATTTTTTCGGGAAGTGGCTCAACTTGGTAGAGCACTTGGTTTGGGACCAAGGGGTTGCAGGTTCAAATCCTGTCTTCCCGACCATTTAGTTTATAAATCCTTGGATGCAAGGGTTTTATTGTATACTCAATTCTTTTCTGGATAACCCCTTGGTCATTATTTTAGTATTTTATTATAAGATTTAAGTTTATTTCTTATTTTTATTAATTTTTGAAATTAGTGAAATATACTTGCAATGTTTGATATTCGACCTTTTTTAAATTTAAAAATATATAGAATTTTTTGATAGTAACGAAAGTACATGACTATATTATAGGTTTTGTACTTTTTTTGGTTTTTTATGTAAAAATTGTAATATAAATAACGTGCTATAGTATAAAATGCTGTTAGTATAGAAATATTGGCATGAAACATTTTAGTAATGTAGAAATATTAGGAAGAAGGAAGTATCTATGAAATAAGAACATAAAAGCTACAATTAAATTTCAAAAAAAATAGTAAATTTATATTAGTCAGTGAAGAGAGGATTTGATTTAACTATAAAATATGACTTATTCTACACAAATATAGATGATTGGGTTAAAAAGTAAGAGATAATTGTTATTTCAATAGGTGAAGTAACAAATTATGACAAAATAATTAAAAAAAACTACATAAAGTTGAATTTGAAAATGAATTACTAAAAAAGTAGTTTCCATATTTTTGGAAAAGTAGATGATAAAATTAAATTTATAAATGATACTAAAGATGAATATAATGTTAGACTATTATGCAAATGTTTGAATATTCATCACTCTGTTTATTATAATTGTAATCATACTATTAATAGGTATAAAGAGGTTAATTAATAATTAGATGTATACATCATCAGAGTATTTAAGAAGATATTGTCTCTCAAGGATTACCAAAATACTAAACAAACAAAGTATCAAAGTTAGTCAGATATGAGAGTCATCATAAGGATGAAAATTCTAGCCTTTAGAGGTGTAGAATTAAAAATTTAATCATGATGGGAATTCTAAAATGGATGATACCGAAGAATATCTTAATTTGTTAGAGCAAATACTGTAGAAAAATAAAGATAAAAATGAGGTGAGATATTACTTATATTTATGTAAAAGAAACTTGATGGATATAGTAATGGATTTATTTGATTTATGAGTGGTTGGATATAGTAATGGATTTATTTGATTTATGAGTGGTTGGATGTAGTAATGATATTTTATGATGGATGGCAAGTAATTGATGCTTTTAATAACGTATTAGTTAATCGTTGATTAGAATGTGGAGGAATATTTTATTCAGATGTAGGAAGTCAGTATACATCAAATGATTATGAAGATTTATTAAAGACATTAAAGGTATGATACTCATATAGTAAGAAAGACTTTCATATGATAATGCAGGTATGGAAATCTTCAACGTTATATAAAAAAGAGAAAGTCAATGTGAATACGTATAGAACATAAAAAAAGTTATAATGATAATATTTGAATTTATATAGAGTTGTTATAATAATAAATATATTTATATCTTAAGATATATTAATCCAAATCAAAAATATAATAGTATATTATAAATTTTAGCAATCGTTTAATTTTATTTTTCTAAAGAAATTTGTATCTAAAAATTTGGCATAAATCTAAAAAGTGTTTCTGTAAATAAATTTGTGTAAAGTATAAATTTTTCTATGGTAATATAGAAATATAGGATTAAGGAAAGATTTTTGTATGAAAGAAAGCAAAAGTAAAGATATTGTAAAATATATATTAGAAAATTATGATGTTCAAAATGCAGATGATGTTACTAGTTCTTTAAAGATATGTTTAAGGATATTCTTCAAACTATGATGAATGCTAAATTTAATCCATAAATTGCTCCTAAAAACAGAAGAGATATCTCTGGTTTTTCAGAAAAAGCAATTAATCTATATAGTAATGATTTATCTACTAGAGATATTAAGTGAATCTATTGAAGATATTTATGTTGTGTGACTTTATGCTATTATGAGTTTATTGATGCTGTATTAGAAGAAATCGAGAGTGTTAAAATAGGCCTTTAAAAGAAGTATATCCAATTATTTTTATAGACACAGTACATTTTAATGTTAAACAGGAAAATGTTATTGTAAAGAAGGCAGTCTATGTTATTTTGGGTGTTATTTTATAAGTATTTAAAGAGGTAATACGAATATTGGTTGGAGAAAAAGAATCAGCCAAATATTGGTCAGGTATTTTAAATGAATTAAAAATCGTGGCGTTAACGATATATTAATAGTATGTTTTGATGGTTTAAAAGGAATAAATAAAGCTATTAAAGCTATAATCCAAATGCAATGTAACAATGATGTTATGTTCATTTAATCAGAAATTCTGTTAGGTTTGTTTTTTATAAATATTTAAAAGAATTTTGTAATGATTTAAGAACAATATATAAATTAAATACTGAAAAGGAGGTATGAGCAAATCTAAAAAAAGTTAAAGATAAATGGGATTTCATTTACCCTTACAAGTTTAAGAGTATGTAAAGATAATTGTGAGGCTGCTTGCACTTTGTTTAATTATTCTAAAGAGTTAAGAAGAATAATGTATACAACAAATGTAATTGAGATGTTCATATCGTAAATATATTAAAACAAAAGTTGTGATACATCACTTATGAAATTTTTATATTTTTCCACTAAAAATATAGAGAAAAAATGGACATCTAAGTATCCAAATTGGGATATGATTTATAATGAACTTATATTCTAATAGATTAAAATGATGTTTGAAAATTTAATTAATTATGATAATATATAGATTATAAAAAGAGACTGATATTATCAATCTCAATCTTTATTACTATAGATAGGTAACTTTATGTAAAGTTTTCTACACACTTATTTAAAAATTTAATTTATTTTTTTAATAAATCTTTATATTTTTTCATATAATTCTAAAATATTTTCTTTTTTTATTTCAAATCCAGTTCCATGATCATATGTTTTTCCTAATTTTTGTTTTGTTCTATATATTCCTACTTTAAAGCAAATTTTAATTTTTCTTTGTGCAATTAATTGTAAAAAACATTTAAAGTTTTTAATTTTATAAAAGTTTATATCAATATAGCGAAAGTATACTTTGTTATGGCTAAATTTTTTTTCAGCAGTAATATATGCTAAGTACTTTAATTTTTGTTTAATTTTATTTTGTATAGTTGTAAAATCCCAGTAGCAATCTTTTTCTATTAATTTGAAGTTTAAATCATATATTTCTAAAAAAATTTTTTCTTTATTATAATCAATTTTAAGTTTCATATAGTAATTATTATTTATTTTTGTAAATTTGTTTGCTGTTATTCTTGCATAAAACACTTTAAATGTTTTTATTTTCCAGTCTTGTTTACCATATTTTTCTTTTAATATTTGAGTTTGAAAAATATATTTTCCATCCGGAGCTGAACTGAATAATGTAATATATGGTCTACCATGTCCTTTTATGAAAGTTTTAATTTCTATTCCGTTATAATCTGCAATAGGAAAGTTTTCTCTTTCTTTTCCTAACATATTTTCAAACGTTATTCCGACATTTCCATTTCCATGTGAGCTAGCTTCTATCCATCCTAATTTTTTTATTTCTGTAAATTTATTTTCTAATTCTATTAGTTTGTTTTTCATATCATTGTCTCCTCCTATTATTATGATAGGAAATATTTTGCTTGATTTCTTTAAAATAATAAAAATTATTAATATTATTTTTCTTTTTTGTCATATATTTTAATAGGTGATTTACTTGAAAAAATTAATCTTTTTTTTGGTTATATTTATTTTTTTTCTTCCACTTGTTGTATTTGCTGATTCAGCTAAATCAAGTATAGTTATGGATTTAGATAGTGGCCGTATTTTATATGAAAACAATGCAAATGATAAAAGGTTAATTGCATCTGTTACAAATATTATGACTACATAGTGATTAACCAAGAATACGTAAGAAATATAACACATATATGTCTTCATAATTATACTGTTTCATATGATGTTTGTGTAAATATAGTAACACCTTTTTAATTAGCAGACTATATAGTCTGTTTTTTTATGTAATTAAATATGGAGGTGTAAAAATGTCGGTTTTTAAAATAGAAAAAAATGATAACTACACAGTTATGTCTAATTATCATTTAAGAGATAAAAATTTATCATACAAAGCCAAAGGATTACTATCTTTTATGTTATCATTACCAGAAGACTGGGATTATTCTTTAGCAGGATTATGTAAAATAAGTAAAGAAGGTAGAGATGGTATAAGATCTATCCTAAAGGAATTGCAAGAACACCATTATTTAGAAATAGAAAAAGTAAGAGGAGATAAAGGGTATTTTGAATATAATTATTTGATTTATGAAGTACCTCATTTTATAGAACTTGATAATGATAAAAATTATCCAGATACGGAAAATCCACACCTGGATAATCCAGATGTGGAAACGCCTACACAAATAAATACTAATATAATAAATACTAAAAAACAAATAGATAAAGATGATAAAACGGAAATATCATCTTTTTTTGTGCCAGAAGAACACAACAGATTAACTCTTGAACTAATTGATAGTGGCTATATAGACGAGAATGATATTCAAATTTTTTATTATGATGATTTATTTAATAATCTTCTTGAAGAAAATTCATATAAAGATTTAATTCAAATAATTCATTACATTGTACCTAGAGTAATAAATAGAAAATTTAAAGATGAAGATGGGAATCCAATAAAAAATAAATTTGGTTACTTTAAAAACTCAATAACTTGGAATATTAAAAAGTTAAATTTAGATATTGATGACTTATGGAGTTATGATGATTTATTGGATTTAGAAAAATAATTATTTTTTTAATATTTCATCCATAGATATTTTATGGTTATAACAAATTGTAAATAGAGTCATTGTAGTTATCAAAAATTTACCATTTTCATAGCCACTATAAGTTGCTTGAGAAATCATACATTCGTCAGCAATATCTTGTTGAGTAATATTTAATTTAGTTCTGATAGTTTTAAGTCTATTACCAATTTTGGTTTTGTTTGCTTTTTCTAATTCAATGTAGTTATTTGTTTTAGATAAACCTGTAACATAATTTGCAGAAAATTTATATAAATTGCAAAATCTAATTAGTTTAGGTAATGGCATGGTATCGTGATTATTTTCCCAACCAGTAACAGTTTTTCTTGATACCCCTAAAACATTACCTAGTTCTTCTTGTGTTATTTCTAATTCTTCACGACAATACTTTAAATTATTCATTATCAACATACTTATCACCAATAATAATTTTCCCATTAAAATGATAAGTATTAATAAAACGCTGGGTTATTTTATAAAATGGTGTTATACTTATTAAAGTAGTTTAGGGTAATAGAGAAGGAGCAGATTTATGAAAAAAGAAATAGAGAAATTCAATTCTAAAAAAATAGCCCAAAATATTACAAATACAATAGAAGCAGATTTATTTAAAATAATGGAAGTTTTGGATTTTGATTTTAATGAAGTTATTTCTAATGTGAATAATTTACCAGAAAAAAGTAGAATTGATGTAATGAGTATATTAATTAATGACTCACTAAAAGAATTACAAGAAAAATTAGATATTGCAGAATATTCTAAAGTTATTAGATATGTTGATGATGTTACAGATTATTATAAAAGCAAGAAAGATGACTTTGAATCAATAATTGAAGAATGTGATATGATAGCTGATGATATTTTATATAAAGTTATGGGACATAAAGATAGAAAACTTGAATTACCAGTAGATGTTTCTATTATTGAAAAATATTGTTTTTCTACAGAAATAAAAAAAGAGCAATTTTATGATGCTCTTATGTGGATAGCATTAAGATATATTGCAACCTTACAATATCTAAAATATAATAACTGGAAAAATAAGTATAACGAAGAAAATAATATAGAAGTAGTAAATTAGCAGTACCACCCTAAACTATTAAATAGGTATTATTTTAATACTTATTTTTTTCATAAAAAAATCGTCTCTATACTAGCAGACGATCTACTACACAGCCAAACTTCGACTGTATCAGATAAACACGATACTGCATACTGCTTTTGTGTCATCTGACTATTTAATATTAGCATATATTATTAACTATTTCAACAAATTTTAAATCATTACATTAATGTAATATAAAGTAAGTGTAAAACATGGTATAATTATATATGAAATGTGGTGGTTATTTTGAAAACAATCATGATAGTCGAAGATGAAAAATCAATAAGAGATGAACTTAAAACACTTTTAGAAACATCTGGATATAAGGTTATCTTATTAGAACGATTTGATAATACTTTAGAAGATATATTAAAGAGTAAATTTGATTTGCTTCTATTAGATATAAATTTACCTAAAATGAATGGCGAAACTTTATTAAAAGAGTTTAGAAAGCAGTCTAATATCCCAGTAATTATGGTAACAAGTAGAGTAGGAGAAACTGATGAAGTATTGTCTATGAGTTATGGTGCAGATGATTATATAACAAAACCTTATAACCCAACAATTTTATTACTTAGAATATCTAATATTTTCAAAAGAATGGAAAAAAGTACAGACTTTCTTACCTATGATGATGTAAAAGTATATCAAGGTAAAGGAATTTTAATGAAAGGCGAAGAGATATTAGATTTAACTAAAAATGAAATGATTATATTTTCTTATTTATTAAATAATCGCTCTAATATAGTAACCCGTGATGAATTAATGACAGAACTATGGAATAACGAAGAATATATTAACGAAAATGCTTTAACCGTAAATATAAGCAGATTAAGAGCAAAACTAGAATCTTTTGGAATAGAAAATGCAATTGAAACAAGAAAGGGACTAGGGTATAAGTTGTTATGAAATTTAGTAAATATGTTTTTGATAAATGGTTAGAAATACTATTTGCTTTATTCGGATATTTCATTGTTTTAATGATGCTTTTCGCTTTTAAAATTTCAAAAGAAGTTATTATAGGAATAACAGTAGTATTTTTATTATTTTTCAATATGATAATTCTAACTGGGTATATTAAAAGAAGAAGATTTTACACTAATTTAATAAATAATGTAGATAAACTAGATAAAAAGTATCTTGTTTTAGAAATGTTAAATGAACCATCTTTTTATGATGGAAAAATACTATACCAAGTATTATATGAAATTAATAAATCAATGAATGAAAATGTCAAAGATTTAGAAATAAGTTTGAATGATTTTAAAGAATATGTGGAACTTTGGATACATGAAATAAAACTTCCTATTTCTAGTTTAGTTTTAATGAATCATAATCATAAAACAAATGTGGATAAAAAATATGATGAGCAAATAAGAAGAATAGATGATTATGTGGATCAAATCCTTTATTTTGTTAGAAGCGAGAATGCTGAAAAAGATTATTTAATTAAAGACACCAGTTTGAAAAAAGTAATTAATTCAGTAGCCATGAAAAACAAAAATGATTTATTAGAAAGAAATATTAGTTTTGAAGTAGAACTATCTGATATAAAAGTATTAACCGATTCAAAATGGCTAGAATTTATCGTGAATCAAATTGTTAGTAATAGTATGAAATATACTAAAGATAATAATAGCATTATTAAAATTAGTGCTGTGGAAACTTCAAAACAAGTAGATTTAATTATTTATGATAATGGTGTTGGAATACCAGAGAAAGATATTAAAAGAGTATTTGAAAAAACATTTACAGGAGAAAATGGTAGAGCTACTTCTAAATCAACTGGTATGGGGCTTTATATCGTAAAAAAATTATGTAGAAAATTAGGTCATAAAGTTAGGATTGAATCTAAAGAGGGAGAATATACAAAGGTTGTTATATCTTTTGCAAAAAATGATTTTTATAAAATAGGGGATTAATAAGTATTTTTAGTATTACGAAATTGTAATGTTCTGTAATATTAGAATAACGACAAAGTCCCTTTTTTGTCATAAAATTATTAGCAGAAAGGAGAATTTTTATGGAAAATATTTTAAAGATTGATAAGGTTGAAAAATATTACGGTAGTAGATCTAGTCTTACCAAAGCAATTGACAATATCTCATTTGAAGTAGATAAGGGTGAGTTTGTTGCTATCATGGGAGCAAGTGGATCTGGGAAAATAACTCTTTTAAATTGTATATCTACAATAGATAGAGTAACAAGTGGACACATCTATGTAGATGGAGAAGACATTACAAAATTAAAGGGTAATAAATTAAATAAATTTAGAAGAGAAGAATTAGGTTTTATTTTTCAAGACTTTAATTTACTTGATACTCTGACTGCTTATGAGAATATTGCTTTAGCTCTTTCTATTCAAAATGTAAGTGCTAGTGATATTGCAAAACGAATTGATAAAGTTGCAAAGGAACTTGATATTAAGGATGTTTTAAAGAAATATCCATATCAAATGAGTGGAGGACAAAAGCAAAGAGTAGCATCAGCTAGAGCAATAATTACAAATCCAAAACTTGTTTTAGCAGATGAGCCAACAGGAGCATTAGATTCTAAATCAGCAAAAATGTTACTTGAAAGATTTACATATTTAAACAAAGAATTAATGGCAACAATTCTTATGGTTACACATGATGCTTTTACAGCAAGTTATGCAAGTCGTGTAATATTTATCAAGGATGGTAAAATCTTTAATGAACTACATAGAGGTAGTGATTCTAGGAAAGAATTTTTTGATAAAATTATAGATGTTGTAACCCTTCTAGGTGGGGATTTAAATGATGCTCTTTAAGTTATCCCTTAAAAATATTGCGAGAAGTATAAAAGACTACGCCATCTACTTTTTTACTTTAATATTAGGTGTTGCAATATTTTATATATTTAATGCGATAGATAGTCAAACTGTTATGATGCAAGTATCAGAATCTACTTATGAGATTATTGATTTAATGACAAGTATGCTTTCTGGTGTAAGTGTTTTCGTGGCATTTATATTAGGTTTTTTGATTATATATGCAAATAGATTTTTAATGAAAAGAAGACATAAGGAATTTGGTATTTATCTAACTCTTGGTATGAGTAAAAGAAAAATATCACTTATTTTATTCTTTGAAACATTAATAGTCGGCGTTATATCACTTGCCATAGGATTAATACTTGGTACGGGGTTATCACAACTTATGAGTTTGTTTGTAGCAAATCTGTTTGAAGCCAAGATGACAGAATTTGAGTTTGTATTCTCATCATCTGCCTGTATCAAAACACTTATTTACTTTAGTGTTATGTATATTCTAGTAATGATATTTAACACATATAATGTAAGTCGTTGTAAGCTAATTGATTTACTTAATGCGAACAAAAAATCAGAAAAAATAAAATTAAAAAATCCTTGGATTTGTGTAATTGTATTTATTATTTCTGTAATAGCATTAGGTTATGCATACTACTGTGTTACAGGTGGAGTAACAGATATGCAAACTGCTGATAAAATACTTATTCCTATTGCTCTTGGAGCATTATCAACATTCTTTATATTCTGGTCTTTATCAGGTTTATTACTCAAAATATTTATGAGTATGAAAAATGTTTATTATAAGGGACTAAATAGTTTTACATTAAGACAGTTTAGTAGCAAAATAAATACAACTGTATTTTCAATGACTATTATATGTTTGATGTTATTCTTTACAATATGTGTTTTATCAAGTGCTATTTCAATTAGAAATTCAATGACTGCGAATATTAAGGAACTTGCTCCAGCCGATATAGAAATTAATAAGAAAATGGACTTACCACTAGATTCAGGATATTCACAAGAAGTTATAGAAGATTCTAAAATTTCTGTAAGTGAAACATTGGATAGATTAGGTTTTGATGCTGATAAGTATTTCAAAGATGTTGTAGAATTTTATGTATATGCAAGTAATGATATATTAGTTAAAAATACACTTGGAGATGCTTATGAAAAAATATCTCAAGAATTTCCATATTTAAAATATGATACTGCTGAACAATTTATTAAAGTGAGTGATTATAATAAACTTGCTAAATTATATAATTTAGATGAAATTCATTTAAGTAATAATGAATATGCAATAATTGCTGATTTTGATTCGTGGATAGATATTAGAAATCAAGGGTTAGAATTAGATACACCAATTATGATAAATGGTTATACTTTAACACCTAAATATGATGAATGTATTAATGGGTTTATTAATATGACAAGTAGCCATGTAAATATGGGAATATTTGTAGTACCAGATGAAGTTTTAAATGGTTATGTTAGAGAAACAGGAATGTTAGTTGCTAATTACAATGCAAATGATGATAAAGAAAAACAAGAAATAGAAAATATGATTATAGATTTAGATAACAGTCCATACGCATCAAACACAGATATAGGTGCGAGTACCAAACTTGCAATATATGAGGGTAGTATTGGACTTGGAGCTATGATCACGTTTATTGGTTTATATCTTGGAATTATCTTCTTGATTGCAAGTGCAGCCATTTTAGCACTAAAAGAATTATCAGAATCAACAGATAATAAAGAAAGATTTAGAATGTTAAGAAAAATAGGAACTGATGAAAAAATGCTTAATAAAGCTCTATTTAGACAAATTGGAATATTCTTCTTGTTCCCATTAATTATTGCAATTATTCATTCTATATTTGGTATTAAATTCTGTCTTTATATATTAGAAACATTTGGTAAAGGAGAATTATTAAAATCAATTATCATGACAGCAGGAATTATTGTCTTTGTATATGGTGGATATTTTATAATTACATATTTATGCAGTAAAAATATTATAAAGGAGAGGTAAAAATGCTTTTAGCTTATAATTGGAGTGCTGTATGGCAAAGTGTAGAAGACACTTGGTTACCAATACTTATTCCAATAGGAATTATAGTATTAATTATAATTGTTGCTTCTATATGGAGAGGTAAGAGAAAGGATTAGTATTTTTTACTAATCCCCTTACTAAATATGGGCTATTTAGAATCAATAAAAGCAGCAATCATTATTTTTCCAATTATAGCATTTCTATTTACCATTCCTTTTATACTACATCAATACCATAAATATGGTTCTATAAATAAATTTAGAGTTCTAATAATTTATTCGTTTATACTTTATTTAATTACAATGTATTTTCTAGTAATACTTCCACTTCCGAGTAGAGAAGAAGTGGCAAATATGACTGGTAGAACAATACAATTAATCCCATTTTCATTTATTGGAGATATTGCAAGAGAAACTAATTTTAATATATTAGATCCATCAACATATATATCTACTTTATCTCATCCTAGTGTTTATACAATGCTATTTAATGTTGTGATGACTATACCTTTTGGAATGTATTTAAGATATTATTACAAGTGTAGTTTAAAAAAGACTTTTATGTTAACTCTACTTCTTTCTCTATTCTTTGAATTTACACAAGTAACAGGACTTTATGGTATATATCCAAGACCATATAGACTTTGTGATGTTGATGATTTAATAACAAATACACTAGGTGGAATAATTGGATATTTCATAATGGGGATAGTAGATGATTTTCTTCCTACAAGAGATGAAATAGATGAAGAAACTATCGAAGATGGAAAAAGAGTATCTGGTTTTAGAAGAATAACATTATTTTTCTTAGATGGTTTTGTATATCTTTGTTTATCTACTATATTATCATTATTCTCTGGTACATTATTTATGACACTTATATCTTTCATAATTTATTATGGAGTAATACCATATTTCTGGAATGGTAAAACGATTGCTAGTAATTTCTTAAATGTAAAAGTTACTTTTCCTAATATGACATTTATTAGATTGATTTTAAAAAACATATTTAATTACCTTTATTATTTTATGTTACCAGTTTGTATATTAGCAACAGGAATGATAATAGTTAATAATATAGATTTGAGTGCAGTACCTTCAATTTGGGTATATTTAGGGTGCTTTATAATTATTATTCTTTTCTATTTGGTAAATATATTTTTATTGCTTAAAAATGGAAGAATTTATTACGATAAAGCATTTAAAATTACTTATTTGAGTACAATAGATGAAGTTAAAGAAAAAGATAGGAGGCGAAAAGATGGAAAACATTAAAGGAAAGATATTTGCTGGTATTGGTATTGTTGTTGTCATTGCAGTATTCTTTGTAATATTCTGGTTATTATTCTATCAAGAATCTACTTATTATACTAAAATTGATAATACTAAGGTAGAACAATTGGATTCTGGTGATATGAGATATGAATACACACTAGATGCTTATAATGAAAAAGGTAATTCAAAAGAAGTAACTTTTAAAACAAGCAGAGAATTAAAAGATGATGCTTATTTAAAACTTGATGTAATGTTAACAAGAGGAGTTAAATCTTGGGAAGAAGTACAATTTAGCGAATTACCTGATAAAGTACAAGAAAAATATGAATAAATGAAATAAAATATAAAAAATTAGTATGAATCAAATAATAAAGAAGCATACTAATTTTTTTATATGACTATTTAATCTTTTGAAAAATGGTATAATAGTATCATAATATAAATTCTACTTTTAAGTGGTATAAATATTGCTGATTAAATGGTATATTTGATTCATGAAAAGGAGATGATCTTATGGATCAAAAAAAGATTGGTAAATTTATCGCTGAACTTAGAACAGAAAAGGACTTAACACAAACAGAATTGGGAGAAATGTTAGGGGTTAGTTATAAGGCTGTTTCAAAATGGGAAAATGGGATTTGCTTACCTGACGCATCACTATATGATGATATATGTAAAATATTCAAAATTACAAAAGATGAATTGTTTGCAGGGTGTAGGAGAGAAATTGATTATAAAAATAAACCGAACTATATTTTATTGGCTTTATGTTTAATATTGTTGGCTATTTGTTTATTTATACCTGTGTTATCCAACAATATAATCGGTATGAGTATTATAGGAATAGTTGCTATTATAACATTAGCATTTTTTACTACAAATATTTATAAATTAACTAATATAAGCAAAGATGATAGAAAAATTAAAGTAATAAAAATATTTAATTATTTACTTATCCTAGCAATACCTATTTTGATTATATCCCAACATATATTTAATATAGAAAATTATAATAATGAAATTGTTATTATACTAATAATTTCATTAATTATAGCTAGTGGAACTTTTTTTTATAAATTTCCTTATAATAAATATATTGGATTAAGGTTACCATGGACTGTTCGGGATGAATCTACTTGGAAAATAGCTCATCAAATTGTAGGGATTATTTCTTTACCAATATCTGTTTTAACCTTTGTTTGTGCTTTGTTCTTTGATGTTGAAATATGTGCAACTATTGGAATAATTTTATGGATTTTAATACCAAGTGTAATTTCAGGGATACACTTTTATAAATTATATTGTAGAATGTAATTTATAAAATATTAAGTCAGTTCAATATCAGAGCTGATTCAGACTATTAACAAATTTAATTTGTCAACAGTCTGAAATTAGTATGATTTTATACTAATTCTTTTGACAACTATTTAGATAACTTTCTAAATAGTTATTGACTTTATATATATAATAAGATAAAATCTATTTAGATAAATGTCTAAATAGCGAGGTGATAATTATTGAAATTTCTGAAACCTTAAAAGCTATATCAGATCCTATTAGAAGAAGTATATTAGAGATGCTGAAAAAGGGGAAAATGACAGCTGGAGATATAGCAAAGGAATTTAATATAACCAATGCGTCTGTATCATATCATTTGTCTTATTTGAAAAGAGTAGATTTGATTAGAGAAGAAAAATATAAAAACTATATTTACTATGAACTTAATACATCGGTCTTTGAAGATATATTGGTATGGGTTTATCAATTTGTAAATAATGATAATAAGAAAGAGGAAGATAAGAATGAAAAAAATTGATTGGAAAAATTTAATCATAACAAGTTTAATCTGTATAATTCCAATAATTTTTGGAATAGTTTTATACGAAAAATTACCAGATCAAATGGCAGTACATTTTGGGATAAATAATGAGCCTAATGAATATGCACCAAAAGAATTCGCTTTGTTTGGAATTCCTATATTTATGACTTTATTACAAATAGTTTGTTGTATTTTTAGTGATTTATTAGAACAAAAAAGGCAAAATAAAAAATATATTTCAATTTATAAATGGATAATACCAATTATTGGAATAGTGTGTTATTTAACAATGATAGCTTATGGTACGGGAATAAACTTGGATATGAGAATGATTGTTTGTATTACTTTAGGAATACTATTTACAATATTAGAAAATTATCTTCCCAAAACGATACCTAATAAACTTCAGTTAACATATATGAGGAAAGAACATTGGGAAAAAATTAAAAGACCTGTAGCATATTTCTTTGTAGTTATGGGACTATTATTTGTAATATCTACATTTTTAAATCCATTGGTATCATTTGCATTGGTAGGAGTTATTATAATATTTGCTGTAGTATTAGTTATGTATTCAATATATTTATTTCATAAAGATAGAAAAGTGAGGGGAAGAAGTAATGATTGAAATAAAAAATGTTTCTAAATCGTATATTAAAGGGAAAAAATCAGTAGATAATTTGAATCTCGAAATAAAAAATGGTGAGATATTTGGTTTTTTAGGTCCAAATGGAGCAGGAAAAACAACAACTATAAGAATGATAACAGGAATCTTAAATATTGATGAGGGAGATATTTTAATAGATGGAAAAAGTATAAAAAGCAATCCATTAGAGGCAAAGAAAAGTTTTGGATTTGTGCCAGATAGTCCAGATATGTTTTTAAAACTAAAAGGAATTGAATATTTATTATTTATGGCTGATATATATGATGTACCACAAGATAAGCGAAGAGAAAGAATAGAAGAGCTTACAAAAAAGTTTGGAATATATAATCAATTAAATAATCAAATTCAAAGTTATTCTCATGGTATGAGGCAAAAGATTGTTATTTGTGGTGCTTTGCTTGCTGAACCTAAAAACTGGATATTAGATGAACCAATGACAGGATTAGATCCTAAATCTTCTTATGATTTGAAAGAAATGATGCGAGAACACGCAAAATCTGGAAAAACAGTTTTCTTTTCTACTCACATATTAGAAGTTGCAGAAAAACTATGTGATAGAGTAGGAATTATAAACAATGGTAAATTGGTTTTTGTAGGTACATTTGATGAAATGAAACAAAAATTCAAAGAAGAAACATCCTTGGAAAAATTATTCTTAGAAATAACAGAAAAATAATTCTTAGGAAGGTGTTTATTTATGGATAAGGTTATAAAATTAACAAAAATATTTTTAAAAAATTCCTTTTCTAATATGGATGCAAGGATGGGAATTTCATCAAAGTCAAAAAGCAAAATATTGATTTATGGAATATTATTTTTATATTTTGCAGGATTAATCATTTTTTTGAGTTATAATTTGTTAGATGGATTAATATCTATTCATCAAGAAACAATATTCGTTGGTATGATTTTATTTATGATTTTTGGATTAGCCATTTTTCAAACTTTATTTTCAAGTATTAATATACTATATTTTACAAAAGATAATGAATATATATTGCCATTACCACTTAAACCCTATCAAATAATCCTTGCTAGAACTGGGGTAATGTTGATTATTGAATATGTTATTATATTTTTACTTGGGTTAATTCCTTTAGTTATGTATGGAGTATTAACAAATGCAGGAATTTTGTATTATATTACAATGATTTGCTCTGTTATATTATTACCAATATTACCAATTTTGTTAATAAGTATAATTGTTATGATTATTATGAGTTTTGCTAGATTTACCAAAAATAGAAATAGATTTCAATTAATTGCGTCTATATTACTTATTGGAATTGTAATTGCTATATCGATTGCGACTAGTGGAACAAGAGATAATTTAACTAATGAGGAAATGGCACAAGCTGTTGTTCAGGCAAATGGTATGATAGAGATAATGAAAGGATATGTACCAACAGTAGATTATATGGTAGAAGCGTTAACGACAAGCTCATTATCTGTTATAGCAATTAATATTTTAAAAACTACTGTGATTACAATAATTAGTTTAGTTTTATATTTAATCATTTCACAAAAATTATATTTTAGAGGGTTAATTGGGAATTTATTTGGGGGAAGTTCAACACACTCCAATAAAAAAATTAATCAAGAAAAATATCAAAATAGTAAATTATATAAGAGCTATATTGGCAAAGAATTTAAAACATTAGCTAGAAATCCAGTGTTTTTATTGCAATGCTTATTACCAGCTATTTTGATTCCTATATTGATGGTTTTCGTTGTCTATTCTAGTTTAAATGGAGATGGAGGAATAGCTGAATCTACTATAAAAATGTTAGGAAATACATCAATAAATTCATTTTTGATTGCTGGTGTTATATTAGGAATTATACAATTTTTTACTATGTTTATATACATATCTATAACTGCTATTTCCAGAGAAGGAACAAATGCAGTATTTATGAAATATATACCTGTTTCTTTATATAGACAGTATATATATAAAATCATTCCTAATATCATTATGAATATTATAACAATTATGATTTCACTTGGTATTGCACAGTATATTTTACATCTCCCATTATTAACTTTAGTTGTTTTGTTTGTAATTGCCACAATAATGGGAATATTACAAAGTATCTTGATGATTATTGTAGATTTAAAAAGACCAAAGTTAAATTGGGATTCAGAATATGCAGTTGCTAAGCAAAATATGAATTTAGTTTTTCCTGTTTTGTTATCAATGGTTAATATAGTAATTATTGCATTAATGGTTTATTTATTAAAAAATATTAATGTATATTTAGGACTTACTATTTTAGGATGTCTATTTATTATAGCAACTTTTGTTGCAAATAAATACTTATATAATAATCAAAATGAGTTAGCAAATAAAATATCATAGAACTAATTATAATTGGTTCTTTTTTCTTTATTTAGTTATTAATGTATTATAGTAAAAAAAGATGCTTTCGTGATATAATTAATATATACGAGAGGAGTGAGCGTGTGAAAGTAAGTGGATGGAAAGTATTTCAAATTATTCAATTTATAATATTTGCTGGTGTTAGTATTTTCTTATTTGTTAGACAAGTAGATGGTAGTGGTGCTGAGAACACATTAGATGTAAAACTAATAAGTTTTGCTGTATGGTTAGGGTTTTGTTTGTTTTTACTAGCATTAGAATATGGAATACGATTTTTATGTGTTATTAGAAAAAAATAGGAGGAAGAGTAATGAAGAAAAAAATTATAATTGTAGTTGCAGTTATTTTAGTAGCAATAATAGGAGTTATAGGATATATGGTTATTTCAGACATGGGGCAAGAGGATAAGTTAAAAACAGAAATATCAGAAATAAGCGATCTATCTAATGCAGAAAATATTGATATAGATGAGATTAACAAAAGATTAGATAGGACTGTTACAAAAGGCGATTATGCTAAAGTAGAAGATGCTTTTAAATCATATTTAAGAGATAACTTTGATAATAGCATAGAGATTGCTGATTTAATCAATGATGAAAGAATAACAACTTTGCTTACTGCTGATAACTACAAAACTGATGGTAAAGAATTTATTGAATCAAAAAAATATATTTCTACAACAAGACAAAAGTTAGAAGAATGTAAAGAAAAATATTCTGAATATATGACAAAAGAAAAAGCTATGTCATATATTGAAGATAAAGGATTAGATAGTTATTATGTCGATTTATATGAACAAGAATTTGTTGGAGATATGGATTCTATAAAAGACACTACTGTGGAAGATTCAATAGATGACATAATAGAAATTTTAAATACATCAGAAAAAGTATTAAATCTATTATCTGAAAATCCTAATAGTTGGACTATCGAAGGAGAAAATATTGTATTTTCTAATGATAATTTAAGTAATCAATATAATGAGTTAATTAATTCAATAAGCTAGTCTTATAGCTAGTCTATTTTTATATGCTAAAATATGATATAATTATCTAAACAAAAATATAGAGTTTTGTATTTGAAAGTGAGAAAAAATCATGAAAAACAAAAAAGTCAACAAACAAGAAATTAAAGATGAAACAAAAACATATATGTTAGAGGGAATGTCAATAGGAATGTGCATTGGAACATCATTAGGAGTGATTATAGGAGTGTTCGCTGATAATATCCCTATATGTATATGTTTTGGAATAAGTATAGGTTTATGTGTTGGTTTAGGAATAGGATCTTTAATTAAAAAAGATAAATAGTAATTTTTAGAGATGATTGGAGTAATGACTATGAAAAATAGAAATGTATTATTTACAGTATTAGGTATAATTGTATTGGTAGTGTTAATGATAGGAGTTTTTTATCATTTTAGAGATAGAAGAACTTATACACTTAATTTACCTAAACTTGAAAAATTAGAAAGTATTTCATTAAAACAAAACGAAAAAAATGTTATTATTGATGATAAAGAAAAAATGCAATATATACTGTATATTTTAAATGGTACAAAAAGAGTAACTAAAAATGAAAGCGTACAAGATGTACCTATAAATATTAATAATGAAATACAAATTGAGTGTAATTTTATAGAAACTGGAAAATCTATAATATTTGTATATAATAAAAACAATAGTTATTATATTGAACAACCGTATAATGGTATATACCAAATAAGTGGTGATGAGTATAATTCGATAGAAAAACTTATTCAATAAATTTAGTGATTTGTTAAATAAATAGTAATTTACCAAAAAGATTGTCAGTAATGACAGTCTTTTTTGTACGACAGGCAGTTATACAAATAAATTAGTTCAGTGCAACTAATCTATTTTTTTATTATATATTGACTTTTAACGATAACTACTATAAAATATAGTAGTGTGGTTTATAGTAGAAAGGAGGACATTAAATATATGAAAAATTATGACAATTATTTTCTTCCTGTAGATAATATGGAAGAAGCAAAAAGATACTATGAGGAAATATTGGGGTTAAAAAAGAAATTTGATTTCTCTGATAAGGGAATGGTTGCTTATAATATTGGAAATGAAGAACCTGCAATAATTTTAAAAGACAAAAATAAATTTGAGAATTTAAAGCCTACAATATGGTTTGAAGTAGAAGATGTTGCAATCTTCTATAAAGAAATGTTGAATAATGATATAAAATTTTTGAGTGAGCCTTTTAAAATTGGAACTGGTAATGCAGTCGAGTTTGAAGATCCATTTGGAAATAGACTTGGCGTTACAGATTATATTAAGTAAGGAGTAGAGATTATGTCAAATATAGATTTGGTATTATTAGGACTTATTAAACAAAAATCACAAAGTGCTTATGATATTAAAAAAAATATAGAATATCGTAATATACCAAGATGGGTAAAAATTAGTGAACAGTCTATTTATAAGAAAGTATTACAATTAGAATCAAAAGAATATATTGTTAGCCATAAAGAGAAAGAGGGAAATATGCCAGATAAAGCAATATATACTATTACTAACAAAGGTAATGATTATTTTAATAAACTTATGAATGATATTTCAAATTCTGATGTTAGTCTATATTTGGATTTTAATGTTATTATCACGAATTTAGATTTAGTAGATGATGAACAAAAACAGATTCTTGTTTCTAATATAAAATCAAAGATATTAGAATTAAAAGAATTACTAAATGAAAGACGTTCTCATAGACAACATATTCCTAATGTTGGAAAACAAATGTTCAAACAACAATTAGCATTAGTAGAAACATTAGAAAAGTGGATAATTGATTTTGAGAATAGTTTAAAAGAACAAAATTAGCAAATATTGATTTTAAGTTAAAAGATAAATTTGTAGGGAGGGAAATTCCATGAAAATAATCAACATTGGTATTCTTGCTCATGTAGATGCAGGAAAGACGACCTTAACGGAAAGTCTGCTTTATACAAGTGGAGCAATTTTAGAATTAGGCAGTGTAGATAAGGGAACAACAAGGACAGATACTATGTTTTTAGAACGTCAGCGTGGAATCACAATTCAGGCAGCAGTTACTTCTTTTAATTGGAATGACTACAAAATCAATATTGTAGATACTCCTGGACATACAGATTTTATAACAGAAGTGTATCGTTCCTTATCTGTTCTTGATGGAGCAATTTTAGTAATTTCTGCTAAAGATGGTGTACAAGCACAAACCCGAATACTATTCCATGCACTTCAAAAAATGAATATACCAACAATTATTTTTATAAATAAAATAGATCAGGATGGAATTAACTTAAATAATATTTATCAAAATATCAAAGAAAAACTTTCAAATGATATTATTGTTATGCAAAATGTAACATTAACTCCAGAAATATCAATTAAAAATATCATTGATTTAGATGATTGGGATCCTGTAATTTCCAAAAATGATAAACTTTTAGAAAAATATATTGTAGGAGAAAAATTGACTATACAAGAATTAATGTATGAAGAATATAGGTGTGTTAAAAAAGGTTCGTTGTTTCCTATATACCATGGAAGTGCTAGAAATAATATAGGGACTCAACAACTTATCGAAGCTATTTCAAATCTTTTTTGTTCTGAAATGAATGAGAATGATTCAGAACTATGTGGAAGAGTTTTTAAAATTGAATATACAGACCATAAGCAAAGATTAGTTTATTTGCGTCTTTATAGTGGAACATTACACTTACGAGATACAATTATGTTGCCAGAAAAAAAGAAAATGAAACTTACAGAAATATATATTCCTTCAAATGGGGAAATGATACAGACAAAAATAGTTTGTTCTGGAGATATTTTTATTATACCTAACAATACATTAAGATTGAACGATATTATAGGAAATGAAAAGATTTTGCCATGCAATGTATGGAATGACAAGACTGTACCAATACTACGAACAAGAATTGAACCGATAAAAATAGAAGAGAGAGAAAAATTATTGGATGCTCTTACAGAAATTGCAGATACTGATCCTCTTTTACGTTATTATGTTGATACGATAACACATGAAATCATCATTTCTTTTTTAGGAACAGTGCAGTTAGAAGTTATCTGTTCTCTGTTGATTGAAAAATATCACATAAACATAAGAATCGAAGATCCAACCGTAATTTATTTGGAAAAGCCATTACAAAAGGCAGATTATACTATTCATATTGAAGTACCACCAAATCCATTTTGGGCATCAATTGGATTATCAATAACTCCACTTCCAATTGGCACTGGAATACAGTACGAAAGCAAAGTTTCACTCGGTTATTTAAATCAAAGTTTTCAAAATGCAGTAAGAGAAGGTATTAATTATGGACTGGAGCAAGGATTGTATGGTTGGAAAGTGACAGATTGTAAAATATGTTTTGAATATGGTGTTTATTATAGCCCTGTTAGTACTCCCTCGGATTTTCGCTTTCTTGCCCCAATTGTACTTGAACAAACATTGAAAAAAGCGGGAACGCAATTATTAGAGCCATATCTTTCGTTTATACTTTTTACACCAGAGGGATACTTTTCTCGTGCATATAAAGATGCACAAAAACATTGTGCAATAATTGAAACAAGTCAATCAAAAAATGATGAAGTTATTTTTACAGGACATATTCCTGTACGTTGTATTAATGAATATCGTAATACTTTAACTCTATATACAAATGGGCAAGCAGTTTTTTTGACAGAATTAAAAGGTTATCAAATTGCTACTTGTGAACCAGTTATTCAATCACGTAGACCAAATAATCGAATAGATAAAGTACGCCATATGTTTAATAAAAAAGAAAATTAAGTTACTATTCACTAAAATTACAATTTGTT
>DVGU01000018.1 GCA_018712565.1 Candidatus Faecimonas gallistercoris
ATCTGATTTAGGATATGTAAGACCTAGGAATATGTCTTATTTGTGTGATATTTATTCTCATCATGTATTAAAAGGACAAAACTATAGAGAAGATGTAAAAATCATACAAATAAATTTTAGTTATGGATTAAAAGATGATGAGGCATTAAGGATATATTATGTACAAGATAAAACAAAGAAGAAGTATGTAGAAAACTTTATTATTTATGAAATTAATATGGAAAAGTATAAGAGCTTTTGGTATACTAATGATATACAACAAATAGAGAAAAATAAAGAGATTATTATGTTAGATTTAGGATTAGAAGAGTTAAAATCTTTATCAAAAAAAGATAGGATGGTGGAGAAGTTTATGGAAGAAGTAAAAAGAGTAAACGAAGATCCAGATTTTCATGTATATATGAGTGTAGAAGAAGATAATAGAAAGATAGAGAATTCTATTCGAGAAGAGATGATAGAAAAAGGCTTAAAAGAAGGAATGGAAAAAGGAATGGAAAAAGGCGTAGAACAAGGCTTAAAACAAGGTCTAGAACAAGGATTAAAGCAAGCTAAATTAGAAAAAGAAAGAATAGTTCTTTCTATGTTGGAACAAGGATTAGATGTAAATACCATTTCAAAATATACGAAATTAGATTTAGATTTTATAAAGAAGTGTCAAGAAAATAATAGTAATAGTTAAAAAGGACTGATAAAACCATTTTATGATGGTAAATGAAGATCCGGTCTTTCATGTATATATGAGTGGAAAAGAAGATAATCGTAAGATAGAAAGTTTTATTCGAGAAGAGATAATTGAAAAAGGGTTGAAAGAAGAAATGAAAATGAATTAAAATAAGGATTAGAACAAGCCAAAATGAATAGTTCTTTCTATACTGGAACAAGGGATTAGATGTAAATATTATTTCAAAATATATGAAATTAGATTTAGATGTTATTAAAGCATATAATCAAGGATTTAAAGAGAGGAGTTAATCTATGTCAGTAATTGGAGTGCCATTAAGATATACTCATTCGGATGATGGGCATCCTATTTTGTATTTATCAGAAAAAGTTCGAAGAGTTTTTCAAAATGTAGGAGTAGAAGTTTATTCTATTGTGCCTGTACAAAATGTTGATTATATTGATACAAAAGGAAATGAATTTCCTAAATTAACGCTAGAACAAAAGGTTCTTATTCATAAAAATTTGGATATTTGTGATGGTGTGTTTTTTCCAGGAGGAATGAAATTCACACCGTATGATAGATATTTATTAGAGGTGGCGATTGAAAAAAAGATACCTGTACTTGCTGTTTGCCTGGGTATGCAACTTTTAAGTTGTTATGATGAGGATGTTAAGTTAGAAGATAATAATAGTTCTATTATTCATGATCAGGGAAAGGAAGAAGATATTCTGGTTCATGAGGTTATTATTGATAAGAATAGTAAGTTATATCAAATTATTGGACAAGAGAAGATTATGGTAAATAGTTTTCATAAAAGACATGCTACAGATAATCATATTTATAAAACGGTAGCGAGAAGTTTAGATAATCAAGTAGAAGCATTAGAATATCCTGGTGAAACATTCAATTTAGGTGTACAATGGCATCCAGAAATTAGTTATGAGTTCGATTTAAATTCTAAAAAAATTATCGATGCTTTTATTTTAGCTACAAAAGAGAGAGAACGAAATAAGGATATTAATTCTTCTAAAGTAAAATAGAAAACTTTATAAGAAATATTTTTATACTTTAATAGTTTTTGGTGTGGGTAGTTTAGTAGATGAGTTAGGTTAGGTTAGTGTAGAATAAGTGGGGAGATTTTTTTCCTAAAAACGTCTATAATTAAATTAATTTTAAATTTTAAAGAGTAGATAGTCAATATCTATTCTTTTATATTACATAAATTTCTTGCCTCATTGATGTTAATTCTTTTAATTGATTATTATCTTTTGCTGAGTAAAACTTTGGCAGAGTTGTATTTATTTTATATTCACTTGCCTGATTTGTAGTTAATTTTTGATTATATTTTATATTTGTTAATTTCTTAATGTTAATAATAATTTCTTGATATGAATTATTTCCATATTTTAAATTATAATAATCTTCTATTGTTAGTTCATGTTTATTTGCGTGATAAACAAGTAATTTTAATTTATTTTCTAATCCATTTTCTGAAAATCCATAAGGCGATGAAGTGATATATCTTGCAAATGCTTGATTTACATGTCCTTCCATAGAACAGTGACATTTATATAACGGGTTATGTTGGTTTTTAATTCCTTCTATATTATTGATTATTGTGTTCATGTGATTTATCATATAATCTTTTTGCTCTGGATACTTTTCTATTTGGAAATTAACTAACGTTTTAAAGTCGTCAATTAAATCATTTCTTATGTAGTCATCAGCTGTATCTTTTAGATTATTATCATTTTTAAATATATATCTTAAATGTTTTCTAATGTAATGAAAGGGATCTAGTACAAATTTGGCTTCTGGAAAACAATCTGTATAATTCTTAATGCCAGAAGCGCCATCACCAGAGATGAATATAGTATTAAATTTATTGATATCATATCTTTTATCAACATAATCATATATAACATTCCACAGTTCTTCATAAGACAGTTTGGCAGAGGCAAAATAACGAACATTTTTTAATTTTTTTCTTTTTACAAAGTCTTCTTCATAGCCTTCATGAACAATTGCACAAGGGCATATTTTATTACCACCTTTTTGAAGGTTAGCGTGAATCTCATCCATTTCAATATAAAGAACATCGGGCTGATTCTCAACTCTAGTGATGTTTTCTTGGATAGAGCCATCTAATCTAGATATTTTTTTAGAAACAGTACTTCTGGATACTACGGTGTTTCTTAAGGCATGTTGTGCAGATTGGCTCATATTTTCATCCATAGCATATTTAACTAATTGATATTCGGCATGATTAGTTAATCTCTGATAAGGTTTAAGATAAAGAATGTCCCTAAGAGGTACAAAAGACTTTTTTGTCTCTTTGTCAATGTAAGAAGTATAATTGATAGTAATATAACCAAAAGAAGTGAGAAGAGATTGTTTACGAGTTTGTTTAACATAGTATCTAAGCTTTCTTTCATTAGAATGTTTAAAATTGTAATCCAGATGATTAAGAATAGATTCAAAAAGTTTAATAGTAAACAAATCACCAACATTCATAATTGAAGGCTCTAAATTAAAAGGGGTAAGGAATTTAGAAAAATTCTCATTAAAAATATTTATAAAATCATTAAATAATGGTATACTTTTCATATGACTAAAACCTGTGCTTTCTATATATTTTGGTTAATTTAATTATAAAGCATTTTTAGGTTTTAGTCTTTTTATTTGTATAAAAAGGAAACTTGTATAAATCTCCACACTTTGGAAACACTATCATGAGTTAGTGTAAATTTGACAAAATACATTTTTTGTGGTATAATCTAGCTACTTAAATTAAAGGGGGAAAATCTATGAATAAAATTATTTTAAAAATGGTTGATTCTAAAAATATTTATGGTACTATGAACGGAGCTTCTGTTCGTTACACAAATATTACAGATGCAGATAAGAAAATGATTAAAGATATGCAAAACTTAAAAACTTTAGAGGAAGTACAAGATGTAGACATTAGAGGAAATGGTGCTTTAAGAGGTGCAATATTCAAAGAACATCGTAAAGCGTTTGCTGAGGCTGAAGGATTTGATTGGCGTAAGATGTTTATGGCTGATCAAAATAATTTAGATGGTTCTGTATTTGAAGTTACACAGGAGTATGTAGAAGCTAATCCTAATGGATGGACAGATATTCCAGAAGATATTTTAATGATGCGAGAGAATTTGAAAGGTGTTGCTATAGGTCATCCTGTGGCTGATTGTGCAGTTGTAGCTGCAGAAGATAAAAGACAGGGTATTACTGCTGTTGCTCACTGCGGTGGTGAAATGATTGATAAAAGAATTCCACAGATGACTATTGAAGCGTTATATCGTGAGGGTAGTAAACCAGAAGATATTATTGTTAATGTTGGAGCTCGTGCAGGTGATAGCTGGGTTTATACAGAGAATAAACCAAAATGGGCTACTGATGAACAAGTCTGGGATCAAACAGGTGCTATTGTTCCAGGTCAAATGATGAAGGATGGTAAAATGGTTGATTCTTATGCGGTTCGCCAAGATAATGCTTTAGCTTATGAATTTGGACAGGTTGGTATTCCTGCTGAAAACATTATTTGGGATACTCATGATACTATTGTTGATCCTATGTATTATTCTAATAGTGCTGCTTCTAATGGTAAATCTGAAAAATTTGGTCGTCAATTTGTTGGAGCTATTTACCAAGAAGAAGGTAAAGCAAGAGTTCGATAATTGTGGTACAATTTGTTTATGAATAATTGATTGAATTATATACTTTTGTTAAATGTGAGTTTAAAGCAAAAGGAATCTAGGTAGGTTCCTTTTATTTTTAGGAGAATATATAAGCTCTTATAAGAAGATAGATGGTAAACATATATATCTAGCATCTATTAATTTAGATGATGTTTCACAATATATGGAGTGGGTCAATACTCTTAATGTTGTTTTTGATGATTATAAAATAGAAAAAATAAGAAGTGAAGAAGAAACTCGTAATGAGTTTAATGATATGCATACTTATGAAATAAATCAAAAAAGATGTTAAAAAAAGACAGTAAAAAAGAGTAAAAATAATTAATTAGTAAAAAATGGATAGAATCTAATTAAAAATGATTCTATCTATTTTTTTCTTCTCATTTTACACCACGACGAAAAGACACCATGTAAAGTGTAAAAAAATAT
>DVGU01000019.1 GCA_018712565.1 Candidatus Faecimonas gallistercoris
TTTGTTTCACGCTTCCTTTAGCCCCAACATCACTGTTGATGCGTTGCGCTTCCCTAATACTTCGCAGATACCGACGTGTATAGTGGACTTTCACCACCTAGCTATATGCCATGCCCGGCACACATATAAAACGATATCAATACAATTGATATCGTCAAAAATTATTTATTCTCTTCTTTTTTTTCTAATTTTTTTAGTACTTCTTTTGTAACATCAATCGCTTTAAGACGAACTTCTTCTGCTGCATCTCTAAGAACAGGCGTTCCCTTATCAATAGCTAAATCTACAAGCTCTTGAGCTTTATCCTTCAACTCTGAAGCCTTCTTTTTAGCAATTTCTAAAACTTTTTCTTTATCTAAATCAGCAAGTCCAACTTTAATTTCCTCAACTTTCTGATTAAACTCTTCTTTAACTTCTTCCATATCAATATTTTTAATTTGATTCATTAATTCATTTAATTTAGCCTTTAAAGCCGCCCTAGTTTCACTACCCTTCTTTGGTGCAAATAAAATTCCAAGTCCAGCACCAATAGCAGCTCCTGCAACAAACTTCCCTAATCCACTTTTTTTCTCTTTACCCATATAAATCCTCCTCATTCTCTTTATTTTTATTAAATATTTTAGAAATAATGCTTGAAAAAAGATTAATAATCTTATCTCCAATAATAGAAATACCATATCCAGTTTTATCTAAAATTTGAAAAAAACCATTAACAGAATTTACCTTATCTTCAATATTATCAACAATACGATCAACTTTATCTAAAACTTGAATCATCCTTATTCCTAAAATAATTAACACTATTAATAGTATAATCCCAAAGATATATAATAATACCGGTAAAATTGCATTTAACACATCCATACTATCCCTCCTTATTCTTTATTTTCTTCTTCATACATAGAATCAATTAAATCAAAAAGATTATCATCTGTAGTAGGATCATTAGATTTATCTGCTAAATCATTAGTTGTATTTGCAGTCGCACTAGCAACCTTTTCTTCCTCATTATAATCCTCAGTAACTCGACGTCCTGTTGCCTTCTCTTTACTAGAATCTTTATAATCAATATTATATTCTAACCCTAAATCTTTAAAATATTCCTCAGCATCACCAACCGTTACTTCAGACACCTTAGGTTTCTCTTCATCATTACTTAAATCAACTAACAAATTATCTGTCTCTATATTATTATTTTCATCTTCATCAACCGAAGGATTATTAGTACCATCTATATCAGCTGCAATATCATCAGCTAAATTTCCATATGCTTTACGTCTAACATCATCAACACTCATATGCTCTCTTGTATAACTAGAGATATGAACTTCTCTTTTCGGTACTATTTCTTCTTTTTTATAATTTTTATCTAAAATACCATAAATAGGAGAAATAATAGGAGATGGCTTAAAAACAGTCTTAGTATCTTTCTTATCATAAGTGCCATATTCATGCATAGGAATAGAATTACTATAATCACTATGATATAAATTAGTCTCTCGATTTCCATGATATAAATCCGACTCTTTTTTTACACCTTGATATAGCTCAGATTCTTTTTTTGTCCCTTGATACAAAACAGGCTCTTCTTCTACTTTAATACTTTCTTTTTCTACAACCTCCACAATCTTAGGTTCTGAATAATATGACTCTTCTTTAAATTCTTGATCATCTACTGCTGGAAATTTAAATTCTGAAGTATTTACTTGTTTTTCTCTCTCAGGAACAATCTCGAAATCTTCATCCCTTGGTTTATAATCATCTAACTCTTCTTCATGTTCTTCCTTTTTATTTGGCAAAACAACCTTTTTTGCAATTGGTTTATTATCATGTTTTTTAGATGATTCTCTATTTTCTTTTTTTACTTTTTCTTTCCTTGGTTTTGGCTTAACTCTCGGTTTTTCTTCTACTTCTACATACTCTTCTTCAAAAAGAGCATTTTTAATTTTATCAAAAACACCCATAATTCCACCTCTTTTAATCTACTTCGTTTATTTCAAAATTATCTCCATCAATAGCATTACTATTTCCACTAACATCAGCATCTACCCAATCATCAAACTCCAATACTGAATCATTATCATTTGACTTCGACTCAAAGATATTAAAACTTTCTTCCTTATAATCTAAAACATTTTCTCCAATCAAACTCTCTAATACCTTATTATGAAAATCTACTGAACGTAAAATATAACACATATTATTAACAACTGGAACAATATAATCCTTAGACACATAAGCTTCTAATTTACTATAATTAAAAACAATCTCAATAAAATATTTCCCATCAACTTTATTTATCTCAATATAACCATTCTTCTTATTATAATTTAACTTCTTAGAATAATATGCATCCTTATTTACCTTATAAGTATTTTTAGTATGATGGAAATAACTAATAGCATCTACATACAAATAGTATCGATTAGAAAATCGATCTTGCAAAATAGCATTATATTCATCTTTATTTACAAATCTTAAACCATCAGGAACATAATACTCATATCCATCAAAACTAACATTTGCTAAAGTAGTATCCTCTGATAATATCATAGAAATATTTTTTTCAATATCAGTAGTACTTAACTTTTGAATACTACATCCAGACACTAATAATAGCACAATAGAGAGTAAAACTATTCTTTTTTTCATATTTCACCTACTCTTATTACATTATATCAAATTTTTAATAAATGTAAAAATTTTTTCTATTTATTTACTTTTTTAGACACTTTAATAGCTTCGACACTATAAATAGGCATTCCTTGACTAGAAAAACGATCTTCATACTCAGTAGTAATAAAATTATCAGGTAAACTAGCATGTAAATCAAAAGTAAGATTCTTTAACACATAACCAAACTCACTAAAACTCATTAACGAGTAACAAAATAAATCTGTATTATCTGTTCTCATACAAATACACTTATCATCTAAAAAAATACTCTCATATTTCTCTAAAAAAATCTTACTAGAAAGTCTTCGCAAATGATGTCGAACTTTAGGCCAAGGGTCTGAGAAATTCAAATAAATACGACTAATTTCATGATCAAAAACTTGATCAATTTTTAAAGCATCCATACGAATAATAGCTAAATTATCTAAATCAGAATCAATCCTTGGTAAACATTTCGCAACAACACTATCGTACTTTTCAATTCCAATAAAATTAATATTAGGATAACGTCTTGCATTCTCACGAATAAACTTACCCTTTCCCATACCAATCTCAATATAAATAGGATTAGAATTATTAAAATAATCCTTCCATTTACCACGATATGTTTCTGGTTTCTTTACCAAGAAAGGAGAAGCATTTAAAATTTCTTCTTTATTTTTTACATTTCTAAGTCTCATAATATCACATCCATCATATATTATAACAAAAAAGGAAAAAACTGCATATAATAAATAGACTGAAAGGAGAAAACGATGAATCAATATCTATTTCCTTATATTCCAAATCCTACAATACCCTTTCCTCCCCAAAAAAATGAATTAAATATCCAACAAGAAATAGAAAAATTAAAACAAGAAATTAATAATCTAAAAAAAAGAATAGCAAAACTAGAACAAACACCACAAAATGACTATTTACAAAAAGAGGATGGAATGTATATGTTATAAACACTATAGATGTTCTTTTTATAAAGATACAACTATAAGTTTAGAATAAAAGAATTAAGTAAAGTTAATTCTTTTTTTCGTGAAAACACAACTTTATGGTATACTAATAAAAGAAAGGATGATGGAAATGGCAAAACTAGTACGTTTAAATGAAGAAAAATATGAAAACTTTTTAAAAGACCACCCAAAATCGCATTTTTTACAATCTCATGCCTGGGGAGAACTATCAAAAGTAAAAAAACACTTAACTCCCTATTATTTAGGATTAATAGATGAAAACAAACATATTGTAGCAACCGCTCTCCTATTACAAAAGCACTTACCCTTAAACTATTGCTATTTCTACTGTCCTAGGGGATATGTAGTAGATTATGAAAATGAAGCTTTAGTAACAGAAATGACAAAAGAGATTGTAAAATTTGCAAAAAGTAAAAAAGCAATCTTTATAAAAATTGATCCTGATATAATCTATAAAGACTATAATTACTTAAATGAGGAACAAACCATACCATATAATACAGAAAAGATTTTTACATTATTAAAAAACCTAGGTTATAAACATCAAGGATTTACCAAAAATTTTGAAACAATGCAACCAAGATATACATTTAGAATTGATCTAAATCAAAGTTTAGAAGAAATTGAAAAACACTTTTCTAAAACAACAAAACAGCGAATTGCAAAAGCCAAAAAAATTGATACCTATGTAGAAATCGGAACACAAAAAGATATTAAAGAGTTTTATCATCTGATGACATTAACAGAAACTAGAAAAGATTTCGTATCATATAACGAAGATTACTATGAAACACTGTATGACATCTTTAATGGTAGTCAAAATGGAAAAGCAACCTTATTTTTAGGAAAAATAGATATAGATAAAACAATAAAAAAAATAAAAGACAATTTAAAAAAGGTAAATAATCAAATATCAATTTTACCAATTGACAATTTAAGTAAAAGTGCTAAAAACAAACTAAAAGAATTAACTAGGCAAAAAGAAAATTATACAAAAGAAATAAAAAAATATGAAGACTATAAAAAAGAATATGGAAACAATCTAACACTAAGTGCTCATATGATTGTAGAATATGCTGATAAAGCCTGGGTCTTATATGCTGGAAATCATAATATATTGACCGAAACATATGTAAATTACTACACTTATGAAGAACATATTAAATATTGCAAAGAAAATGGGATAAAAATATATGATCAATTTGGTACCATCGGTGACCTATCAAAAGATAACCCTCGTTATGGTCTACACGAATTTAAAAAGAAATTCGGTGGAGATTATATTGAATTTTTAGGAGAATTTGATTATATTACCAACAAACCAATGTATTTCATTTTTACCAAACTAGTGCCCTTCTATAGAAAAATCGTAAGAAACAAAAGCAAAAAGGAGATAGAAAATGAAGTTAAAAACAATAAGCAAAACTGAGTTTAAAAACTTTGCAGATAAAAGTCCACAAATTACCTTCCATCAAACAACATCCTGGGCCAATTTAAAAAAGAAAAACAACTGGCAAGCACACTATGTCGGTCTAGAAGACAATAATAAAATAGTAGCAGCAAGCCTCATTCTATCTAAAAGACTTCCCTTCGTTAAAAAAAATATGTTTTATGCACCTCGAGGGTTCTTAATAGATTATAAAGATGAAAAAATATTAACAGAATTTACCAAACAATTAAAAGAATATGCGAAAGAAAACAATGCTATCTTTGTAAAAATTGATCCTTACGTAGAATATAAAGAAAGAGATAATAATGGAGAGTTAGTTGAAAATGGAATCAATAATACCATCTGCATAGAAAACCTAAAAAAACTAGGCTATAAACACTTTGGATTCAATCTTATGCAAGATACTCTACAACCAAGATGGATGCATGTAATTGAAACAGAAAATAAAACAATCGATGACATCATGAAAGATATGGAATCAAAAACTAGACAAATTTTAAGAAAAAATGAACGTTCCGGTATTCACACTAGAGAAATATCAAAAGAAGAATTACCAATTTTTAAAGACATTATGCAACACACAAGCGACCGTCGTGAATTTGTGGATAGACCTCTATCTTACTATGAAAACATGTGGGATGCCCTTCATGATGATGGAATACTTAAAATATTAGTAGCAGAAATTAACTTTAAAGAATTTGAACAAAAAACAAAAGAAGAGCTAGAAACAAATGAAAAAGAATTAAAGGATAGAATATATAAAAAAGAAAATAATATCTTAAAAATGAATCCTAAGAAATATAAAAGTCACAATAAGCAAAACGAAAATGAAATCGAAAGGTTAAAAAAACAACTAGAAAAAATTAAAGATTATAAAAACAAATTCGGCGAAAAAAAATTATTAGGTGGAATATTATTCTTAGTCTATGGAAATGAAGTATTATCATTATATGGCGGAACACTAGACGATGTTATGCAATTCCAATCTGCATACACAGTTCATTTCGCAGGAATAAAATACGCCGTAGAACATGGCTATAAACGATATAACTTTTATGGTATTACTGGAGACTTTAGAAAAGAAAATCCTCTATATGGACTATACTTATTTAAAAAAAGTTTTGGAGGGCACGTAGTAGAATTAATCGGAGAATTTGACTACATCATATCCCCTACTTGGTACCATTTATATAATATAGCCTTCAATACTTATCATAAACTTAAAAATTTAAAAAAGAGAAAATAAATACCAAGCAATATGCCTGGTGTTTTTTTAATTAATTCTACTAGCAGAATCGAAATAATAAAACCCATCTTTATCTAAATGATAAGTATAAAGATATTTTTCCAATTGATTTTGATGAATGTTGATATACTCCGAAATAACCTTTTCACTAACATCTGTAATTTTCGTATCTAACACTTCTTTTTTATTATAATCCTTATAAAAACCATTTTCATCATAATATAAAGCCGCACCAATTATTTCAATTCTATCACTATATTTTTCTGCTTTAATAATTTCTTCTTGAACTTGAAAATTAGAAGTACCACCACAACCACCAGTTCCATCATAAACATATTTTCCACTTTGACTATCTAAAGTTAAAGTAAGACAACCATTACTAATAGAGGAAACACTCTGATAAGTATTAACTCCATAAAAACTATTATATAGATTTCTTAATACTTCTTCATCTAATTCATAATGATAACTAGTATCAGTACCTGTTATAGTCTCTTGAACCTCTGGATACCATTGCCTAGATAACAAAACAATCTTCTCATCATTACTCATATCAGATACCTTATACCCTCCATCTCTATATAAAGGAGCACTAGGTCCAATAGAAGTATAATGAGCCTTATTAAATAATGATATAACATTACCATTAGTAATATCTAAGGTAACTACTTGATTATCTTTATTTTCACCACTATCAACAGAAACATCTTTATAATCAAATGGATTCATTTCTATAAAAATATATCCTCCTAAACACCCAACACATAAAAGTAACAATACTATCACAACTATATAACCAACCTTTTTATCCATTACATTCACCCCTATACCTTTTTATACTTTTTTAAATATTTATTTATCCTCTCACCAAAGACACGATTCATAGCTTTACTATACCACATATAACCAAAATAAACAACAGCACCTAACAAAACAGAAATAATAACATGAAGTAAACTAACAAATCTGCTATTACTACTAGGTAATACCAAGGATATTAAAAATAACATAATACTCATTAACATTGCCCCACAAATAGTATCAATAAAATTTTTAGAAAACTCCTCATAATTTACTTTATACTTTATTTTAAGTTTAATAATACATATTAAAAACGAAACAAAATAACCAATCAAACTAGCTGTAATAACACCATAATAAGCAGGAAGTCCCATCTTAACAAAAGCAACCATTAAATTATTATTAAGTAAAAACTTCAAAACTACTCCAATAAATAAACTAAAAATAACAGTCTTATAATCCTTTAATACTTGAACAATTGATACTGTAGCTGTAAAAAGACCAATGATTAAACCAAGAAAAATATAATAAGCTAAAACACTAGGACCATAAGTACTTGAACCATAAAAAACATTCCAAATATCACTAGATAAAAAACTAATTCCCATAGTCATAGGGATTGTAAAAAACAACAAAATACTAAGTGCCTGATTTATCTTTTTATTAACATCTTCTTTCTCTTTTTTAACTACACTTTGTGTTAAATTAGGTATTAAACTAACAACAATTCCTGTAGAAACAGATAAAATAATCATATTAAACTTAGCTCCCCAGGTAGATAACATGCTCATAATAGTTTCTGCATCACTAACACTAAAACCAGCGTTACGAACTAAACCTTGAACAACAGTAACCATATCAATATAATTATATAAAGATTTAAAAACATCAATCATAATAAATGGAAAAGCATAAATAACAATCTTTTTAAATATTTGTTTATTCGTAATAATTGGTTCATTAACATCTCTTATTTTCTCATTAAATTTACTTTTATTTTTACTCTTCTTATAAACCAAGTATAAATAAGAAGCTATAGCTCCTAACGTCGCTCCAAAGACTGCGATTCCAACTGCAGACGTTAGTGATAACTTAAATACTTTTAAAGCCATAAAACTACCAAGAACAATAACCAAAACACGTACCAATTGTTCTAAAACTTGTGAAAATGATGGTGGTTCCATAAATCGATGACCTTCAAAATACCCTCGATAAATACTAAGTACTGGAACAATCAAGATCGCTGTACCAATAACTCTAATAACAAAAGAAACATCTTCTATAGTATTACCACCAGTTAAATTACCAAGCACAGCACTGGCTATAAAAGGAGCAAATAAAAGTAATAAAAGAAAACAAATAAATCCTAATAATAAAGCAATTCTTTTTCCAATTAAAAATGCTCGCTTTTTAGCATTATAATATCCTAAAGCCTGATATTCAGAAGTAATCTTACTAATAGCTAGAGGAATACCTGCACTTGACAAAGACATAAAAAGCAAATAGATAGTATAAGCATACCCATACAAGGCACCACCACGTTCTCCAATAACAGCATGAAATGGGATAACATAAATAATACCTAATATCTTTGTAAGAACAATTCCTAAAGTCACAATAAATGCACCCTTAATAAAACTACTTTTCTTTAATCCTACTTTTCTCTTCTTCTTCGTCATATACTTCCTCCATTATCTAAATCATATCACAAAAGAAAAAAAGAAAAAAGACATCAAAACTAATAATAAACAATCATCGCAGAAAAACAAAATACTTGCTCTTCACTAAAAACACCTATACTAACCTGATATTTAATATCTACAACCTCTCCTTCTAATGAATCTAAAAAATCATTAATATCATTTTCCAAATCTTTTTCATCTTCTTCATCAAATAATTTAACCTTCATAATATCACCAAAAATAATATATAAAAAATAATCCACAGAAATTGTGGATTATTCTGACAACCATTCTAAAATAGAAGAAATATCATCTTCAGTTAATATAACATCTTCTCCAAGCAATCCAATAGTAGGATGAATCCCATCTTCTTTATGAAAATCAGACCCAATGGATATGTGTAATTTATGGTTTTTAGCAAATTCATTCCAATGATTTATTTCATTAATTTTATTATTATTACGATCGATATAAATATAATTAGCCTCAATTCCATCAGCTTTCATATCAGAGACCAAAGATAAAATATCTTCATCTCCTAAACCATCTTCATACTTATAAGCAACAGGATGCGCAAGTACTACTTTACCTCCAGCATTACGAATAAGCTCTGCAGCCTCCCCTGGTGTAATAGTATCTTTTAATACATAAGCAGGACATCCTTCATTCATAATAGTCTCAATAAACTCTCCTTTATCAGGAATATAGCCAAATTCTTCGATTAATTTTTCTTTATTATCCGGATTAGTAATAACATCAAGAGAAATATGTGCCTTGGTAACAGCCTCAATTTTATCAAGTTCACTTGTATGAACAATATATCCTAATTCTTCTAACTTTTTAGCTACACCATATAAATAATTATGTCTTGCATTCCGTAACAACTTCAATCTATCCAATAATTCCTTATTATTAAGATCAAAATTATATCCTAACACATGAATTCCACACTTTTTAATCTTTGTAGAAATTTCAACCGCTGGAATTATATGAACTCCTTTATTATTAGCATATTGAAATAATTCCTCACTATAAGCTTCAATCGTATCATGATCCGCAATAGCAATGTCAAAAACTCCATTTGAAATTGCTTTATCCACAACCTCCATAGGAGACAATTGACCATCAGAACAATTTGTATGTATATGTAAATCAATTATTTTTTCCATGATTCAACCCTTCTTTCATAAGTTTTCTGTAATTGTGGTGTTTCAAATCTTCTTTCCACAGATTCTGGTGCAACCGAATGCAAAATATCAGACAAATTTTTAACAGAAAAAGTTTGTGAAATTATATTTCTAGAAAAATCTAGCTTTTTCGTTAATGTAGAATCCCAAGAGAATGGAGTCATACTAAGTAAAAAATCTAAAACAAAATTATAAGCCACATCATCATACTGCCAAGTTTTTCTAAGAGAAAGTGGATGAATAGGTAAATAAGGTTGCGTATTATTTTCAGTAGCCATTTGCAAAGTAAATGGAACTTCATCAAGTAATTTACTAACCTTAGAATACTCAATTATATGAACATCTAGAGGCAACAATTTAGAAGGCATATTACCATGTTCCAAATCTGTCGTAATTTCTGAAACCTCATGTATTGTTTTAACAGGATCAACATCAGAAGTATGCATATCAAACGCATCAAACATTGTAGATAAAAAATCTTTAGCATTTTCCACTTCAGTATCCAAACAAATCATCCACATATCCACATCTGGCAACCTATTAACTACTTTTCTCGGTTTCAAATCATCACAAACTTGAGGACATGGTTTACAAATCTGTTTCAAATCAGGCATTAAAGTACCTTTAGTAGAAAGACAAGAAGCACACTCCCATTGAGAACTCAATTTTTTAGCAGAATATAGCAATTCATTATTATATCTAATTTGTTCATCAATTAAAGGTAAATTACCTTCTAAATTAGAATCTAAAACATAAAACGGATAACCCGTTCCGAAAGAACCACAATAACCAGGAGCTCTACTCATAATTATATTAATAGTATTAACATTATGTAACAAATAATTTTTCTTTAGTTCAGTATTATTCTTTTCAAAACGATTAGAAGTTTCCGCTGCTTCCACACAAATATTCATTTTATCTCCCCCCTTTTTTACGTGAATAGAGTATATCATAAACGTATAATGATGTCAAATTAACATTAAAATTAAAAAAGAAGAAATATTAATTCTTCTTTCATAATTTAACTTTATTTCACTACAATATTGACAATTTTACCTTTGATAACAATAACTTTAACAATTTCCTTACCATCAATATGACGCTTAACATTATCAGCACTTAATGCTTTTTCTTTAATTACTTCTTCTGAATCATCAATAGAAATCATAATAGTTGCTCGAACCTTACCATTTACTTGAACAGCAATTTCTTTTTCTTTTTCTACTAAATACTTTTCATCATAACAAGGCCACTCAGCATAACAAATAGGTTCATATCCAAGTTGTTCATTCAACTCTTCTGTCATATGTGGTGCCACTGGATTTAAAAGTATAAGCAACAAACGATAATCTTCTTTTGTGATACTATTCATATCATCATAAGCATTTGTTAGTATCATCAAAGCAGAAATATAAGTATTATAACTCATTCTAGATAAATCATCATCAATTGCCTTAATAGTCTTATTCTGAATAACTGCTAAACTATCACTATAACCATCTTTATCAACTACCTTAGAAGCAAGTCTTTCAACCTTATCCAAGAATCTCTTACATCCTCTCAAAGACTCTGTACTCCAAGGAGCATCCTGTTGATAATCTCCCATAAACATTTCATAAGTACGTAAAGTATCAGCACCATATTCTTTTACAATATCATCAGGATTAATAACATTTCCTTTAGATTTACTCATTTTTTGATTATCTGGACCTAATACCATACCATGACTAACACGAACATCAATCATTTCCTTATTTGGAACAAGCCCAATATTATATAAGAATTGTACCCAGAATCTTGCATAAAGTAAATGACGGGCAGTATGCTCCATACCACCATTATACCAATTAACCTTTTGCCAATATTTCAAAGCATCCATAGAGGCAAATTCTTTATCATTATGAGCATCCATAAACCTTAAGAAATACCAACTTGATCCTGCCCAGTTAGGCATCGTATCAGTTTCTCTTTTTGCTGGACCACCACAACAAGGACAAGTAGTATTTACCCAATCTGTAATTTTCGCAAGAGGACTTTCACCAGTATCAGTAGGTTCATATTCAGCAACATCCGGAAGTAGCAATGGCAAATCTTCTTCTTTCATAGGTTGCCATCCACATTTTTCACAATAAATCATTGGTATTGGTTCACCCCAGAAACGTTGCCTAGAGAAAATCCAATCTTGTAAACGATAATTTACTTTCTCACGTCCAAGTTCTTTTTCTTTTAAATATTCAAGCATTCTTTGAATAGAATCTTTCTTATTAGTAAATCCGTTTAAGAACCCAGAATTAATCATCTTACCATCACCAGTATAAGCTCCCTTACTTAAATCTCCACCTTCGATTACTTGAACAATAGGAATATTAAATTTTTTAGCAAACTCATAATCTCTTTCATCATGAGCAGGAACTGCCATAATAGCCCCAGTACCATATCCCATCATAACATAGTCAGATATAAATACTTCCACTGCTTTTTCAGTAATAGGATTAATAACAGTAATACCCTCTAGTTTTACACCAGTCTTATCTTTATTAACTTCTGTTCTTTCAAAAGCACTCTTCGTTTTAGCAAACTCCTGATATTTCTTTACTTCATCCATATTAGTAATAAGAGAAGAAAGCTTTTCTAAAATAGGATGCTCTGGCGCAAGTACCATAAAAGTAACTCCAAACAAGGTATCACATCTAGTAGTATAAACAGTTAACTTATCTCCAGTCTCTTGTACAGTAAAATCAACTTCTGCACCAGTAGACTTACCAATCCAATTAATTTGACCTAACTTAACACGATCTGCAAAATGAGTATCATCTAATCCTTTAAGTAAATCTTCAGCATAGTCACTCATTCGAAGCATCCATTGCTCTTTCTCTTTTTGAACAACTTTACTACCACATCTTTCACATACTCCACCAGCTGCATCTTCATTAGATAGAACACTTTTACAAGTAGGACACCAATTAACATCTTTCTTAGCTTTATATGCCATACCATGTTTATAAAATTGTAAAAACTGCCATTGAGTCCATTTATAATATTCAGGATCTGTAGTAGAAAATTCACGATCCCAGTCAAATGAAAAACCTAAAGATTGCATCTGACCTTTAAAGGTATGAATATTCTCTTTAACAGCATCCTTTGGATGAATATGATTTTTTATAGCATATTGTTCTGCAGGTGCCCCAAAAGCATCCCATCCCATAGGGAACAAAACGTTATATCCCTGCATCCTTTTTACTCTGGCAAGTACATCTTGCGCAGTATAACTACGAACATGTCCAACATGAAGACCAGCACCAGATGGATAAGGAAATTCTACCAGGATATAATAAGGTGTTTTACTTTTATCACCAGTAACAGCCTTAAAACAATGATGTTCTTGCCAATAACTTTGCCATTTCTTTTCTATTTCATTAAATTTATTCATCTTTTGTCATTCCTCTCTTTCTATAAAAACTACCAACAAAATGATAACTCACAAATATTACAGGTAAAACCAATATCAAAACAGAAAGTATCTGCCATAAATAATTATCAACAAACATTACAACTGATACAATAAAGGCAATATCAAAAGAAGAAACTAAAGCAACAATCTGTAACAATTGTGGATAATCAACTTTTCTCATATTTAAGTGATAACGATTAATTAAATACTTAACTTCCATAGGATATTTTTTACTTTTATTTTTTTTAGCCTTTCTAACAATAAACAACTCATAAACAAGTAAAACTAATAAAAAACATAATAAGAATAAAATCAACTCTTCCAGCATATATCTTCCTCCTATAAAAAAACATCCTTATAAACATAAGGACGAAAATTCGCGGTACCACCTTACTTCATAGTAATACTATGCAGCTTTAATGAGATAAAGGTCTAACCCTACATACTTAAAGCCAATCAAGTTCATATACTACTTATATTTACTTTCACCAACCGTAAACTCTCTATAAATAAGTAAATATATTACTACTACCAGCAATATGTCAACTGCTATTAGTATAGTAAATTTTTTATAATTTGACAAGTATTTTTTTATTTACAAAGAAAAATATATAATAGAAAAAATTAGTAAACTAAGAGTAACATCCATTTATCATAATATAAATATATTATTAAAAAATAAATTTATGTTTAATCAATCAAATATTTTATTATTCATATAGTTATTTTCAAAAAGAATATCATAAATAAAAGTTAAGTTCTAAAAATGAGTCAGAAATAATAGTAACATTATGTCATTAAAGTTTATGCTACAAAAAATGTTTAACAATTAATTTAATGTTTACTATTTCTGAATTTGTCAAAAGAAATAATCTTAGCCTTACTTTTGACAGGATTTTGATAAAAAGGATGCATACTATAATCTAAATCCATCTGCTCTACTACATCAGTTGCAACATCACATCGTAACTGAAAAGGAATTTTCTCCCAACTTTTTAGAGTATGAAGCATTTCTTCAAGACCAACACCGTTCTTCTCATTAACAACTGCATAACACATAGCATTATAAATATAACTACAGGCAATATCAAAAATGGACATATTAGAGTCATAAGTAATAAGATCACTTCTATAATCTTTTAATAAAATGCAAAGAAAATCCTTTAAAGTTTCGAGATCCCAATCGAGTTCACTAACATCACCAAACTTTTTTAAATAATCATCTGCAGCAATTATACCTTGGATAATTTTTTTATAATCATCAACAGACTCGATATCAAATCCAATTTCCACTGAAGCTTCATTTTTCTTTTGCTCGAAAAAAGCATCTTCATCTAATATATCAACATTACGATTTTTAATACCATGACCAATCCATCCTCCTGCAAAAGAAACCTCAGAAGAAATAAATTCTTGATAAATTTCCTTCTTTAAATCATCTTTAATAAAATAACAACTATTTAAAATATTTAAAACATCGTCTCTAGTAAAACTGCTTTTATTTTTTTCCTCTAAATAAAGTCCTATTTGGTTAACGACTTTATCAATAATCTCTTCTCTACAATATTGCGGTATAATCTTAGTTATTTTATCATAATAGTTTGCATTAATTAAATACAAAAAATCGTTAATTTGATCAAAATCATTATGCTCTAAAGATATATTAAACTCATTTTGCATAGCTTCTAACTTAAAGTCAAAATTAGTTGTTGTTTTTCCAATTTTTTTATTTTCTTGATACTTATCATCTACAATATTAGCAAAAGTTTGTTGAACATATCTTCGTCGATTCTCCTCTTTTTTATACCATCTTTCATTACTTTTCTTTGCTATAGAATAAACTACTGGAGTTAACAGACATGACGCTCCCAAAACTCCCAACATAAAAAAGGGATTACTTACAAAAGGAATACCAAATATAGTCAGAATACCAAAGCTGAAACCAAAACTACTTAGTATTGTTACTATTTTATCATCTTCCATAAAGCACCTCCTAAATTGGTACTATTTTACTATAAAAACTAAACTAACACAAGAAAGAAAAAAATTCTACTTATTCTCCTAGTTTACACGTAAAAAAATTTTTAAACTGATTTAACTAGTTATATATACTTCAATTTTTGTATCAAAGTAAAAGAAAAACAGGAAAACCCTGTTCTAATAATCACTATATACTTAACTGTTTTATATTAACTAAATTTTTTTACTATCTACTTCTGCTTTTTTTCTACATCAGAAACAATAGGCTGATATGGTGTACCTAACATTTGAGCCAATTCATTATCATCAATACTCCATCCTACATTAGGAACAGTACCACGAAGATCTCTTTGTGCTTCTACAACATTAGTTACACTTTTTCCAGTCATTTTACGCAAAAACTCATGATATTCTAAAGACATATCACAAGCAACATTATGAAATTCTGGAGCCTGTCTAAAAAAGCTAGCAAGTTCTAACGCTATATTTTCTTCTTCACTATGTTCCTGTAATGGTATTGGTTTTTCGACATCCATACGATTATGAATTTCAATTGATAATAAAAATGGCATGGTAAGTGTAGGACCGTTTTCACCATAATAATAAACTGTACCCTCAGGATATAAAAGTAAATCCGCCTTTTGTTCATCAGTAAAAATTTGATACCTTGAACTAGAATCACTCATTTGTGAAAGAACATTTTCTAAAAGAGCATCGTTTGCAAAAGTATTTCTCAAACATTCAATCACAGAACTATCTGCATATGAATTATAATCTTGAAACTTGGTAAGTTGTTCTAATATATCTTTACCTCCATCTTTTTCTGCCAATTGTTGCAAAAAGTCAAAATTCTGAACTACTCGATAAGCAGCACTTCGATCTGTCTCTTTCGCTGGACCTTCAACAGAGTCTAACCAGTTAGATGAACTACCATCATAAAAACATAATCCCTGATATTCGTGAGCTAACTCCAAGGAACTTTTATTACTACCCTTTGAAACTAAATAATCATCTAAATCTCCAGCAGCTAAACGAGAAACAACCTCATCATAAATATCGAAATCAGACAAATCATTCTCATCTTGTAAAAAAGTTTTAGTAACATAATCCTTAATATTTTCAAATTCTTTTTTATCAATCATAATTAATCCTCCTAAAATTCACTAATATATTCAAGTAATCTTAAAAACAATTGAATATACTCTTTAGATAATCCTCTCTTTTTTAATTTCCTTATAGCAATTCGTTTATGACTAATAGTATCATCACCAAACATAATAGCCGCTATATCTTCTTTTAAATAAGTATTAATCTGTAAGTCAATTAAAATACTTTCAATATCATCATTAATCAAACGAACTGCATCAATCTCAATATCTCTACCTTTACAATTAACCGTTAACTGTCCCACCGTAGGACAATTCTTTATTTCAACAACAAAATCGTTACCATCGATAAAAGAAGTAACTGCTATTTTCTGTGAATTAAAATAAGCAGTAACATCCTGTGCTTGTTTAGTATTTCTAAAAACTAATTTATAATTTCTTTTTTCTGGAACAATACCACTTTTACCATCGATAGAACGAATAATAACAGTATAATTATTACGTAAATAGTTATAATCGATAGAGGTCTTTAAAAAATAACCATCTTTATATAATGAAGTAATACCATCATCTTCATATAAAGTATAGGTATTAGATACCCCTGGAAAAATTTGAATTTCCATATCTGTAGGAAGTGCTATATTATTATAATCACTTCGATTAGAAAGAGGAATAATACTTCCTGCATGAGCAAATACTGGATAATCCTCCTCTTTAAAGAAAGAAATATACTTTTTATTTCCCGGAAACTTCTTTCCAGTTCGAAAATCATACCAAATACCATCAGGAATAAAAAATCGATGAACAGTACGATTCATAGTAGGATCTTTCTTATCAAGAATAGGACAAACCAGCAATTGTGACCCAAAATAATATTGATTTTTATAAAGTTCATCATCATAAACCCATAAGTAATTATAATAAAACGGTTGAATAAGTGGTGTCCCCGCCTTAGTATAATTATAAGCTTCTGTATATAAATAAGGAATCAACCGGTGCCGTAGCCTTAAATAATCAGCTGCAATATTTTCTGTTTTTACATCCCACAACCATGGTTCACGTTTATAATAAGGACCCCTAGCACCATGAAAACGTAAAATTGGTGAAAAAACACTCAATTCCAGATACCGAATATAAAGTTCACTCTCTTCAATACCACCATGATTTCCACCAACATCATGACTCCACCAGCTAACTCCAATATTAGCAGCATTTAAATATTGAAATGGCAATTTTTTTAATGCCTCCCAACTAATTTCACTACTACCACCATAAAGAATAGGATAACGATGAGCACCATAAATACCATTTCTAGCTAAAATCATACTTCTTTTAGCAGGATTACGACCAGAATCCAAATATAAATAATGATTAATTGCCCATAGTTTAGTAGGATTACTATCTCCTTGATAATCATTCCAAAAAAAGTCTACTCCAACATTTTCTAGTGGATGAAGAAAAGCTTTAAATAAAACATCTAAAATCTTAGGATTCAACGGATCAAATAATATAATTTTAGAATCACTAACGCCCAAAAAATCACTGGCTTGTTTATAATATTGTTCATGAGGATAAAATCCACCTTCTGGATTAATACATAAACCAACCCGAATACCTCGCTTATGAAATTTTTCAATCATAGCCTGAGGATTTCTAAAAAGATTAGTATTAAAAGTATAACCTACTTTCAAACCAGAATACTCACCAACATTTCGATAATGCCAATCATGATCAAATAACATTACAGAAAAAGGAATTTTTTTTCTTTCAAATTTCTTAATTAACTCACTAGTACTCATATCATCATATGTAACATTACGACTCCACCAATTACCAAGTGCATACCTTGGTATCATAGCAGGAGATCCAGTCATCTTAAAATAATCAAATAAAGCCTGTTTAAAATCACGATCATACATAAATACATAAATATCAATATGATCAGTAGGTGGATCATCAAGTGTTCCATCTTCCATAATAAGTTTATTTTTACTATCATCAATAGACGAAAAACCATCCAAAGAATAAAGTCCCCGACATAAATCTTTACTAGTTGAAACATCAACAGAAATAAAATTACCCATCATGTTTCTCGCTTCAGGATGGCCATAATACCAATCTTTATTACGATCTCTATCTCTACTAACAAGAGAAATTTTTAAGTTTTTCATAGGATCCACCTTTGTTCCCACAAAAGGCTGTCGTTTAACATATGTTAGATGAAAATATTTACTTACAATTTCCACAAACTGACTATCTTGCTTAACTTGAAACTCAGGACATCCCAGATTTCTTCGCACAATAAGTTGAGTAGGACGATCTACAAAAGCCCCACTAGGTGAATACTCTAATCGAACAATTCTTTCAGTAATGACAGTAATACGAAAATTACTCCCCTTAATAATAGTTTTATCATCACTTTTTGCCCGTGCATAATCTACTTCAAATTGTTTTCCAAGTGGATACATAGCAACACCTTCTTATTCTAGTAAAATAATACCATAAAACTAACAATATTCCAAGAAAATATTTATGACAAATAAAGAAAAAATTAAAAAAAACAACAATTAAGAATCTAAAAACAATGCATAATACTCTTCAAAGGAAATATCATTTTCATAAATATATTTAGCAATCTTTTTACCTACATACCGGTAATGCCAAGGCTCTGCTCTAAATCCAGTAATAGCCTCATACTTTTCAGGAAAGCGTTGAATAAATCCATATTTATAAGCATTTTCCTGTATCCATTCATACTCATCAGACTCAGAAAAAACACTAGAATTTCTACTACCAATATCAAAAGAAAGACCCGTTTGATGTTCAGAAAATCCAGGTTTAGCAACATATTTATCAACATAACTATCTCCATATAAATTACGATAAGTATCACAAAGCTCCACTTGATCTTGATAACTACGATAACTAGAATTAATAACTAACTCATACCCTTCTTTTTCTGCTGCCTTATACATAGAAATAAAAGCATTAACAGCTACTCTTGCTCCAGATTGTGTATTATCGGCTGCATATTTAGAAGAAATAGAAATCAAATCTTCCGGTTCATAATTTTTTTTCAAAGAACGATGTTTATTAACTAACATATCAGTACTAAAATCAGTAACTATAGTAGGATTCTTATAATCATCTTGATCCATATCTAAATTAACAACTAAAACTGTAGTTTCATTATCTTCCCCAGTTTCATTAGAGTAAAGAACATATCGATCATAATTACGAAGTTTAGCATAAGAAATACTAAAAAACTCCTCTAAATAATTAATTTTATCACGTTTAGCAAACTCAGTAACATCCTGATCATTACCGTGTGCTAAAATCATAGAAATAGTAGAATTACTATATCCTTTTTTTATCAATGTATTAATATTCTTAATAATATGTTTTTGATTTTGATATTCTATTTTAGAATACTGATCTAAATATTTTTCATTATAATCATCACTTTCAAATGCCGCATTTAAAGTTTTATTCTCTCCAACAGATAACACATATTCCTTTTTAAACTTAAATAAAATATTTCTACTAGCTTTCCTACTATAACCTAACACAGTAAGCGAATGAATCTGTGAAGAATAAACAATAAAAGCAATAAGAAAACAACCTAAAACACTTGCTAAAATTTTAAGTTTTCTTTCAACTGACTTTTTTAATTTAAATCTTTTTTTCACAAACATCACCACTATAATAAGTATACCATATAAATTGTAATTTCAACTATTTTATGCTACAATAATTGTCGAAAAAAAGGTAGTGAATTTATGAAAGCATTAGTTTTATCTGGGGGCGGTTCAAAAGGCTCTTATCAAATTGGAGTATGGAAAGCCTTAAAAAAATTACGCATTAAATTTGATATTGTAACAGGAACTTCAGTAGGAGCATTAAATGGTGCCTTTATCACACAACAAAGTTATAGAAAAGCAATTAAACTATGGAAAAAAATAAATTTAAAACTATTATTTGGAAATGAAGCTATTAATAGTACAAATGATATAGATGTTATAAAAATGTATGGAAATAACTTTTTAAAAAATGGTGGAATGAATATAAAAGAACTAGAAAACCTAATAGAGTCAAAAATTAACTATAAAAAATTTCTAAATTCAAAAATAAATTATGGACTAGTTACTTTCAATTTAAGTAATAAAAAACCAATACAAATAACTAAGAAAGAAATTCCTAAACATTTAATAGGTGATTATTTAATGGCATCAGCATCTTGTTACCCTGCCTTTCAACAAAAAGAAATTGAAGGTAATAAATATATAGATGGCGGAATCTTTGATAATCTTCCCATCAACCTAGCAATAGACATGGGAGCAGATGAAATTATCGCCGTAGATTTAAAAGCTCCAGGCATTAATAGAAAACCTAAGAAAAAAATTCCAATATTAAAAATTAAACCTAATAATAAACTTAGTAATTTTTTAAATTTCAATGAAGAAGGTGCTAAGAAAAATATAAAATTAGGATATAATGATACCTTAAAAAAATTTGGTAAACTAGAAGGTAATAAATATACTTTTAAAAAAGGAAGTATAGAAAAAAACAAAAAGAAACACTTAGAAACTTTTGAATATTTATTAAAAGATATTATAAACACTAAAAATGCTATGCAAAATTTCCTAAAAATAATAAAATTATCTAATATTACTAATGAAAAAGCAATAAATAAACTAGAACTAAAAATAATGGAAAGTTTAGCAAAAGATTTTAAATTAGATCAAACACATATTTATTCAGAAAAAAAGTTTAATCGACTATTAATTAAAAAACTAAAAAAAGAAGATTATAAAGAAATCAAGCATCTAAAAGAAATGATAAAAGAAATTAAAAACAAAAAAAGAGGACTAAAGAAAAAAATATTCCTAAACCCTTGGCTTTTCTTAAAAGCATTATACTTATATACAATTAGTGAGGTGTAAAATGAACAAATTTCCATATTCAAATACTAATAAAAGATATCATACACTAGATTACTATTACAAACAAAAATTCCACTCTAAAGTTTTTAAAGTCAGTCTCAATGCTGGCTTTACTTGTCCTAACATAGATGGAACAGTAGGACGTGGAGGATGTATTTATTGCTCCAAAATGGGAAGTGGTGAATTTGCCGGAAACAAAGAAGATTCTTTAAAAGAACAATTTGAAACTGTAAAAAATATGATGTTAAAAAAATGGCCAAAAGCAAAATATATAGGATATTTTCAAGCAAGAACAAACACCTATGACACAGTAGAAAATTTAAAAAAATTATATGAAACAGTCCTATCATTTGATAATGTAGTTGGGCTAAATATTGCAACTAGACCAGATGCAATTTCTAAAGAATGTTTAGAATATTTAAAAGAATTAAATCAAAAAACATACCTAACTATAGAGTTAGGACTGCAAACAGCAAAAGATAAAACCGCTAAACTAATTAACCGTTGTCATGATTTAGCATGCTTCGAAAACATGGTAAAACAATTAAGAGAAAATAACATCGACGTAGTAGTTCATATTATAAATGGCCTACCCTACGAGACAAAAGAAGATATGTTAAATACTATAAAATATTTAAACCAATTAGATATTCAAGGTATAAAAATACATATGCTTAGTATTTTAAAAAACACTTCTTTAGAAAAATTATATCAAAAAAAACCATTTAAAATATTATCAAAAGAAGAATACATTGATATTGTAATTAATCAATTAGAACTATTAAGACCTGAAATCGTCATACATAGAATCACAGGAGATCCCAAAATAGATGATTTAATAGAGCCAACTTGGTTAATAAAAAAGTTTTGTGTTTTAAATGATATTGACAAAGAAATGGTAAAACGAAATACTTATCAAGGAAAAAAAGCAAAAAAGGTTAGCCTCTCATAACTAACCTTTTTATTTTGGTATTACCTCTGATTTAGCTGGTCTACTTGGTCTTGGTGCTGGCTTAGGAGGAGTTGGTTTATCAACCATTTCATGAATAGTAGTACCAAGTGTCGCTAAATTTTGTAAATCACTAGGAACAATTATCTTAGTAGCCTGTCCATTTGCAACATCTACCATTGCTTCATAACTCTTAAGTTTCAATACAGCCTCATCCATACCAACATCTTTTATTAAACGTAAACCTTGAGCAGTTGCTTCTTGAATTTTAACAATAGATTCAGCTTCTCCTTCTGCTTCCTTAATTTTTGCTTCTTTTGCAGCTTCAGCACGTAAAACTGTACTTTCTTTTTCACCTTCTGCAATTAAAATTTTACTCTTTTTCTCACCTTCAGCACGCAAAATAGCTTCACGTCTTTCACGTTCTGCACGCATTTGTTTTTCCATTGCTTCTTGAATGTCTCTAGGAGGTAAAATATTTTTAACTTCAACACGATGAACTTTAATTCCCCAAGCATCAGTAGCTTCATCCAAAATACTACGCATCTTAGTATTAATAACATCACGACTTGTTAAGGTTTCATCAAGTTCTAAATCTCCAATAATATTACGAAGTGTTGTCGCAGTTAAATTCTCAATTGCACTAATTGGATTTTCAACACCATACGTATAAAGTTTAGGATCAGTAATCTGATAATAAACAACCGTATCAATTTGCATAGTAACATTATCCTTAGTAATTACTGGTTGAGGAGCAAAATCTTTAACCATTTCTTTCAAACTGACAACAGTAGCTACTCGATCCAAAATAGGAACCACGTAATGTAGACCCATCTCTATAGTTCGATGATATGCTCCTAATCTTTCGATAACATAAGCCTTAGATTGTGAAACAATCTTTACTCCTGCAGCAATCACCAATAAAACAATAAGTAACAAAATAAGTAATAAAAAACCAAACTCCATTATTTCTTATCCTCCTTTTCTTTTTTGACAATTAGTTTTACTCCATCTATTTTATCAACAATAACTTTATCTCCTACTTTAAAAACTCCATTACCAATAGCAATCCAAGTAGTACCAAAGATTTGAACCTCACCATAATGATTAGGTTTAATTTCTTTAATTACTTCTGCCTGCTTACCAATAACACGATCTAAATTAGTAGGAATATGATTATTTTTTTGTTTCAAATTCTTTACAAGTGGCAGTGTAATAAGTAATGCAATAATACTAACTACTATAAAAACTAAAAGTTGTATTAAAATATAATCAGTAAAGAAAGACGTAATAAAAGCAACAGCCGCTCCAATAGCAAACCAAATTGAAACTAAATTAACAGTCGCCAATTCAATAAACAGTAACACTAAAAACAAAACAATCCAATAAACGGACATAAAACTCACCATCCTACTTAGATTATATGATATTGAAATCTTTTTTTCAACAATTTTTTCTTGTTTCTAATAACAAATTATATTATAATGAAAAAGAAGATAGGAGTATAAAATATGTTAGAAAACATTACACCAAAAGGAAGAAATATCATAGTCATAATAACAGCAATCTGGGGAATTATTTTTATAGGTAGCGGAGTTTCAATGTCATGTATGAATAAACCCGTAACAAAAACTAAGACAGAATTAAAAATTACCCAAAAAAGAGTTGCAAATATGAAAAGTAATGAAATTCGCCTAAAAAATATGGAACAAGAAATTAATCAACCTATAAGCATGAATATAAAGGATTATTTAGAAAATGCAGAAGATATTGAAGAAGATATAATAAATCAACTACAACTAGACACTTCTATGGTGAATGTAAATCAAGCTGGTAATTATACCTATACAATTACATATAAAAAGAAAACTTTTAATGGAAATTTTAAAATAAAAGAAAAACCATTACCAGATATGGTTCTAACACTTAAGAATTTTAATTTAGAGATAGGATCCGCTTTATCTACAAATGTTCAAACCTACATTACAGAAACTCTAACAGATGAAGTAAAACAAAATATTAAATTAAACCTAACAAATGTTAATACTGCACAAACCGGTAGTTACCAATATACAGTAACATATAATGGTAGATTATATACAGGAACAATTACTATTTATGAACCACAAAAAACAAATAAACAACAAAATAATAATGATAATAAAGAAACTCAAAAAAACAGTAATGAAGATGAAAAGAATGATGAAATAGAAGAAGATACATAAAAACTTTAGAACAATTTTGTTCTAAAGTTTTTTTTAACTTATTCCAGTAATTTCACCATCAATCAAATCTATTTTTTCATAATTAGGCTGCTTAGGAAGACCTGGCATTCTTAAAATATTACCAAATAACACAGTAATGAAACCCGCTCCATGATATAATTCAATATCTCTTACATAGATTGGATAATCAGAAGGATTACCCAATTTTTTCGCATCATCAGATAAAGAATATTGATTTTTAGCACCACAAATAGGAAGATAAGAAAGATTTTGTTTTTCTAATAATTCTATTTTCTGCAAAGCATTATCACTATATATAACACGATTAGCATGATATATTTCTGTAGCAACTTTTTCTATCTTTTCAAAAATAGTATCATTATCTTTATATAGAAGTTGAAATTGATTATCACCCAAAACAGCCTCTTCAACAATATGTGCTAACTTCAAAGCACCCTCTCCACCATCACGATAAGCTGTACTAACAGAAACAAAAATATTATGACTACGACACCAATCTAAAATAACTTGATGTTCAGCCTCTGTATCTGTATCATAAGCGTTTAAACAAACGACTAATGAAACCTTAAATTTCTTCAGATTAGAAACATGGGCTTCTAAATTACAAATTCCACGACTAACGGCATCTACATCTTCTTCTAAAATATTATCTCGAGAAACTCCAGCATTATATTTTAATGCCTTAACAGTAACCACTAAAACCACACAATCAGGAGAAATATGTGCTTTCCGACATTTAATATCAAAAAACTTCTCAGCTCCCAAATCCGCACCAAATCCTGCCTCAGTAATAACATAATCTCCTAATGATAATCCTAATTTTGTCGCAACAATACTATTACAACCATGTGCAATATTAGCAAAAGGTCCACCATGAATAATTGTTGGAGTATGTTCTAAAGTTTGAACTAAATTAGGATAGAAAGCATCTTTTAATATTGTTGCTAAAGCACCTTCAATATGTAAATCTTTGGCAAAAATCATTTGTTTATCTCTATTATAACCAATAACAATATCTCCAAGCATTTTTTTTAAATCATCAGAAGAATTTGCTAAACATAACAAAGCCATAATTTCACTAGCAGCTGTTATATTAAATTTCTCCGAACGACCTTCCAAAGAAACCCTACGTAATGCTCGATCATTAACATCTAAGCAACGATTAAACGTTACCTCTTCAATACCTAATTTATTACCATGATAAATATGATTATCGATTGCAGCAGATAATAAATCATTAGCAGAAGTAATAGCATGAAAATCACCAGTAAAATGTAAATTAATATCCTCCATAGGAACAACCTGACTATAACCTCCTCCTGTTGCTCCACCTTTCATACCAAAAACAGGTCCCATAGATGGTTCGCGTAAAACCAATACAGGATGTTTACCTAGTTTCTGCAAAGCATCGCCTAAGCCAATACTAACAGTAGTCTTTCCTTCTCCATAAGGCGTAGGACTAACAGCAGTAACTAAAATCAATTTACCTCTAACATCAGAAACAGATTTTGTTATCTTAGCCTTATCAGTACCATATAAAATATAATCCTCGTCACAAAGACCTAAAGAAGCTGCAACATCACGTATATCTTTTTTATTAATACTATGCGCAATTTCAATATCAGTCACAATATCATCTCCTTACTTATATAAAGTATAACACATTTTATTTTTTTTATGATATTTGATTATTAGAAATTAAAATGATTATAAAAATTCATTTTATATATATACTTATTAAAAATTCAAAAGAATAATAACTCCAAATTTAATAATTGACAATTTGCCTAAAGAAAAAAATTTTGTTAACATCAAAACCGTTAAGAAAAAAGGAGGAATTATATGAAAAAAATAATTATATTCTTAATTGCAATAACAATATCATTACTATGTAGTAAAAACGTATATGCTAGTAGTAGCTTTTACGAAGCTGAATACATTGATGGAATTTATATGAATAAGCAAAAAGCAGGATCATCAACAATCTATTATCAAAAAGCAAGATTTTTCAGACAATCAGGTACAAACCGTTTTGCATATTGTATTGATCCTTTCACCTTCTTTCAAGAAGGAAGTAGCTATGAAACAACCATTACTCCAAGTAATTTAACACAAACTCAAAAAGAGCAAATATCACTAATTGCATATTTTGGATATGGCTATAAAAATCATACAGATGCAAAATGGTATGCCATTACCCAATTTATGATTTGGAAAACAGCTGCCCCTACAGGTAATTTCTATTTTACGGATGGTCTTAATGGAACAAAAATAGAAAGATTTACACAAGAAATGAATGAAATAAACAATTTAATTAATAATTACAAAAAGAATACATCATTAAATGGCAAAACCTATACAATAATTGAAAATCAACAATTCTCAGTAGAAGATACAAATAAAGTATTATCAACGTACAAAAGTTCCAACAATAATTTCAAAATTCAAGGAAATAAGTTAACAGCAACTAATTTAAAAGAAGGAGTATACACAATCAACTTAATAAAAGAAGAAAAAAATTATAATAAACCAATTATTTTTTACCAATCAACCAATAGTCAAGCACTAATGCAAACAGGAGATTTACAAAACAAACAAGAATCATTAAAAGTAGAAGTAATAAAAACAGAAATAGAAATAACAAAAATTGATAAAGACACACAGACTACAAAAGCAAGTGGCGAAGGATCATTAATAGGCGCAGTTTATGGAATCTATAATACAAATGGAGAAAAACTAACATCAATCACAATTGGTGAAGATTACAAAGGTAAAATTGAAAACCTAGCTTTTGGTAAATACTATATTCAAGAAGAAAAAGCCCCTACAGGATACCAACTAGATACTGAAAAACATTCTATAGAAATAAGTAAAGAAAACTCAAAAATAAAACTAACTTTAGAAAATGAAATTATAAAAAAGAAAATAACAATTTATAAAACTTATGATGAAAATAATAAAAAACCAGAAGCAAACATTAAATTTTCTATATATGATAAACAAAATAATAAAGTAGCAACAATTACAACAGATAAAAACGGAAAAGCTGAAATCATTCTACCGTTCGGAACATACAAAATTGTACAAGAAAATACTACCAAAGGTTACCATAAAGTAGAAAATATAGACCTTTCTGTTGTAGATACAGAAGATGAAATAATAACCTTAACCGACTACAAAATAAAAGTTCCTAATACCAATACTAATAATAATATTTTTATAAGTATCATTAATTTCATAATAAAATTATTTAATCTATGAAAAAAAACATACTATATTTAGGAACAATACTATTAATATACTGTTTAGCTTGTTATAAAATTTACCAAACCAATGAAATAAAAAGCCCAGAATTAACAACACCAATAATAAATAAAATTATAAAAAAAGACCAAATAAAAAAACAAGAACAAAAACAAGAAATACAAAAAGATCGAATAGGATATCTAAAAATAGATAAATTAAACCTTTATCAGCCACTATATTCAAAAGATAGTTCTAAAAATAATGTAGAAGAAAATATCACAATCTTAAAAGAATCGATTATGCCAACCGAAGAAGAAAGCATTGTTTTTCTGGCTGCTCATTCAGGAAATGGAAAAATTGCTTTTTTTGAAGAACTAGACACCTTAGACATTGGGGATATAATAAATCTAGAATATAAAAATACAAATTACCAATACAAAATTACTGATATCTGGGAAGAAAATAAAAATGGTTACATCCACGTGAATAAAAACAATAATAAACAGTTAATATTAACCACTTGTAGTCCAACAAAAAAGAATAAACAATTAATAATAAATAGTGAAATAACTTAAAAAGGATACTAGATTTTAACTAGCATCCTTTTTTAATATATCCAAAGCAGACTGCAACTGTAAATCATTTTCAGCAATAGGATTTTCCAAATACTCATCAGTAAGTAAAACTTCCTTATCAGGAGTAACGCCTTTACCGTCAATCCACTTACCTTTTGGAGTCAACCATCGCTCTGTAGTATATTTTAAACTTGAGCCATCAGATAAAGAATAAGCAGTTTGAACAGTTCCTTTTCCGTAAGTAGTTTCACCTAATATAGTTACGTTAGTATAAGAATCTTTAAAAGCAGCTGCTAAAATTTCTGATGCAGAAGCACTAGAAGAATTAACCAAAATAACAACAGGATAAGATCTAAATGTTTTTGTTTGATCTTTTATCTTAGTTTTATTTCCCTTAAACTCCACTTGATATAAAACCTTATTTTTCTTTATAAATAATTCCAAAATTTTCTTAGTCTGAGATAAATGACCTCCTGGATTAGAACGCACATCTATAATTAAAGACATTATATTTTTATCCTCAACTTTTTTCAATTCTTTCTTAAATTGCTTATATGTATTGGCAGCAAAACTACTAATAGAAATATATCCAGCATTACCATTATTTAATGCGTATACTTGAGAATTAACAGAAACTAAATCAATACTACCACGACTAACAGTTTTCTTAATTTTTTTACCATCTCTTAATATAGTTAAACTAAGTTTACTGCCTTCCTTTCCTTTAACCATTGTAGTAACTTCATCCAAAGAAACACCATCAAGTTCTTTTCCGTCAATATCAATAATAACATCACCTTTCTTAATTTTAGCCTTTTCCGCTGGAGAATCATTAGCGACATCAAGAATAGAAAAATCACCATTTTTATCAACAGTAATAGTAATACCAATACCAACATAACTGCCATCTACAGTTTCATTAAATGTTTCTGTATTTTCTTCATCCATATATGTAGAATAAGGATCATCTAAAGAACTCATCATACCATCAATAGCAGCATCTGCCAAATCTTTTTCATCAATATTTTTATAATAGGAATTCAAAATATTTTGATATACAGTAATTAACTCTTGCAAAGAGTTAGAGACCTTCTCCCCTCTATATTCATCTCTAAAAAAAGACAAACTAACACCAACCACAATACCAAAAGTAATAGATACAATAATAATAATTAAAACTTCTATTGTATTAAAACTATTAATAGAAGTATCTGCCACATCATTTTCTTGACTTTTATCTGATTTTAAATGAATAATTTTTTTTAAGTTAGGTTTTGTAAAAGAAAACTTTTTATGTTTAGCCATTGTTTCACCTCTTATATCATTACTATCATAACATAAAATATTAAAAAAATAAGGGAAACAACTCCCTTATGATAGAATTTCTTTTATTGCACTTTCTCCTTCAATATAATTAACAACTTCATGATTATTAAACTCTATCAAAGTCGGTCCAGAAATTTGTAATTCATCTATTTGAGAAACCTGTTTATTAGATTCACTAGAAACAAATTTTTTATTAAATGTACTACTCATATCCACTGTATAAATAGGTAAATGTTCCTCCTTATCCTCATAAGAACTAACAAACCCAGTATATAAAGACTTCAAACTATCATCAGACATATCATAATAAAGAACATAATATTGGTTATCACTAATAGAAAAACTATTTCCAGCTAAAATTTCTTGATATTGAATATCTGCTTCTGCTGGAGTAGTATCAACTGTAGCAGATGACGTATCACGTTCAAGTAAATAAACTGTTAAAAAATAAAAAATTATAAAAAAGACAAAAACAGCAACCAATATTTTCACAACTTTACCAAATCCTATAGAAAAAGATGTCTGCATAGAATCAACTTTATGATACGTTTTTTTTCGATTTTGTCGATTTTTTGCCATATTATCACCCAAGATGATTATAACATAAGAAAAAAAAGAGGTAAAGCTCTTTATTTCATAGTTTGAACAACCCCAATAGATTGAGCAACCTCTACTAATTCATTCTGATTTAAAACATCACTAACCAGATAATATTCTATTCCATTCGTAGTCCAATTCAAAGAATTGTCTGTCATGACTCCGAGAGTATCCATTAATTGATAAGGCTCACCATAAGTAGGAACAACAGTAAATTCATTCTCAATATTAGCAGTCTCTTCAACTAGTAAAAACGGTTTATCTCCATCAAAAGTCATAATAATACGTTCTCCGTTGTCTTTCTCAACCTTCTCTTCCTTGGTAAGCTTAGTACCACTAGGAATCATCAAAGGATAAATACTATCTCCCAAACTACTCGTTTGTTTAACTTCTTCATCTACAGAATAAGACTTCATTACAGTATTCAAAGAAAAATAATTCTTTTTAAAAGTTGGAGAATAATCAATATCATTGAAATTCATAGTCATACAAATAACAGAATCACTATTATATACTTGAACCTTCTTTAATTTTAATTTTTTAGATAACTGTATTTTTTGCTTTATCAAATTACGATTATTAGGATAATTAACAGTTGTCATAAAAGTATATCCATTTTTAGTTTCTTTAAATGTACGATCATCATCATCTTTAATATCATTAACTATTGCTTCTAATAAATAAATCTGAGAATTACTATAAGGCCAATCACTTTGGAATTTAAAACTCTTATTTAATGAAGGTGTAACAACCCTGACACGCGAAAGTTTAACCTTTTTATAATAAAACTAATTTTTTTCTATCTGTTTTGTTTCATTTAACAATTTATCAAAGTCGGAAACATAATTCTTATCTTGAATAACTTTGTATTTATCATACTCGCCTTCGGCTTTTTCTACTGCCATTTTATGAGATATTTTACCTTTGCCTTCTAACACTTCATAATGAAATAATGTTAAAGCATTTTCTACTTCTTTTTTCCAATCACTCATATACATAGGGATATTTCTTTCTGCATTATTTTCAGCAATATCAAGAAATAAGTTTACTAAATTATTTAAATTCTTAATCTCTTTTTCATCTAAATAATTTTTAGCAATAGTAACATCAGATTTTAATATCTTACCATCAGGAGAATTTTCCCATGTTGGTTGTTCTAAATGACACGGTTTTATCATCGTTAATTTCATACTGATAACTAGAGCCAACTTTTAAAATAAAGTTAATTATATTGGGATAGATATTTCCATCTTCATCAACTTCTCCAACAATTACCTTTTCAACTAAATTATTAAAAGTTTCTTCATTAAAATCATTAATTGTCTTAGGGGCTGATAGTATTTCTTCGACTATTTTTAATTGCTTAGAAATATCTTTATTAGTTTTTAACCTATTTTGATAATTACTAATTTTATCATCTATCTCTTTTATTTTATCATTAATTTCTTTTTCTTTAGATAAATAAGCATTTTTATTCATATAGTCATCTAGTTTCATATCTATAAGATTAGATAAACGATTTTCTAATGTTGTTTTTTCTTGCATAAGTCTATCAATATTTACTTCATTATTATCTTCACTTAATGTTTCTTTAATAGCAGTTAAAAGTTTATCTTTAGTCTTATGTTTTCGTTCGATAATAGAATTATATATTTGAATAAAAATCTCTTTTAAATTATCTTCTGTTACAAAAATTGAATGATTACAGTTTTCAATATAAGTGATTCTTCTTGAACAAGCCCAATAAATTTTGCGTGTTCCATCTTTTCGTTTTTCATTAACTCGCCTTACATAGTTTGCTCCACAAATACCACATTCTATCTTGCTACTAAAAACATATTTTAGACTGTACTTACCATTATGCTTTTGTCCATCAGGAAGCATTTTGCCACTTCTTCTTTGATAGATTTCTCTTGCTTTATTCCAAGTTTCTCTATCTATAATAGCAACATGATGATCTTTGACATAATACTTTTCTTTCTCGCCAAAATTAATAACTTTTTTATGAGTAAGAGGACTTACTGAATATGTTTTTTGATTTAATAAATCGCCAACATATTTTTCGTTCTTTAAAATTGTTCTAACAGAACTAGGTCGCCATTTCTTACCCCTATGGGATTTTATGCCTTTTTCATTTAACATTTTAGAAATAGTATAAGAGCCTATTCCAGAAATATACCAATTAAATATAGCTTTAACTATTTCTGATTCTTCTTCATTTATTTCTAACTCTTTTGTATCTTTATTCCAGTTGTAACCATAGCAACCTACATTTCCAACATATTCTCCACGTTTCATTTTAGCTTTAAGTCCTAACTTAACATTCATCGAAGTTGATTCACTTTCAGCTTGAGCAAAAGCACTATATAAAGTTAAAAACATTTCGCTATCTAATTCTAAAGTATGAATATTTTCTTTTTCAAAATAAACATCAACTTTATGTTCTCTTAACTCTCTAGCATATTTTAAAGTATCTAAAGTATTTCTAGCAAAACGTGAAATAGATTTTGCAATGATAATATCTATCTTACCATTTAAGGCATCATCTATCATCCGTTGAAACTCTGTTCTATTTTTAACTTGTGTTCCCGAAATACCCTCATCAGCATAAATACCTACAAATTTCCATTCTGGATTACTTTTAATCTTATTGGAGTAATGTTTAATCTGTGAATTGTAACTATTAATTTGTTCATCAGAATCTGTACTTACACGACAATAAGCACATACTTTTTTAGTATTATTAACGATTTCTTCTTCATTAGTTTTGAGATTAGCTTTAATAATCTCAACTTGTGCCATTTAACCTCACTTTCTATATATATTGAACAATATATTTTGTCTTCGTACATATTATACTAAATTTTTTGTAACTTCTGTAGTATTTATTAATAAAATCCCTTTATTTTTTTCTTTAAAACATAAAATTGTTTATCTGTAATGATATTTAATTCTTTTAATTTAACTAAAATTGATAAGTTAATAGTTTCATCAATGATATTATCAATTTCTAATTGTTTTAGTTTCTTTTTATCTGTCAATATTTAATCCCCTTTCTAATAATTTTTTAACTATAATTTTTCATAACTAATCTCATTCCTTTCGTTATATACTATCGATATTCTTTTAATAGTTCTTCCATTTCCTTTATTTCTTCTTCTGTTGCTGGTGTATCCTCACATCTTTTTCCATTCCAAACTAAAACACCATCATCATCTTCTCTGATATGTGGTGCTTTTCTACCATTTAAAATTTCTTCCCTATTATTTGCTACATCAGTAACAGTAACAAAACTTTTAATTCCTTTATTCTTATCAATATAAGAGTTTAGATAACCTTTAATATAAATCTTATTATCTTTCACAAAATAATCTTGATAAACATTATAAAGTTCTCTTGCTATATTCAAACTAACATAAACGTTTTTATCTTCCTTTGTAGTATATTTCTTTGTAGTAATACCAAACTTAATATACTTGTCATTAGTATCAGTAATCGCATTGATAACTCCTGATATTATGACTTCATTTAAATTACTATCTTCATAACGCATTTACCAAATCCTTTCTATTTTAGTTCTTTAAATATAATTAAAATATTTATTTATTATACTTATCTATTATTCTTATTTATTTTAGTAGAAATATCGTGCTATAGGGTATAGTAATATTCTTCCATAGAGTATAGAAGTATTTTGCTATACATCATTTACTAGATAGATGTTTCTTTGATAGTTTATTGTTTCAACTCTAATATAATTTGCTTTTCTTAAATTGCTTATGGATTTTGATACTGTTCTTTTAGATAAATTGATTTTTTTAGAAATATAATCATTGCTAGCATAACAATAGCCTAAATTATTTGTAAGTGCTTTAATAATTCCATATACAAGTTTATCAGTTGAATTAATAGAATTACTTTTAACTATGGAACTTTCAATTACTATACAGTCCATAGTATTTAAATTCCTATTTCATAATCTTTTTCTTTTAAATCTTCAAAATGCGAAATTTCTTTAGTTGTTTCATCATAGTTAAAATATAAATGTTTATCTTCTTTATCAATAACTTTTAAATTATTACGATCAACAATATAAACATCAAATTTACCAATATTTAAGTTTTTCTTTAAATAATCTAAAATATAAAATTGTGGTATGGTATCAACATTATTTTTTAATATATCTTCATTACTTAATAACCTCATCGACATTCTCCTTTCTTTTTTATTTTCACAACAAAAAAACTTGTATCAACTACAAGCACATCTAAAAAACAGCAATATTTCCCATAGGGTTTATTTTAAATCCTCCCTTTAGGATTTTTTGAAATAACAAATATATATTATTCATTAGTAGTTCTTTGAAATATGTCTTATTTCAAATTAGATTCATTCTATTACTAGAATAGGTACTAACATAAGCCTTATATCTTACTGTACCTTACTTAACTAACGCTTGGTAGCTCTTTAGTTAAGGGTTATGGTGTACATACCATTGGAATATTCATGATATACTAGATACTTCGATTGTTCTAGTCTATCAAGATTTTTCCTCAAACCTTTGTTAGTGATTCTAACGGTTTGTTGTATCTCTCCAACATTTATATCTGTAAAGTATCTATTATAGCCTTTACTATAAATGTAGGAGTAGATGTACTTGGCTTCCTTTGGAATAGATTTATCTTTCCAAATACTCTGCGGTACTCTTAGTTGGTCTTTAGTCATTCATAGATTTCCTCCTCTCTATTTATCTTTTGAGTACTTCTGTACTCGTTTGGCAAATTAATCATATCATAGTAAATACTATCTTGTCAATACTCATTTATTCATTTTGCTTTATTTTATTGACAACTGTACTCGTTTGATGTATTATTAGTATGTGAGGTGAAACAGATGACTAGTGATAAAACTATCGGTCAAATAATAGCCGAAGCAAGAGAAGAAAAGAATTTATCTCAAAGAGCTTTAGCAAAACTTGCTGGAATCAATAGTTCTGGTTTGTCTAAAATAGAAGCTGGAGAAAGAGAGCCTAGTCCTAAAATATTAAGAAAGATTAGTAAATACATTGATGTCAATTATAGTGATTTAATGTATAAAATGGGATTAGGTATAGAGGTAAGTCCATTAAATCCTTTTATAAAAGATTATTATTCAAACTTAAAAGGACAAGAGTTAAATGATGCTGAAATAAATGTTTTAGGAAATAAGCAAAATCTTGAAAAATTAGTTTTATCTTGTGAAAAAAAATTAAATGATAAAAACATATTAGAAAGTGAAAAAGATTTATTACTACATACTATCGAAGATACAAAATATCAAATAAAAACTCAAGATGAAATTATTAATTTAATTCAAAGTTTAAAAGTAAGGGAGAGAAATAAAAATGCGAAGTAGAAAAATATTAAATATTGTAGTTGTATTATTAACTGTATTTTTTATAGTAAGTTTTATACTATCACAAGTTATAGTAGATGATATTTTTAAAAATTTATTTTGGGTTGCTACACCACTTCTCTTTTGTAGTATATTGTTAGATCTAAATGCGTGGAGCAAATTAGGATTAGATGTGGATAAAACTAAATCAAGTACAATAAAAAGAGGCTTTAATGATAGTACAACATTGTTAGTTGTTTTCTATGGTACGTTACTAATATTAATAATATTATTTGATAGTTTCAGTAATGAGATAATGAAAAACAACTTTGTCATAATAGGTACATTTATTATGACATTAGAATTTGAATTATTTACTTATTTATCTATTTGGAATGCTAAAAAAGAAACTAGACAATTATTAAAAGGTAGTAAATAATTCAAATAAAAAAATAACCTTTTACCTTTTCATTAGATTAGGTATTAGGTTATTTTTTATATAAGAATGTGTGGCACGTTTTGTTTGCGTAAGCAAATGAAAGTGGCGATAGCATTCTTCTTTTTTATGAAACGTAAGTTGAAATAAAAAAGGCACTATATTACTACATATCATAAATACATACATAGTAATATAGTGCTTGAATGGGGTTTCAAAAGGGCTCTCCCTTTGCACACATCGTTATTGGCTCTGCCAATATCGTAGTGTGTTACTATCTTGTCTAAAAGATAGTTTTTTCTGAAATCATTATTAGATATAAAACATTTTAAATTTTTACAAATAATCTATCGTGTTTTTCCCTTTGATTCCTTATTCATTTCATACGAATATAATCTATCAAGTTGTTCATCGTCTATGTGAATTACTTTCCCACCAACCGGATTAATCTTAATTCCACCAAAAACTATCCATATTGCATCTATTGGTGTACTTGGCATATCTGCATCTCCATCTGTAAAAATTATCTTATTTTCGACTCTTCTTGTAAATGCATTAACAGCCGCGTCAAAGTTAGTTCCACCACCACCATAAAATTCCAAATTGTCAATATCGGATACATCTTTAATTTCAGTAAAACCATAAAATTGTGTATCAAAACATCCAACTTTAACTTTAGATGTTTGTAATATATTTTT
>DVGU01000020.1 GCA_018712565.1 Candidatus Faecimonas gallistercoris
ATTTCATCCATCAAATAACTAAAAAACTGGTAATGGAAAATGATATCATAGTAACAGAAAGCTTAAAATTAAAGGACATGATAGAAGAGAGACGATTATCTAAACAACTAACTAGTGTAAGTCTAGGAGAGATTTGTAGAGTCTTAGAATATAAAGCTAAGATATATGGAAAGAGATATATCAAAATAGATAGTTATTATCCAAGTAGTCAGGAGTGTAGCAAGTGTGGATATAAGAATGAGAAAGTAAAAGACTTAAGTGTTAGAGAATGGACTTGTCCAGAATGTGGAAGTTATCATGATAGAGATTATAATGCCAGTTATAATATTATGTTTGAAGGATTAAAGAAGTATATGATGGAATTAAAATAGAAAAAGTAAAAGACAAAAGAAAACTACGGTAGCGACTATCGGATGTTAAGCCTGTGGAGAAGTAGGGATACCTAGTCTGAGAAGCAGGAAACTTGGAAGGTGACGACCAAGGCGAATTAAGTTTACTTAATTCTTTTGTTCTGCATAATGATACGTCTATACATGGTGATGATTCTAATAATACCACTTATGAATTGGGAAGAGATGACATTATTCAAAATAGTTCTTTTAATTATTTTACAGGTGGTATGAGTGATGAAGAGATTAAGGCTAGTCAAGAAAAAATTAATGTAAAAAAATAGTTTAGGTGTTTATCTAGACTTTTTTTCATTATTAAATTATTTACTTAATTCTTTAGTTTTGGTATTATTGTTGTTAGGTGATGTTCTTGTTAAAAAAGATTGTTAAAGGGTTTATTGTTATACTTTGTATGATGATTATTTTTTATTTTTCTCAAGATACAGGTATTCAATCTACTAAAAAAAGTGATGGTGTTATTTTAGAGGTTTCTTCTTTTTTAGGAGTTCATGATTTATCTATGAAAGAGCAACAGTTTTTAATTGATACTTTTGTTGTACCTGTTAGAAAAAGTGCCCATTTTTTGATTTATTTAGTATTGGGTATTACTTTAATTAGTTTTTTGCGAGAATTTTTATTATCACCTCACAAATTAGTGCTTATTTCTATTTTTTTAGCTTTTTTATATGCTTGTAGTGATGAAGTACATCAATTGTTTGTTATTGGTCGTAGTGGACAGTTTAGTGATGTTGTTCTTGATACGATAGGGGCTAGTGTTGGAGTATTATTTTATTATATTTTATTTAGAAAGAAATTAAAGGAGGAGAAGTATGAGTAAAAAGAAGGAACTTGCTAAAAATACGATTATTATTTTTCTTGGTAAAGTATGTACTCAGTTAATATCCTTTTTACTATTACCATTATATACTAGTTATTTACTTACAGAAGAGTATGGTTTAGTAGATTTAGTTACTACTTATGTTACGTTGATTGTTCCAATTATTACGATGGAACTTGAGATGAGTGTTTTTAGGTATTTAGTAGATTGTAGAAAAGATAAGAATGAAACTAAGAAGGTTTATAGTAATGATTTTATTATTTTACTTTCTTCCTTAGCTATTTTTGTTATTCTTTATTTGGTTGTTACTTGTTTCTTTCAGTTTGATTATCGTTTTCTTATTTTAATTGATATTATTATTTGTACTTTTTCAGGGAATTTTTTACAGATTGCTCGTGGGGTAGGTAGAACACTTGATTATGCTATTAGTTGTATTATTACCGGTGTTAGTACTATTTTACTTAATATTTTACTTATTGTGGTATTTAGACTTGGTGCTTTTGGTATGATTACGTCTATTGCTGTTGCGAATGGTCTTGGAGCGTTATATTTATTTATTCGTCTTCGAATGTGGCAATATATTGATTTTCGTAAAAAAGATAAGAAGTTAATTAAAGAGATGTATCAATATTCTATTCCTTTAGTTCCTAATGGTATTAGTTGGTGGATTGTTAATGTATCTGATAGAACAATCATTACGGCTATTATAGGTACGGCTGCGAATGGAATTTATGCGGTTAGTAATAAGTTTCCAACAATTTTATCTAGTTTACTTGGAATTTTCAATTTATCTTGGAGTGAGTCTGCAGCGCTACATATTGATAGTCCGGACCGAGATGTGTTTTTTTCTGATATTTCTAATACTATTACTAAACTTTTTACTTGTTTAGGAGTGGGAATGATTGCATGTATGCCTTTTGTTTTTCCATTATTAGTTAATAAAAGCTATAATGATGCTTATAACTATATTCCAATATTAGTACTAGGTGCCGTTTTTAATGTCGTTGTCTGTTTATATAATGCTGTCTATATTGCTCGTAAGATGACTAAACAAGTTGCTATGACATCTATTATTGGAGCAGTTATTAATATTGTTGTTAATATTTTACTTATTCGTTTTATAGGTCTTTTTGCTGCAGCTCTTTCAACAGCAATCTCTTATTTTGTTATGATGGTATATCGTCATTTTGATTTGAAAAAATATATTAATATTACTTATGAAAAAGGACTGGTTATTAAAACGGTTTTGATATTTACTTTTGCTATTATTATTTACTATCAACGAAATTTATATTTAGATATTTTAAGTTTTGTTGTTGTTGTTATTTATTCTATTTTGATGAATAAAGATTTTTTACTTGCTAGTTGGAATACGGTAGTAAATAAATTATTTAAGAAGAAGAAAATATCATAAAAATCTTATAATTCGACATAGAAAACATATAATTATATAGGTGATTATATGTTTTTTCATTTGTTTTCTATGTTAAAAGAATTATTCTGTATTACAGGGTCTTATTCTAACGAAGTGTTTCCTGAACCATTAAGTGCAGAAAAAGAGGAGGAATATATTCTTAAGAAAGAACAAGGGGATATAGATGCTCGTAATCAGTTAATTGAACATAATTTAAGATTGGTTGCTCATATTGTAAAAAAGTTTGATCAACGGCCTAATGATACTGATGATTTAATTAGTATTGGTACTATTGGTCTTATTAAAGGAGTAGACAGTTTTTCTAGAGGTAAGGGAGTCAAAATCACTACTTATTGTGCTAGGTGTATTGAGAATGAAATATTGATGTATTTTCGTAGTAATAATAAATATAATAAAGATATTTCTATTAATGAGGCCGTAGGGTTTGATAAAGATGGGAATGAAATAGCTATTCAAGATATTTTGAAGTCTCCAAAACCTGATTTTGTTGAAGATATTAATATTAAAGATAATATTATGTTATTAAATAAATATATGAAGGTGTTATTACCTAGAGAACGAGAAATATTAGTTCGACGATATGGATTAGGTGATTATGATGAAGAAACGCAAAAAGAAATTGCTAAAAAATTACATATTTCTAGAAGTTATGTATCTAGAATTGAAAAGAGGGCACTTACTAAAATTTTAAGAGAATTTATTAAAGATAAGCAATATGAAATAGATAATTAGTTTAAGTTAAAATAGACAGGTTTTATTAAATGCAGTATAATTGTTATAGTGAGAGGGAATAAAATGAGGAAAAGGTTAATTCATAAAAACAATTATAAGATTTATCATAGGCCGTATTCTGAATTGAATGTTTTAGAGAAGAAGAGAGTAGCGGAAGCTTGTTTTCGAAAGATTACTGTATGTGCTCTTTTTCTTGTTATTGGAATTTGTTTTTTAGCTCTTTATCGAATTTTATTTTTACCAAGGATATTTTTGGAAGGTTCAAGAGTTATGAAGATAGAGTATCAGGGCCAATATATAGAACCTGGTTTTTTGTCTAGTTATCAAGGAATGGATCTTAGTTCTAAAGTAAAAGTATCAGGAGAAGTTGATACGAGTGAAGTAGGTAGTTATCCTATTACTTATGAAGTTTCTTATCAGGGACATTTTGTTTCAAAAACTAGAATTGTTAAGGTTGTAGATTCAAAAAAACCTAAGATAAAATTTTTATCTAATCCTGATACACTTTATATTTGTCCTAATACAAAGTATTTATTTGATGATTATGTTGCTGTAGATGATTATGATGGTGATATTACGAAAGAAGTAAAAGTTAAACAAAGTGGTGATATTGTAAAATATGTTGTTTCTGATAGTTCTGGTAATAAAGTAGTAAAGGAGAGAAAAATATATTATAAAGATATTGAGAAGCCAACTTTAGAACTTGATTCTGCTAATGTTATTTCTTTAACAGTAGGAGATGATTTTACAGATTCTATGTATCAAGTTAGTGATAATTGTGATGACAATATTAAAGTAAAAGTATCAGGAGAGGTTGATACAAGTAAAGTGGGAAGTTATGTGAGAAATTATGTTGCGACGGATAGTTCTGGTAATAAGACTAAGATTGTTCAAAAGGTTATGGTTTTTGAGCCTACGAAGAAAGGAGTCATTTATTTAACTTTTGATGATGGTCCAAGGAGTGGTACTACAGATATTATTTTAAATATCTTGAAAGAAAAGGGGATAAAAGCTACGTTTTTTGTTACAAGTGGTGGTCCTGATGATTTGATTCGAAGAGCATATGATGAGGGACATGCAATAGGGTTACATACTGCTAGTCATGATTATTCGGTAGTTTATTCTTCTTCTGACTCTTATTTTAATGATTTAAAGATAGTTTCTGATAGAGTAGAAAAAGTTACAGGAAAGAAGTCTATGTTAATTCGTTTTCCAGGTGGTTCTAGTAATACTATTAGTAGAAAGTATTCTCCTAATATTATGAGTTATTTAACGGAAGAAGTTCTTAGGAGAGGATATCATTATTATGATTGGAATATTGATTCGAGGGATGCTGAAGGAGGTCGGTTTACTGCGGATGAAATTGCAAATTTTGTAATTTCTAATTTGTCTCATGATAAAGTTAATATGGTGTTGATGCATGATACTAAGGTAGTTACTAAGGATGCTTTAGCGAAAATTATTGATTATGGTAAAAATAATGGTTATGAATTTGATAAAATTCATTTATTTACAGATATGGTTGTTCAACATGTAAATAATTAGACTAATTAATAAAAGTGGTGTATAATGATTGGTAGGTGATTCTATGGGAATATTTCGACCAACGATGTATCGAAAGGATATTTTTGATATTGATTATGAAAAATTAAAGAAAAAGGGCATTAAATGCCTTGTTTTTGACTTAGATAATACATTAGGATTATTAGATCATGAACGTTGTCCTTTAAAGACTAAGAAGTTAATTAAACGTTTACAGAAGGACTTTTTGATTTTTATTGCATCTAATAATAATATGAGGCGTATTAAACCATATATGGAGGATTTAGGTGTTGGAGGAGTATCTTTTTGTATGAAACCTTCTACTAGAGGACTTCGCAAGATTCAAAAAGATTATCATGTTAAGAAAAAGGAAATGGTTATGATAGGAGATCAGATTGTTACAGATGTTTTAGCTGGTAAAAGATTTCATATTATGACTATTTTAGTGGATCCTTTAGGAAAGAAAGATTTGAAAATTACAGGCCTTAATCGATATTGGGAAGATAAGATTATTCGAAGATATGAAAAAAGAGGCGAGTTTAAGAGAGGTAGTTATTATGACTAGTGAAAAGAAGTGTTTAGGTTGTGGGGTCATATTACAAGATGAAAATATTTTACAAGAAGGATATACCACTAGTTTAGAAAATGATATTTGTCAAAGATGTTTTCGCATGAAAAATTATGGTGAATATCAAATGGTTGCGAAATCTAATGAAGAGTATTTATCTATTTTAAAAAGTGTTGGGAAAACTAAAGATTTAGTTCTTTATATTACAGATTTATTGAACTTGGATAAAGATATTGCTGAAGTAAGGAAATTAATCCCTAATAAGATGATTTTAGTGTTAAATAAAAAAGATGCTTTACCTAAATCAGTAAAAGAAGAAAAATTAATTAATTATTTTAAAGAATTAGGGTTAGATTTTGAGGAGATTATTGTTGTTAGTGTTAATAAGAATTATAATATTGATTATCTTTTAAGGAGAATTAAATACTATCAAACAAGTAAAACAGTATATGCTATTGGTCATACTAATGCTGGTAAAAGTAGCCTTATTAATAAGTTGATTAAGAATTATTCGGATAAAACACAAGAGATTACTATGTCACCACTTCCTTCGACGACATTAAATACTATTACGATAGAAATTAATGATTATTTAACTTTAATAGATACTCCGGGGTTAACTGATAGTGGTTCTATTTTAAATCTTGTAGATTCTAAAATGGTTAAAAAGATTTCTCCGGTAAAAGAGATAAAGCCTAAAACTTATCAGATTCGTAAAAATCAGTCTATTATTATAGAAGATTTTTTAAGAGTTGATTATGTTGAAGGAGAAAAAAATAGTTTTACTTTGTATGTTTCTAATGATTTGAAAGTAAAAAGACTTCTTAATTCTAATAATAAAGATGATTTAAAGAATTTAAATAAAACTACTTATCAAGTAAAATATGGAGAAGATTTGGTAATATCTGGACTTGGATTTATTAAGATGGTTGATAAATGTGAGATTGATGTTTATATTGATCAAAACGTGGATACTTTTCTTAGGAAAAATTTGATATAGATTTATGGTTTTATTTTCTGTGTTAATCTATATTGGATTAGTTAGATGAATTCAATTATAATAAAAGTTAGTTGATGATTTGTAAAAAGGTGAAAATATGAGGTGTTTCATATAAAATAAATCATGTATATTTAAAGATTACTACTGTTAGGTAGTTTTTTGTTTATAAGGAATTTATTTCTCAAAATGCAAATTTGAAAACTTGATAAAAAATAGTTGAGGAACATTATGTATAGAGCTTATCGGTTGTGCTTGTATTCTACAACTAATCAAGTAGAACTAATTCACAAAATATTTGGTTGTACTAGAGTAGTATATAATCATTATTTGAATAAAAAGAAAACTCTGTATGAAGCCAAAAAAGATACCATATCTTATTTTGAAAAAAAATCATAAAACTTTCTAAGTTAAAAAAAGTATGAAAGAAGGATAAAAAGATGTGCTAGAGAATTATTACGAAGAATAAAAGGAAGCAATAATTATAATAAAACAAAAAAGAGGCTAGCAGTACTACATTAAAAACTAAAGAATGCAAGAAGACATTTCATCCATCAAATAACTAAAAAACTGGTATATCATAGTAACAGAAAGCTTAAAACTAAAGGACATGATAGAAGAGAGACGATTATCTAAACAACTAACTAGTGTAAGTCTAGGAGAGCTTTGTAGAGTCTTAGAATATAAAGCTAAGATATATGGAAAG
>DVGU01000021.1 GCA_018712565.1 Candidatus Faecimonas gallistercoris
TTGGATTTGTTCTACTGATGTAGTTTGTGAATAAACTCTATCAGAAACTATTTCTTTTGAGAAATAATTATCCATAAATTGTTTTATATCAGTTCTATCAAAATCGCCTTTGTAATCTCTACGATTTTTAAATTGTACTCCAGAAAAAATTAATTTCTTCGAAAGTGCTATATTTGCTCTTTCATCTACTAGCCAAGTTATTGGTTCAACACGAACCCAATATGTATTTCCTGATTGAATTGTTCTACCATCAGACAAAACCTCTCCATCACAGTTTGAATCACCAACAAAACGAATATATTTACTTCCATTATATTCATATTCAGTATGAGCTCTAGGCCTAAAATTTGTATCATAATCTTGGTATCTAACTGAATCTGTTGTATAATTTTTGCCTGTAGTTCTTAAACTTCCATTATTGTATGCTCTTTCTAATTCACGAGAATAATTTTCATCAACAATTGTTTGTGGATATTCACCATATTCAATTTCCTTAATTCCACTGGCACCTCTCACTCCGTTCGAGGAGATTGATTGGATTGAAGAGTAAGGTAAAGCTGGGCGAGCCCCACCATCGCGTTCATTAACAGTGCTCCAATATCTATCACCAAGTATGTCAACGACGCGCGCGTCATTGTTATAAGGTGTTTTTGTCCACCACCAACCAGTTCTATCTTTTCTAGTATTCCCTTCACTAGTATAATCATCTGATGATACATAACCACCTAATAAAATAGAAAAATCAGTTATAGCACATTTTGTACCATATCTACTTATTATATCTAACTGATTATTTCCAAATAGTTGCTCATCAGTTAAAAATGTAAAGTTGTTCATATATAAATCACCATATATATCATAACATATTTTTAATTTTTTTAATAGATTTTAAGGCAATTTAAAGTTTTTTTGCCTTTTTAAATGGAAATGTGTCGATTTTAAGTTTTGTACTCTCATTTGTGCCTTTAATATGATTATAAAAAGAGTTTTTTCTTTGATATACATATTCATCATCAACTATTCCCTTATTATATAATTTACTTACAGTTTTTAAATGTTTTTTCAAACGTTTTTTTGAAGAATATCTCAGCTTAATTATAATCTTACCTGAACTACTTAAAATGTGTCTATAACCTAAAAAATCTATTCCATTTTTAACCATTCCTATTTGAGTTTTTTCATTCAACTCTAAATCTAATAAATCATTACAAAGTTTTTTTATTTTATTTTTACACTCAGATAAATATTTTTTGTCTCTATGAACTAATATCATATCATCCATATACCTCACATAACATTTAATTCCTAATTGTTCTTTAATATAGTGATCAATTTTATTTAAGTATAAAAGTGCAAACCATTGACTTGATTGATTACCAAGTGGTAATCCTATACTTGCATTATCTGGTTGGTCTTTAATCAGCTTTTTAATAATCCACATTTCATCATTTGAAAAATCTATTTCTTCTAATAATTCTATTAATATTTCATGATTAATACTAGGAAAATATTTACGAATATCACATTTTAAGAAATATACCTCATTATTACTTTCCTTTAAATATTCTTTCTTTAAAAATTTATGTAATCTATCAATTGCAAATGTTGTTCCTTTACCACTTCTACATGCACAATTGTCATATATCAATTTTCTCTCTATTTTTGGTTTTAAGCATATATCACAAAAACATCTAACCACAACTCTATCTTTAAATGGTAAAGCTTCTATCAATCTTTCTTTAGGTTCATAAATGTAAAATTTCTTATAATTACCTAATTTATAATTTTTAGTTGTTAATTCTTTATTTAAATTATTTAAATTAACTGCTAAATTAGATTCAAACCTAATAACTTCTCCTTTATGTTGTTTAGACATTCTACAGTTTTTATATGCACTATACAAATTTTCAAAAGTAAAAATCTCATCTAATTTCATAGTTGCCTCCAAAAAAATAAACACCCCTTATAACGCACAAAGAGCAAATTACTCGTTGCTTGTGTGAGTGTTTCTATATTCTTCCATCGCGCTAAGATTATATCTTTTAGCGATTAGAAAAGAAGAAAATTCCTTCACCTTACAATACTGACATATTTTACTTAAAATATGTTTCTCTGATCTGTTTTCTGAATCTATAAATGATTCCTTCAAAAGTGAATCTGGGCGAGCCCCACCATTGCGTTTATTAACATTGTTCCAATTTCTATTACCATTTTTGTTAACGACGCGCGCGTGCCAAAAACCAAGAGGGGCTCAAAAGACACAATGCACAAAAATAAATTTTCTCCTTAATTAAAGGTCTTTCAACCAGAAATCCTAATTTCTTTTACGCCATCTTTCATCATCACTTTTTTTCCATGCAACGATTAAATTAATGGTTTCTGCTAATTGCATTGAAATCTGTTTATATTGTTTGGTCAAAATACACCCAGAACTCTCTGCAACCATAGCTATGTATCCCAATAGTTTTAGTTTAACTATCGCCTCTTTTTGATAATGCTCTCTTTTCGATTTATTTGTAGTAGAATCCATTCGTATAAAATTTGCTTCTAATAAATATTCAATTGTATCTAAACAATAATTTTGCATACGATTAACAAATACTCCTCTAAATTTTTTTGGTGATTTTTCTGTTACTGCAATTACATAAGCACATAATTTTTTAGCAACAGTAATAACGATTAAATCATTTGAATTAAATGGCACTTTTTCAATTACTTTTAAATCTTTATCATCTAGTTCTATTTTTTCTTTCATCTTCTCTTCAATGAATACTCCCCGCAGCAAGCTACGGGGTATCTTCCCAAAGCGATGTTATTTTTGCTGTTGAAATTTCAAATATAACTGCTTGTATTCCGCATCTTGTTTACCTTGATTTTTTACATATTCTTTTAT
>DVGU01000022.1 GCA_018712565.1 Candidatus Faecimonas gallistercoris
TTCTTACTTTTATGATCTGAATTATACCAAGTCTCTATCATTGTTCTTTCTGCATAAGTTAAATGTTTATATTTTTTATTATTTCTGTTATAATTTAAAAGACACATATTAATTACCTCCAATGTTAATTCGCACTTACATTGTATCATAGGTAATTCTATGTGTCTTTTTTTTTGCCCTTTTCGGACACTTAATTTTTCAATTTATAGATAATAACAACAAACCATAATAAAAGATATATTCACAAATAACATCTTTCCCAAACAATAAACAAATTAAATAAAAATATTTTTTTACTAATACATCATTTATTAACATTACCATTTTTCTTCTTATTTAATTTTTTCACTTTAGAAGAAGCTAAATCTGGAATAAACAAAGAAAACTCATCTATGGAAATATCAGAATTTTCTAACATACTACTAATAATTTCCTGATTCCACGGATAACAATCATTTACAATATGCCGAAAATAAGAAAAAGAATCTATTCCCATCTGATGTTTTTTTATAACCTCTTCCATAGTAGCAACTACATTAGTTGAAGTAACTACTTCTATTACTTCACCATTTTTCCTATTTTGACTTGTAATATCTACATACTTCTTTTTTCTATCTTTATCTTGATAAGGACTATACATACACTCAATATCTAATTCCCTCATATCATTATCTTCATTACTTTTAGAAAAATTTAAAGTATAACCATAATTAAAATCATAATCATCCGGATTATCGATATAGTCTGTTCTAAGTGTTGTAATTTCTTCTATATTAAAAGAAGACATCCTATTACGAAGATATAAATATAAATTATAACAATCAAGTTTAAAACTCATAACACCAAAATCATTACTATGAATTTCTAACGATGGATATTGAGTCATATCTAAAGCTACTTGATCCATATTTCCATTTTTATTTCTAATTTCAAATTGATACTGATAACTTTTATCAGAAAAATATTTAAAATTACGACTATTTAACTCCCTAATATTAGAACACAAAACATCATCACTATAAACTTCCATACAATATCCAAAAACAGCTGCTAAATGTTTCTTCCCATTCTTTTTATGTAATTTCTTACGTTGTATAAATCCTACTTCAGCTCCATCTAAATCAAAGATTTTAAAACGATTAGAATTATCTGGTCCCAAACTATGATATCCAAATAAATCCAAAAATCTCTGTTCACTTTCAATACTATCGGATTTATCCAAAACAACTTCTTCCATACTTACTCACCTCTCATTTTTCTAAAAAAGTCCTAGCAATCAATAAACCAGCTCTTTTCAACAAGACATTAACTACACTCATATCCTCCAGTAACCATACGTTCTCTCATAGCATCGATACCATCAACAGTATTTTTATACTCATAAAGCTCACTAGTAAAATTATCAGCACTTAAATTTTTATCATCTATTTTAGTATAATCAGCTGTCATTGTTTTCGTTATTACAGTATCTGTTTTATCTACATTACAAGTAACTCCTTTAAAATCAAAATTTAAACACTGCTGAGTATAATCAGACTCATAAATATCCATATCTTCATCCCCTGCTTCAAATTGCGACACTACTTCAACAGAATAATTTTTTATCTTTTTTCCATTAGAATCATAAGTAGCTGTCATTGTTGTTTTACTATTATCATAACTATATGTACAAGTTAACACCTGATCATCCCCAGTAGTAAAATTATCAACACCATCAATATTAAAATAACCGATAACACAACCTAAAATTATTAATAAAACCCCACATAACACTCCAATTATTAATACTTTTTTCATCTTTCTCCTCCATATAAAGACATATCTATATCTTATAATACCATAATTATACCATAACAAAAAACATTCAACAACAATTATTTTTTTAATATCTACCAACTAAAAAATTGTAGATGTATCACTGAAGGCAAAAAAAATAAACACTCAATTTAATTAAGTACATCGAGTATGTAAATAAATAATTTTTTTCTTTTATTTTATCCTAAAGAAATTTCTATTACATAAATCTATCGACAAACTTATTTTATATGATTTATTTCACCTATTTTACTTATGATTTTGCTACTAAACCATTTACTTCTTGTTGAGAATCTGAAAGTTATGTATAGCAATAACCTGTTATATAATTTGTTTTCAAAATAGCCTTAGTTAAACTCTCAAATCTTTCTATAAACTTTTTTTCATCAATAACTTACTTACAATATTCTCAACCTTTTATCTGAGTTCAAAGTAATTCCACCATATTCATTCATAACTATAGGTTATCATCCATATTTATAATTTTCACTAAATAATTTATCACAGCCTTGTTAAAGCATACAAAACATTTAAAATATATGTTATAATTATGAAGAGAGGAGAGATTCTATGTCTATAAAACAATCTAATATTGGAAGTATTGTAACTCATGATGATTATAAAAAATATATAACTGAAGAAATATTAGCTAAAAAAGACGAATTTAAACAAAGAGGGTGCAAGGTTGTTAAAGAAAATTTTATTGACAATTGGGAAATTCTTGTTGATAATTCATTAGCAGATTTAGATCAAGTTTGGTATAATGGGGCAAGTATAGAAGCTACACTTCAATGTATGGAAAAATTGAGTCAAGGGTTTCCTATTGAAGAAGCATATATTCCAATTGATATTCAAAATCCTGATGTTCCTTGTGTACATTTTGGTATGGAATTATCCGGCTGGCAAAATCACTCTATTACAAGTGTAGTTGGGACATATCACGAAAGAGGTCAAGAATTCTGTGATTATAGAAACAGTTTTGTTAATAACCAAACAAATTCAAAAAGAAGATACTTATATTGAAAAGATGATTAGAAACAATTTCATAATCATCTTTTTCTTTGCACTTATTAGTAAAATAGTTTTCAAATAAAACACTATTTCTTTATACTCATTAAAATAATTAAAAGTAATAAATATAAGAGTACACATATAAAATATAATCTTTGTTTTAAAAATTCTTCAATTGTAATTTTTTTATTACTTAATAATATTTATCATAAATAACAGCCTATCATAGTAGGGTGATTTTTTAAAACAAAAAAACAACTCAAATTGAGTTGATATTTATTATAAAGTTCGAATAACTCGAATCAAATTCTAAGTGGTGCGGGTAACAGGAGTTGAACCTGCACGTCTAAGACACTAGATCCTAAGTCTAGCGCGTCTGCCAATTCCGCCATACCCGCACATATTATTGTGGTGGACCCTATAGGACTCGAACCTATGACAACACGGTTATGAGCCGCGTGCTCTAACCAACTGAGCTAAGGGTCCATGACTTCTTAATCATATCACATTTTTAAATAGCCTGCAAGAGAATTTTTTAAATTTTCTAAATTCTTCTAATAAAGTAATAATAATAAATTTTATTAATTACAATAAAATATAATAAAAATAGTGAAACTAATCACTATTTTTACAGTCCTATCTTCTTTTAACTTTTGCACTATTCTCATCAGTTGTATATGATGAATTCCTTGAATCTTGTTCTAACATTTTTCTTAATTCTTCATACCAATTCCTCTTTTGATCCGTTTGATTCGATGTTACAATAGATTGAAAAGCATCAGAAAAGGTAGACTTTTGTGAATCATCAGTAGAAAACGAAGTATTATTCTTATTTTTTTCACTATTTTCTTGAGTATGTTCATCAAAAGTCTTTGTATTTTCAGAAGTTGTATTACTTTTAACATGTTCTGTTTGAGATTTTGTTTGAGCAGATTGTTCTGTTTGTTTATTTTCAGAAGAAGTTGATTCCTGTTGTTTTGGTTTGTTAGTTTCTACATCTTCTTTTACTTCTTCATTTACATCTTCTACAAAAAAGTTTCTTATTGAAGATGCAATATTTTTAAAGAAAGATTTTCTTGCTTTTTTTCTACGTTGTTTTTTAGATTCTTTTGAAGATTCATCACGACGTAAAAACTTCTTAGTTCCCCAATCACAAAGCCTAACAACTAAACCATATGGAGCAGTAAAAATTTTCTTTAGATTTCTAAGAACAAAATTACCTTTCTTTTCTTCTTCTTCATCTTCATAAACATCGTCCTCATCCGAACCTATTTCATCAGACTCCGTATTACTATTTGCATTTTTACCCTGTTCAACAGTATCATCTAAAGTTGTTTCATCAGCCTCTGTATTACTGTTTGAATTATCATCTTCATCAATATTATCATCTAGATTTGCCTCATTGTACTCTGTATTTTCATCTTTCTCAATAGTATCATCAATATCAAACTCCGAACTATTTTCTGAATTATTAATCGTTGTATCTAAATTTTCACGCTTAGTTAAATCCTCAATTCTAAAATCATATGGATTATAATTCTCTATAGTTCGATATTTTTGAAAATCTTGATCTATCACATCCCATGATGCAACTTGCCTAATTTGTACATTTTCACTCTTAGCTAATTCTACTGCATCTTCAATTGGCTCTACTTCTACACTACCATCTTCATAAAAAACTATTGCTTGAGTCCAAGTAGTATTATCAGAACCCACTTTGTCAACAACCGAAAATTTAACAATATTTAAAACTCTTTTTTCATTCATAATATATATCCCCCTTTACTATATATAAATAGTATTTTCCTTATAAACGTTTTTCACATATATCAAAATGACAATAAGAATAATATCCTAAATGTATCAAAACATATTTTTCTTCTTTGCCATTTTTTAAATTAATTTTTAATACATAACTATCACCTATATTAGTAATCTGAACATAACTTTTCTCAGTATCATATGATTTATTATTACCATCTGTTAAACTAGTAAGCAACCCTTGACTAATCATATAATTCAAAGTCAACGTACTAAACTCATTTACTCTAGGTAATTCATCCTCTGTATAATAAGCAACAGCAATATCTTTTAGTTTATCTATATTATCAGCAAACATTTGAGAGGTAACAGGTGAAAATGTATCATCAAAATCATTAGTAATGATATCAGGTTTTATAAATTTTAATAATAAACTAATAAATAAAACTGAAACAATAATTACTAATATTAATTTTAATAAGAATCCTCGAATCAAAAAACCTCTTCGATTATATTCTTCGTTATACATATACCCCCCCTTATCAGATATTTGACAGTATTTTACCACAAAATCGAACAAAAGTCAACCATAACACGTTCCAAACTGTTTTAACAATCTTTTAAAACTACAATAGTTTCTCCAGCATTAAAAATATCTAGTTTAGCCTCTTCTACATAGCGACTTTTATTTAATACCTCTTGTGTTGTCTTTCTTAATACTCCACTACCAATCCCATGAATAATAATAGCCTTACGAGATTTCATCCGATAACAATCATAAATAAAATCTTCAATCATAATTCTCGCATAATCTCGATCAAAACCATGTAAATCCAAAACAGGATATTGATTATATAAGTTCATCATAATTTAACACTTCCGAAAGCTCCGGAATAGAAATCCTAGCCCCTACTCTTGTCACCGAAATTGCTGAAGTAATAGAAGCATAGTGAATCGCATTTTTTAAAGAATATCCATTACCAATAAAATACGTAAATGCTCCATGAAAAATATCTCCTGCTCCAGTAGAATCTACTGCTTGTACTTTCACAGATGGAATAATTTCATAATCATTTAATTTGGTGAAGCTCCCCTTATCTTCAAGTGTAATAACTACAGTATTTTGAAAATAATCATGTAATTTTTCATAACAGTAAATCAAACTATCCTTATCATTAACATCTATTTTCCTACCTACAAAATTTTCAGCAAAATCCTTAGAACAAACAACATATTTTACCAATTTTCCAAGTCTTTTAGTATCATCAGTAAGCCTACCCGCATCAATAATACTAATAGCATCAGGATTAGCACGTAATACTGTCTCTGCTGTTTCAGGATGTTCTCCATCAACTAAAATTAAATCAGCCTTTACTCTTCCATCATGACGAAGTTTACGAATAGGTACCCCTTTAGATGTAATAACAGTTCTGCTACCACTAGAACGATTAGCAATAATATAACTACTTGGTGTCATATAATCAGAATGAACTTCAATACCATCTATATTAGTACCAACACTTCTAAATTCATCAATAATTTGATGTCCATAATAATCATCACCAACTGCACTAAATAAAGAAGTATCCATTCCCCATTTAGCTAACAAATACGCACCATTAGAAGCAGGTCCTCCACCACATTCAATATGATGACTAATCCTATATTTTAAATTTTCAGTAGGATAAAAATCCATTGGTAAAGTTGTATCATAAGTAGAATGACCAACACAAACAACTTTCATTAATATCACCTCATTATTCTATATCCATTATAACAAAAAGAGCTATACTTTTCAATTTATAAATAATGAAATAAAATCTTTAAACTTAATACTATAGCACATTAAAAATATAAGCATAATATCCTATGAAAACAATTTATATACTATGTTCTCTATCCATTCCTAACTTCATTTTTCTTATCGATAAAAACCTTGTTTCTAGATTAAGAAACAAGGTTAATCATATTAATTTACTTTAACAGATATAATAAAACTCCTTTATTTTTCAGATACTTATTTACTCACATTATGACGGATAGCAGCTTGCGCAGCAGCAAGTCTTGCAACAGGTACTCTAAATGGTGAACAAGAAACATAATTAAGTCCAACTCTATGACAAAAATCAATAGTATTAGGATCTCCACCATGTTCACCACAGATACCAAGTTCAATATCTGGTCTAACACTCTTACCAAGTTTTACTGCCATATCAACCAACTTACCAACACCATTTTGATCAAGCATAGCAAACGGATCTTGATCTAAAATTCCTTTTTGATAATAATCATTTAAATATTTAGAAGCATCATCTCTAGAGAAACCAAATGTCATTTGAGTTAAATCATTCGTACCAAAACTAAAGAATTCTGCCTCTTTAGCAATTTCATCTGCAAGAAGAGCTGCTCTTGGAATTTCAATCATAGTACCTACTTTATAGTCAACGGTAACACCCTCTTTATCCATAACCTCCTTAGCAGTATCATCAACAACTTTTTTAACAAATTGTAACTCTTTTAAAATACCGACAAGTGGAATCATAATTTCAGGATGAACTTCAATTCCTTCTTTTTTTACATTAATAGCAGCTTCAATTACCGCTCTAGTCTGCATTTTAGCAATCTCAGGATAAGTAATAGCTAAACGACATCCACGATGTCCCATCATAGGATTAAATTCTTTTAAAGATTCTACTCTATTTTTCAATGCTTCATAAGTAATTCCTAAACTATCAGCAAGAGGTCTCATCTCCTCTTCAGTCTTAGGTAAAAATTCATGTAGTGGTGGATCTAAGAAACGAATAATAACACATTTACCATCCATCGCTTTAAATAACCCTTCAAAATCTTCTCTTTGATAAGGTAATATTTTTTCTAGTGCAGCCTCTCTAGACTCTATATCACTAGCCGTAATCATCTTACGGAAATTAAAGATTCTCTCTTCATCAAAGAACATATGCTCTGTACGACAAAGTCCAATTCCTTCCGCACCAAACTTCTTAGCCTGTATAGCATCTTTTGGAGTATCTGCATTGGTACGAACCTCCAAAGTACGATATTCATCTGCCCACTCCATAAATGTTTCAAAATTTCCTGTAATACTAGCATCTACTGTTTTTACCTCTTCTGCATAAACTTTACCAGTACTACCATCTAAACTAATATAATCTCCCTCTTTTAAAATACGTCCATCTTTTAGTGTTAAAGTTTTCATCTCTTCGTCAATCACTAAACCACTACATCCAGATACACAACAAGTACCCATACCACGAGCAACAACAGCCGCATGGGAAGTCATTCCACCACGAAGAGTTAATACACCACGAGCCAAATTCATTCCTTCAATATCTTCTGGAGAAGTCTCTAGTCTTACTAAAACAATATCCTCTACTCCATCTTTATGCATACGCACAACATCATCCGCTGTAAAAGCAATATGACCAGTCGCAGCACCAGGAGATGCCGCAAGTCCTTCAGCAACGCATTCTGCAGCCTTTAAACTAGCATCATCAAACATAGGATGAAGTAATTGATCTAATTGTTTAGGATCAACCATCAATAACGCTTGTTCCTTAGTAATCATTTTTTCATTATACATATCCACTGCAATTTTCAAAGCAGCAGTAGCCGTACGTTTACCATTTCTAGTTTGAAGCATGAATAACTTACCATCTTCAATAGTAAACTCCATATCTTGCATATCTTTATAATGTTCTTCAAGAATTTTACAAATCCTACTAAATTCTTCATAACACTCTGGCATTACTTCTTTTAATGTATCAATAGATTGAGGCGTTCTAATACCAGCAACAACATCTTCTCCTTGAGCATTCATCAAATATTCACCAAATAAACGATTCTCTCCAGTAGCAGGGTTTCTAGTAAATGCAACACCTGTACCAGAAGTATCTCCTCGATTACCATAAACCATCTCTTGAACATTAACTGCCGTTCCCCAACTACTTGGAATATCATTAAGTCTACGATAAGTAATCGCTCTATCATTCATCCAACTTCTAAACACCGCTTCAACCGCAGCCATCAATTGTTCCCTAGGATCTTGTGGAAATTCAACACCAGCATGTCTTTTATATTCCTCTTTATAAATCGCTACAACCTCTTCTAAATCTTCTGCAGTAAGTTCAGTATCTAATTTTACATTTTTTTCTTCTTTTATATCATCAAATTTTCTTTCAAAAGAAGACTTAGGAAATCCCATAACCACGTCAGCAAACATTTGAATAAAGCGACGATAAGAATCATAAACAAAACGCTTATTATTAGTTACCTCACTAAACCCTTCTGCTACCTCGTCATTCATTCCTAGATTCAAGATAGTATCCATCATACCAGGCATACTAGCACGAGCTCCACTTCGAACAGATACTAATAAAGGATTTTTCTTATCTCCAAATGTTTTACCAGTAATTTCTTCCAAATCATGAATCTTTTCATCAATCTGATTTACAATATCACCAATCAACTTACGATCATGATCATAATAACTAGTACAAGCCTCCGTCGTCACAGTAAACCCTTGAGGCACTGGCAAACCTATATTAGTCATTTCTGCTAAATTAGCCCCTTTTCCTCCTAATAAATTTCTCATATCTTTACTACCTTCAGTAAATAAATAGACGTATTTCATTCATTGCCTCCTATTCTCTTCTATTCAAATTCAGTATAACACACAAATCTGTCGAAACAAACAAATTTTACACGAAAAAAAGAGTCATTTTACAAACTCTCTTAACTCAGCATCATCCATAAATCCAACATTCTTCTTAACTTCTTTTCCTTTAGAAAAAATAATAACAGTAGGAATAGACATAATTCCATATCTTCTGGCTACATCTTCCACTTCATCAACATTTACTTTATAGGTATCAAAATTCTCCTCTTTACTAACCTTATCTAATATTGGACTTAACATCTGACAAGGACCACACCACTCAGCATAAAAATCAACAATTACTTTATCTTTCTTTATTACTTCATCAAATTCCTTTTCATTTTTAATGTAATTCATAATAATTTTTCTCCTTTTCTATCTCTATTATTTATCATATCATACCTATCCTTCATATTGCCATACATAATTTTATAAATATCTGAAGAAGAATATTGTTTTCCTAATACTCTCCTAATATTAGAACCAACCTCGGCATAAGGATAGATCTGAACTTCAGCGTATTCATAATCAGCCTCTTTACAAAAATCCATATCATCTGTTGCAACAGCAACATAATCGACACCAATCAAATCAACAACATGCTTTACATGTTCTAAATAATACGCCTCTTTTTCTTCTTGACTAACTTTATCTTTAATTTCATTTGGAACAATAAAGTTACGATTAGAAAAAATGCCCACTAAACCATCCAAATTTCTAACTGCTAAAATCTGATCATCTTCTAAATTTCTTTCACGATTACAGATACTTCTAACATTCGAATGACTTGCCATAACAAAGAATTTTTCCCCGGCATCTTTTCTCTCTTTTAAATAACAAACAATATCATCAAAAGTCTTCCTATTTGCATGAGATAAATCAATAGAAATACCAAGAGAAATAGCTTTATCTAATAATTTTTTTCCCTGTTCAGTAAGACCATCCAAACTACGATTACCAGAACCATATTCATTTCTATTATTCCATACTGGTAATATGCTACGAAGTCCTAAATCATATAACTCATCTAAATCAGAAACTTCTAAAAAATCGCACCCCTCAATACTAAACATTAACTCTGTATCTGGTAACATTCCCTTAATAATATTAGTACTAATTCGAAACATATCACAAACAGAAACATCATCCCTATAATAATCAGGATGCAACTCTTCTGCCATCTCTTCACGACTCATAAAATAAAGATTACAAACTACACCACGTACATTATCATCACGAAACGCATGACAAACTTCATCTAAATAAGAATAATCATTCTTTAAATAACAACAATACGCAATACTTAATAAATCATAATGCATATCAAACATAACATCACCTACTCATATTTTTTAATAACAGAATCAAGACCCGAAACACCATCAAGTTTATCTAAAATAACTAACTGCCTTGCCGTTTTTGGACTAACAATCTTATACTTCAACAAAACATCCATCGTTTCTAAATTAGCTTCATTCTTACTAATATTACCCTTAGATAAATCTTCACCAAGACTATAAACTTCATTAATAGATGTACTAATATTATTAGAACTTGCTGCTAAAACAGGGGTATCATAAACAATATAATTAGCAAATTTACTTTCTTTAAAAATAGAAGTATCTTTTAATGGAATAAGTAAAGCAAGTAAAACAACAAATACCATAACATACCCAGTAATAAAAGCCACTACTGCTCCAATAAGTTTAGAAGGAAGCCATAATATAACTGTCATATGTACAATTTTTTGAACAATTCCAGATATCTTAACAACAATCATATAAACACTAAATAATAAACTATAAATAATTAAAAAAGCAATTAACTGATATAGTAAAATATTAAGTACTATAACCCCTTCTAAATTACCAGCAAAATTAAAAAATGGTAACCATTTACAAAGAGCATTTCCAAGTACTCCTTTGAAAGAAAAAGCAACAATAAAAACTATAATAATTCCTACGAAAGATACGATCTCTTTAATAGCTCCTCGTCTAAATCCAACAATAGCACTCATAATTAAAACTAAAACAAGTGCAATATCTAATACATTCATAACTTCAACTCCTACTATTATAGTATAACGTATTTTCTATGATTATGCCATAACAGTTAGAAAAAAATATAGTAAATTTAAAAAAAGGTATTAATTTAAAAATAGACATAAAAAACACAATCTGATACAATAAACTAGAGGTGAGTTAATGAATATCGTTATTAAAGTAAATGAAGAAACAAAACAAAAAATGATAGAATATTATAAAGATAAAGTAAGAGATAAAAAAATTCCTTATGCCATCTTTCAAGCTCAAGAAGAAGATACAGTAATAACTTTATATGAATCTGGAAAAGCTATGTTTCAAGGAACTAGTGCCGATGTGGATGCTGCTATGTGGGGAACAGTATTAGACAATACCAAAGAAAAAAAAGAAGAGCAAAAAAAGAAAGATACAAAATATCATAACTGTTCTGCCGTAGGTTCAGATGAAGTAGGTACTGGAGATTATTTTGGACCAATTGTAGTAACTGCTACCTATGTAAAAAAAGAAGATGTTGAAAAGTTAGAAAAACTAGGTATAGGCGACTCTAAAAAAATAACCGACGAGAAAATAAAAAAAATCACTCCAGAACTAATAAAAATCGTAAAATATCGAAGTATGATTCTAACTAATAAAGAATACAATGAAAAATACACAAAAGATATTAACATGAATAAAATTAAAGCTATTCTTCATAACAAAGTCCTATACCAATTAATAACAGAAGAAAAACCAAAAATAGATTATATTATAGTAGATGAATTTGCTAGAGAAAAAAGATATTACGAATATTTAAATGGTGTCCCTAATATTCAACGAGGAATTACTTTTATGACGAAAGCAGAAGATAAAAATTTAGCTGTAGCAGCAGCTTCTATCATAAGTAGATATATCTTTCTAAAAGAATTTGATAAACTATCAGACTCTATCCATATTCCTCTACCAAAAGGTGCTGGACGTGATGTCGATAAAATTGGAGAAGAAATCGTCGAACAATACGGAGAAGAAAAATTAAAAGAAATCGCTAAAACAAACTTTAAAAACACTGACCGAATCCTACATACCATGATATTTTAAAAGAGCTAAATAGCTCTTTTATCTTTTTCTAACCAAATTTTCGATGGCTTCTTCATATTCTTCCTTTGTTTTTTCTCCATCAAAGAAAAAAGTATCTTTATTATTACCAAATCTATGTATAAAATTACTTTTATTCATAAGAATAAATTCAGAGTCATCCATAGAATTATGAAATATTTCTTTATGCACCTGATATAAACAAGATAAACATTTAGAATCTTCAATCCGATGTTGAGATATATCTAAACTATCAAAGAACTGATTTTGTAAATATTGAGAAAACTCATCTAATCCTAATCCTGCAAATTTAACAGGTAAAAACAAAGAAAATAAACTATCAAGATCTACTCCTTTATTTTGTAATTTTGCTCTTCTTAAAGTATTATCTTTATACTGTTTTTTTATTGAGTAATATAAATTACTATCTCCAGTTGGATCAAAAAAATATTTTCCATATATATCATACTTATCATCATCTATTGCAACAACACTAATTGCATGGGCACTTCTACTCTCTTTTACTCTAACAGATCCTAATTTACACTCTATACCGATAGATTCTAATAACCGGTTGAACACATCAACATATCCTCCACAAACAATGACCCCACTCGAAAAAAGTCCGTATATATTTCTAGAATCTTCAGCATCACCACGATTAGCAGGAGAAATTTTTACAGCAATATTATAAGCAGCCATAATTTTTTCATAATTAGATAAGTCTGCATTCTTTATATAAGAAGAAAAATTATGAATAAAATCATCTACTGATTTTATATGTGATAATGAATAATTAGTTGCAGATGATAAAATAGAACTTATCCTAACTACATATGGAACATATAAACAATCTGGTTTGTTAATTTTATCATAAACTGCCTCAAAGTCCTTATAATCAGCATCATCATCTAAAATAAAGTTTACATTTTCAAACCGATTAGAAATATAATTAACTACATCAACTATATTTTCAACATCCCTAATATTATCATACAGAAAATAAACTTCTTTATCATTAAAATTAATATTATTTAATTTACTATCACAAGCATCAATTTTTTCATCAATTATAATTCTCTCTCTATTATCTTCTCTAACACTATTCATAAAACCTCCAAAATATTATAACTAAAAAATTTCTAACATAAAACTAGAAATATTAAATTAAGACACTTCTAAAATGAAATGTCTTATCACTATTTCTAAATATTTTATTTCTCAACAAAAACAGCTGTATTAGTTTTAATACTTTCATATAATTTCTTAGCAGCACTAGTTTGCATATTAACACAACCATGACTACCATCAGAATGATATGTTGATGAATTAAACTCACTAGCTTTACGCCAACTAGCATCATGTATTCCAATTCCTCTACCTACAATAAATGGCATCCAATAATCAACAGGAGAAGCATATTTAGTCCCATCATCATTTTTACCTCTTAATACTCTATTCCTTTGCATATTAGAAACCCTTAATACATAACGACCTGTTGGAGTGTCATGAACATTTTCTTTTCCTGTAACAACAGGCGATTGTTGTTTTAAATTACCATTTACATAATAAGATAAAATCTGATCACTAATATCAATAACAATTACATTCCTACTTACATATAAAGAATATACATAAGCATAACTATTTTTAGATAATTGTATTTGATACCAATCACCTACTTTTTTTACTATAGTAACAACAGCTCCTGTATCTAATTGTTTAATAACATTAGATTTCGTAGTAGCCTGTCTCCTAATATTTACATCATTTCCAATAATATATCCTTTATTGCTACCAATATAACTTGGCTTTTTTGTTTTATTGGTAGTAATAGTTGAACTAGAAGATGTTCCTGTTAAAGAGTTTAATTTTGCACAAGTTTTTGGTCCAACAATACCATCTACACTTAATTTATACTTTGATTGAAATGAAGTTACACAACTTTTTGTTTTAGACCCAAAAATTCCATCTACATCCAAACCACATTTCATCGTCTTATTTAACATTGTTTGTAACGTTTTTACTGCTTGACCCGAACTTCCTTTTGATAAATACGTCTTACAATTTAATGATTGAGCTGATACATTAATTGTCACACAGAAAAACATAATCAAAAACACACTAATTAATTTCCAACACTTACTCATACTTCTCCTCCTCACTTTATAAGTGTACTCATTCCCAATTATCATGTCAACTCCTCTATGAAACAGCTCATATAATAACACAAAATTTAACCAATGTCAAAAAAACAATAGTATATAAAACTATTACAATTCTAGTAACAAGATTATATATTATCATTTTAAATTCTAATACATTTCATCTACTTCTTTATCATAATTATTATTTATTTTTCTATTACTTCACAATTAACAAATATCTATTAAATATCTTGTAAATCATCTGACGTAAACTTAGAAATATATGTAGCTCTTAATATTTTTCCCCCTTCTGCACGAAAGAAAACCTTTTGACCAATCTCATCTGCGAAATCTTCTAAAAAGTCATAACAAAAATAAAGATATAACTTATTATCCTGTCCTAAAATATAGCCACTACTATCATTTATTTTTTTTTGAATTTTCCCTATCAACTCCATAATCATATTCCTCCTTCTGCATATTTTCAATAATTAAAGGAGCCCGTACTAATTGTTTAATATAATCCTTCCTAGCTCTTTCATCATAAGGTAAAAGATTAGCTAAAATATTATACTGATTATCAATAGCAACATACCAGTCTTTATTCCCAATAATATATTGAAAATCATTAACATCAATTGGTTTAAAATTTCTCTTTTTCCTATTTTTAATAGCAGTAGAACATCTTTGATAATCGATAGCAGAATACGCAATAGAATTTACAATTAAAGATAAACGTTCCTTATCATATTCTTTATCAATATCAAACTCATAATCTTCACTCCTTGGTTGATAAAATTTATCTTCTGATAAATAATATTTATTTTCTTTATACTCACTACCCTCAGCAATAATATAATGTGTTATTTTTTTCTTATTATAATCTGTATAAAAATGTTGATGTAGTGGAAGATAAACCCCTAAATCATATTTTGAATAATCTGCATCAGCAAAATATTCTTTTAAATGTAAATCCGTAACAGTTGCGACTTCTATTTTTTCTTCATCTTTACTTTCCTTTTCACTAATTGTTATGATTTTATTCATTGCCTCAGTAAAAGCTGCAAAAAAGCTTTCACGTTCATCAATTGGTAATTCAGGATCAACACCATTACAATGAATTCCATTTCCACTTCGTACAATAGGACATATATAAGTATGATTCGTTTTAGGATTAGTAAAATACATAATAACAGCTTGATTACTTGTTAAACAATAACGAAAAAAATCTTCTCCATACCCTGATATACAAAAACAATTCTTAGAGTCCGCACCAGCCGATAATAAATACTCTGCATCAAAAGGTGCAACTTGATAATGAAAATCATTACAAACTCCCTCAACAGTAGGAATAGAGGAATAAACTTTCTTTTTTCTTTCCACATGTAATTTACCAACCTCTTTCAATATTTCCTCATTATTCATACCATTACAATACTCTTTATAAGATATCACTTTAACAATCGTTGATAAAAATATATCTTGTTCATTAGGTTTTAAAGAAACAAAACTTGTCTTTACAATATCTATAACATCTAATAACGAATTTAACGATAAATTATTTTGTTTTGCAATAGACTCTATAACATCATATTGATTCACTAAAGTTCCTAACATTCCATTTAAACCTAAAGCTTCTTTATTAATAATTAATCGAAGAAAACAATCATTATTTGCCTTTCCATTTCCTAATAAAAACTGTTGTAATCTTAAAATAATATCTTGATCATATTTTTTCAATATTTGTGGAAGAGATATCTCTTGTAAAAGATTCTTTAAATCCGCTGTAGTTAAATTTCTTGACATAGAAGAAGATAAACGTTCTTTAATATTTTTAGTATAACCATCCTTTACTTGACTCTCTCTTTGATTAACCAATTCAATAATTTTCGTCTTAAGTTTATCCTTTAATTGAGTACAATCCTTATATTTAGATACCATATCTAAAAATTCTTGCTCTAATTGAGTAATCATGAAAGAATCAGCATTATATAAAAGATTAGAAAAGAACTCATGATTGTTTTGCTCCAAAGCAGACAACAACTCATCAACCATACCATAATGATAAAATTCTTTTTGATGTTTTGTACGATATTCTCTTCTATAATCAGTAAAATTAAAATCAGAAATTGTTAATATAGAATTAGGAGTAATATTAGTAAACTTATCTAAAATAATTTTCCTACCATTATCATAACCAAAGACAAAGTATAATTTCAATGCAACTTCCAATAACTCTTCCGTTGTACAATCACCCTTTTCCTTTAGTAATTGAATTAACTTAACAAGTTTACTCTCTTTTAAATCTAAAACACTCTGATAAGGTACAACAAACCCATTTTTTAAAGTAATATCTTCTAATTCATCTAATACAGGAACACAAAGACCAAATTTTGTATAAATTAAAAATTCTTTTTCATTTTTTACTTTCAAAAGTCCTAATGGATTTAACTGATTAGTTTTAATCTTTTGAAAAAAAGCAGAACTAACATTAATATCTAAGTTATGAATACCCGTTAAATTTTCCACTTCTTCTATACTATTTTCTTTTAGAAAAGAAGAATATAATTTTGTAAAATCAACATTTTCTAATAAGTATTGAAAATTATCATGACTAATTGTATCTATATATTCACGAAATTGATCTTTATATAAAGAAAAATAATCACTTTCAAAAATGTATTTTAACAAATCAAAATCTTTCTCACCAACAATATTTAAAATAGTTCTTTTTTTACTATTTTTTGGTGAAGTTAATACTTTATGATAAATCTTTGGATTAGTAAGTAGTTGTTTAGCTTCGCTTGACTTTAATTGTAAAAATAATGAAGAAAATATAACTGGATTTAGTTCATCTAAATAAGGGTTACTAAGTAATTGTTTTCTCTCTTCCGCAGTCATAGAATTCATCTTTTGTATAAATATACCAAGTGGCATCTGAGAAAGTTGAACAATCATACTTTTTTCATGCATAAACAAAACCTCCTATATCAATAAATTATAGCAAAACAAAACAATTAAGTAAAATTACAGTAAAAAAGAGCACATTTTTTTCGCAATAAATTTGATATAATTACTACATAATAAAAGGGTGGTATGTAGTAATGAACAGAAAACAAAGAAGAGAATTAAGAAAAGATAAAGATTTGATTAAAG
>DVGU01000023.1 GCA_018712565.1 Candidatus Faecimonas gallistercoris
TTGATTTAAAGCTATTTCTTTATCATTATAATACATAAACTGATTTCTCCTTTCAAAATCAGTTTATAATAATTTCAACTTGGACAATAACTTGCTTTTTTTTATTGTCCATTAAATGGGGTCCAGTTTAATTTTTAATTACTTTTTTTATTTCTTGCATCAAACTTCTTACGTTCCTCTGTATTTAATATTTTTTTACGTAAACGAATAAAGTTCGGAGTAACTTCTACCAACTCATCAGAATTAATATAATCAAGTGCATATTCCAAAGTAATTGGACGAGGCCTTTTCAAAACAACAGTATGATCACTACCAGCAGCACGAGTATTTGTTAATTGTTTTCCTTTAACGACATTAACTGCTAAATCATTATCACGGTTACATTCTCCAACAATCATACCTTCATATACTTCTGTACCTGGTTCAATAAACATAGTACCACGATCTTCCAAATTTCCAATAGAATAAGCAGTAGAAGAACCATTTTCCATAGAAACAAGTACTCCAAGTTTTCTCTCACCTACATCCACATTCTCATAAGGCATATACGCTTTAAAGCTATGTGACATAATACCATAACCCTTAGTAAGAGTCATAAAATCAGTAGAAAATCCAATTAATCCACGAGAAGGAATGGTATATAAAAGACGCGTTTGACCATTAATATTAGTCATATTCTCCATCTTCGCACCACGAAGTCCTAATTGTTCAATAACTGCCCCAACAGAATCATCTGGTACATCGATTTGTAACTCTTCATAAGGCTCATATTTAACACCATCTTTTTCTTTAATAATAACTTTAGGTTTACTAACTTCAAGTTCGAATCCTTCACGACGCATATTTTCAATTAAAATACTTAAATGTAATTCCCCACGTCCACTAACAACAAAACTATCATTCGTAAATGGTTCTACTTTTAAACTAACATCACGTTGAGTCTCTCTCATCAATCTCTCTTCAATCTTACGAGCCGTAACAATTTTACCGTCTCTACCTACAAAAGGAGAAGAATTAGCTCCAAAAGTCATTTGTAATGTTGGTTCATCAATATGTAATAATGGTAATGGTAAAATATCCGTAGTATTACATAAAGTCTCACCAACAGAAATATCACTAAGTCCAGCAACAGCAACAATGTCTCCAGCCTCAGCACTCTCTATCTCAACACGTTTATATCCATAAAAACCAAATAGTTTTTGAATTCTAAACTGTTTTGTAGAGCCATCTAAACGACAACAAGTTACCATCTCTCCAGTCTTAATCATACCATTATGTACACGACCAATACCAATTCTACCAACAAACTCATTATAATCAAGTAAAGCAGGTTGGAATTGTAAAGGTTTAGAACTATCACCAGATGGTGCTGGAATTTCCTCTAAAATAGTATCAAGAATCTCTCCAAATCCTTCTGTTTGTGTACTTAAATCATCACTATAAGAACATGTACCATTTAAAGCTGATGCATAAATAACTTTAAAATCAAGTTGTTCTTCATCTGCTCCAAGTTCAATAAATAAATCCAACACTTCATCAACTACTTGACTACATCTAGCACTAGGTTTATCTACTTTATTCACAACAACAATAGGTTTAACATGTGCTTCAAATGCTTTCTTTAATACAAAACGAGTTTGTGGCATAGCTCCTTCATAAGCATCTACAACTAAAATAACACCATCAACCATATTCATAATACGCTCCACTTCTCCACCAAAGTCAGCATGTCCTGGAGTATCTAAAATATTGATGCGTACACCCTTATAATCTAATGCCGTAGTCTTAGCTAAAATAGTAATACCACGCTCTTTTTCTAACGCATTAGAGTCCATGGATACATTAGAAACATCCTCATTATCACGAAACATTCCTGAATGTTTCAAAATACCATCTACTAATGTTGTTTTTCCATGGTCTACATGCGCAATAATCGCAATATTTCTCTTATTCATACTTCACACCTCTTCTTACGTCGCTCCCAATTATAACATAAAACAAAAAAAAATACTAGACTTTTCTAGTATTTTATCTATAATCAATACATTCTTTCTCGTCCCAGAAATACGAAGTATAATACAATTTTACTATCCTATTTACATCTAAGCTAAGATTATCTACCAATAACCGTTCCTGTTTTTCCTTCTAACGCTTCTTTAGCCTTATCAAGAGAAGTAATCAAAGCAGTAGCTGTATTATTATATTCTACAAACTTTAAACAAGCTTCGATTTTAGGTAACATACTCCCAGGCTTAAACTCCCCATCCTCTATATATTGTTTTGCTAATTCTGGTGTTAAAAAGTCAAGTTTTTTCTCATTTTCCGTATTGTAGTTAATACAAACCTTTTCAACCGCTGTCAAAATCAAAAAGATATCTGCCTTTATATCAATTGCAAGTTGTGCACTAGTTTTATCTTTATCAATAACAGCAGCTACACCTTGTAATTTATTATCATAGCGTGCAACAGGAATTCCTCCACCACCACCAGCAATAACAATATTATTATTCTCTAAAAGTAATTGAATAGTATCTATTTCCACAATTTCCTTAGGAACTGGAGAAGCTACTACTCGACGATAACCTCTACCAGCATCTTCTTTAAAGATATAACCTCTCTCCTGAGCCATACGGTCAGCTTCTTCTTTCGTATAAAAACTACCTATTGGTTTTGTTGGATTACTAAATGCAGAATCATCCTTATCAACAACAACCTGAGTTAAAACCGTACTACATCTTTTATCAATATTTCTAGCTTTTAACTCTTCTTGAATAGACTGTTGCAAATGATATCCAATATATCCTTGACTCATAGCTCCACATTCAGCAAAACCAACAACAGGTGTCCCAACCTCATCATGTGCAACTTCCATTGCCATATTAATCATCCCTACTTGAGGACCATTCCCATGAGTAACAACAATATCATAATCATCTGCAAGATCAACAATAGCCTTAGCAGTACCTTGAACAAGTCTCAATTGTTCCTCAGGACTATTTCCTAATGCATTACCACCTAATGCAATAACAATTCTTTTTTTCATATCTTATCTCCTAACTATAACTTATCTATTCTGCTTTTATTCTACCATATTTACCAAAACTACAGCAAACAAAACGTCAATAATCATGACAAATAAAGTGTCAAAAAAAGAAGAGTAATAAACTCTTCTAAATAAGTACTATTTAGCATCCCCTCTAGGAACTTGTTGTGTAATACAATGGATATTTCCACCACCAAGTAAAATTTCTCTAGCATAAATTGGTTCAATAACACGATCTGGATATAAAGATTGAAGTAAGTCAACCGCTTTTTGATCATTAGGATCATTAAATACTGGTAATGCAACAAAACCATTTCCTGTATAATAATTTACATAAGAAGCAGCCAAGCGATCTCCTTCTTCACGAGGAAGAGTTCCTTCAACAGCATCTACTCCTAAACTCTCTTCTTTCGTAATTAATATAGGTTTTGGTGTATATAATTTATGTACAGTGATTTTTCTACCTTTAGCATCTGTCTCACTCTCTAAATATTCTAAAGCTTTCTTACTAATCTCATATTGAGGATCACTCTCATCATCTGTCCAAGCAAGAACCACTTCCCCAGGACGAACGAAATTACAAATATTATCAATATGACCATTAGTCTCATCATTATAAATTCCTTCAGGAATCCATAAAACTTTACTACAACCTAAATAATCACATAAAGTTTTTTCAATCTCTTCTTTTGTCATATTAGGTACATTTCTACCAGATTCAGGACGAAGTAAAGTTTCAGCACAAGCCATAACGGTACCTTCTCCATCAACATGAATAGAACCACCTTCTAAGATAAAGTCAGGTAAACGATAACTATCGCATCCTTCTAATTCACACATCTTTTGAGCAATAGCATCATCTTTATCCCATGGGAAATATAATCCATCAACAAGACCTCCCCAGGCATTAAAGTACCAATCAACTCCACGAATATCACCTTTATCATTAACCACAAATGTAGCTCCACAATCCCTCATCCAGGAATCATCACTACTCATCTCAACAACACGTACCTTAGGATCCAACATATTCCTAGCATTAGCATATTGCTCATAAGATACAACCATAGTAATAGGTTCATATTTAGCAATTGTATTAGCAACTTGAGCAAATACATGTTGTGCAGGTTTTGCTCCAAGTCTCCAATTATCTGGTCTTTCAGGCCAAATCATATACGTACCACGATGTGGTTCAAACTCCCCTGGCATTCTAAATCCATCAATTTTTGGATTTGTAACTAATCTTTTCATATTTAACCCTCTTCCTTTACTCTACTTACAAGAATTTCTTCAATAATAAATGAAATAATTACACCAACAATAACTGGTAAATTACCTTGAATTGATTCCCAAGTAAAATCAATAAATAATGTAAAGACAATACCAGCAATTAATAATACAAGTGGTACCCAGGTAATTACATTAAGCATAGTAGAACCACCTGGAACTTTATAAGATCTCTTAGTCTTATCTGTCTTACGAAGTTTTAAGAACGCTGGAAATAATGGAATATAACTAATTAATAAAGTAACTAAACTAAAACTAAAGAATGTCCAGAATAAGTTAGAAGCTTCTTCACTAACTACTCCCATAATAATTCCAAGTACAACTACTACTGTTGCTACAACACCATTCATAATAGATGCCATATATGGAACTCCCTCTTTATTGGTCTTACTAAAGATTTCAGGAAGGCCACCATCATCTGCAGAATATTTAGCAACACTATTTACTCCAAATGACCAAGAAACGATATTAGCAACCATTGTATAAATAAACATAAGTCCTACAACAATTACAATAATACGTACTAAATCAGCATTCATTCCAAGTTGTGTAAGTAAGATTGCAAAAGAATCAGTAATTCCCGCAACTTCTGCTTGTTCTGTAGTCATTGCAATATTAATTCCTGTTGCAGGTAAAATATAGAATAATGCCATTAACGCACCACCTATAATTAATGCTTTAGGGATTTCTTTTTTAGGATTTTCCATATCATCTGTATAAGTAGCAACAACTTCAAATCCTAAGAAATTAAAGATAATTACTGAAATAAATGAAAGCCCTGCTAAATCCAAACTTGGTAATAAATCAGTAACACTCTGAATTGGATTAGCACTTTGTCCAGTAACCATAAATACATAAATACCTAACAAACCTAACCCTACCATAAACAAAATCTTGAAAAATGTTCCAATATTTACAATCCATTTACTCTCTCCAATACGTTTTGTACCCAAAAGAGAAACTAACCAAGTATAACCAAGTTGTAAAATTAATAACCATACAATGGATAATTCAATTCCAAAAATACTAGCAATAACATCTGTAACTGCAACAGCAAGTGATGCAATCCATAATGGGAAATTAATCCAATAATTCCAAGCAACTCTAGCTGCCCATTTCTTACCGAAGGCTTTTTTTACCCAGTCATACATTCCTCCTTCACTATTGAAAGTACTTCCTAACTCTGCTGTAATTAATCCATATGGTAAACAAAATGCAAGTATTAATAAAATCCACCAGAAATATTGAGAATTTCCGATAGCTGCTGTAGGTGCTACACTCTCAGCAACTAAAGTAATACATACAGTTGCAAGTATAGCATCCACTAATTTAAATTTTTTCTTCTTACTTTCCATAACAAATACCTACTTTTACTCTCCTAAATTCTTTTTACAAATTTCAATTGTCTCATCACGTTTACCCATAAAGTAAACAAGTAATGCTCTTATAGATGTCAAACGATTCTCTGCTTCATCAAAAGCAATCGAACGATCTGAATCCATAACTTCATCTGTTACCTCTTCACCACGTGTAGCTGGTAAACAATGCATGAACTTAGTATTAGCACCAGCCTTGTTCATCATTTCCATATCTACTTGATATTTTGGATAAAAAATTGCTTTTCTCTCTTCCTCTGGTAATTCAGATTCATATAATCCATACCAAACATCAGTATAAATAAAATCTGCTCCAGGAATTGCTTCATCTTCATTATCAGTAACTAAAAAGCTACCTCCACTAACTTTACAGTTCTCTTCAGCAATTTTTTGAAAATGTTCATTTAATTGGAATCCTTTTGGACCAAAATGCACGAAATGTCCACCCATTTTTGTAACAATCATCATAAGTGATGCACAAACTTGAGTAGCATCTCCTACGAACACTACTTTACAATCCTCAATACGTTTACCCCCTGGTAAATGTTCAAGCATTGTAGTCAAATCTCCCATTTCTTGTGTAGGATGATTATAATCACTCATTCCATTAATTACTGGAATATCAGCATATTTTGCCAAGTTTGTAATGGATTCATGTTTTTGCACACGAGCCATTAAAATATCTACAAGACGAGACAAAACCTTTGCAGTATCATAATAAGTTTCATGCTTACCTAACTGAATTTGTCCAGGTGCCAAATACTGAGCATGTCCTCCTAATTGTGTCATCGCTGTTTCAAACGATACACGTGTTCTTGTTGACGCTTGTTCAAATATCATTCCAAGCGACTTATGATACAAGACATTTAATGGATAACCAGCTTTTAAATTCTTCTTTATAAGAATTCCCAAGTTAGCAATATCCAATAATTCTTCTTTCGAAAAATCACTTGTATCAACGTAATCTTTCTTCATACTTCTCCTCCTTACCTTATTTATCTAAAGTATAACACAAATCATTATTTTGTATCATTTTTTCTAACAAAACTACACGTATAATGACAGTATTTTACTTAAGACCATCACTTAATCTCAGCCCATAACTTATCATACAACTTTACAGCCTCACCAATATTTTCAACATAAACACCGTGTTCAATAATAGAAGTTGGAATATTAGAAGCTATATTATATATATAATCAGAACCCAGTAACAACTGTGTTTTCGAATTAACATTTTTATAAGGATAAGATTCAATAATTTTCTTCATAACATCCCCCCGTAAAATATAATCTATAAACTGATAAGCAGCCTCCTTATGTCTTGCACCCTTAGGAATAGCAAAATTATCCATACTAAGTGCACTACCTTCAACGGGATAAATAAACTCTATATTATGATTTTTTTGATATGCTAAAGCAGCTTCTGCATTCCATAGTACTGCAATATCTGCTTCTTCTGTAATCAAAAAATTCTTAGGACTATCACTATCAAAAGCCTTAATATTAGGTTTTAGACGAAGTAACCAATCTTTAGCAATTGCTAACTCCTCTTCATTAACAGTATTCATATTATAACCATTAGCAAGCAGTGCCATACCAATAATAATTCTTTGATCATCTATTAACGTAATATTATTACGGTACTCCTCCTTTAACAAATCATTATAAGAAGTAATCTCATCTGTAATATGATCACGATTAACAGCAATAACAGTAGATGCCATAACAAATGGTAATGAATATTGATTACTAGGGTCAAAAGACTGATTCAAATAGAAAGAATCAACATTTTCTACATTTTCTAACTGACTTTTATCCAATGTCTCTAACATACCCCGGTTAATCATAATCTCAATCATATAATCACTAGGAAAAATCAAATCATAAGTACCTTCTTTAGCTGATGAAACTTTAGCTAAACATTCTTCATTAGAAGAATAAGTACTATAATTCACTTGAATTCCTGTCTCCTTTTCAAAATCACGAACAACAGAATCCGGAATATAAGAAGACCAATTCAATACATTAACAACTTCTTTCTGTCCTCTAGAACACCCAGACAACAATAAGACTCCTAAAATACAAAGAAATAAAATCTTACTTCTCATTACTCTTTTCATACTGCACCTTCTTTTCTTAACCGTCTTAACTGAATAACAGTAGATATCATAAGTATTACAAATACAAATGCTAACATAATAGTAATAAGAGCATTAACATCAGGAGTAATTCCCGTCTTTATCATAGAATATACTTGAAGTGGTAAAGTATTAGCACCTGGTCCAGCTGTAAAATAACTAATAACAACATCATCTAAAGAAAGAGTAAGAGCAAGCTGAGCCCCACTCAAAATACCAGGCATCAACATTGGAATAATAATTTTAGCAAATATTTGAAAACGACTAGCCCCTAAATCACTAGCAACCTCTTCAATATGTGGATCAATACTTTCTAAAACAGAACGAACACTAATAATAACAAAAGGAATACAAAAACAAATATGTGCTAAAATAAGCGTAAACAACCCAAGTTCTAATCGTAATAACGTATAAACCGACAACAAAGCAATCCCTAATACAATCTCTGGTATAACAACAGGAATATAAAGAAGCTCATTTACGATATTCTTTCCTTTAAAGGAATACTTATGTAATCCATACGCCGAAATTGTTCCAATAATCGTAGAAACAATCGTACTAACACCAGCAACCAAGAGTGTATTAAAAAGCGCTTCTAACAGAGTCCTATTTTGAAACAAATCTAAATACCAATGAGTAGTAAACCCTTCAAATACAATATTTAAACTAGAAGTATTAAATGAAAATAATACCAATACCATAATCGGTAAAAATAAAAAGATAAATATCAAAACCAAATAAACATTTTCTAATACCTTTTTCATTAAGCACCTCCTAAATCATCCATTTTTCCACCCAGTTTTCTATATATAAGAATGAATAACGAGGTAATAAGTACTAAAACAATAGAAATAGCCGCACCAAATGGCCAATTACGAGCAGTCAAAAATTGATTTTTAATTAAGTTCCCCAAAATCATCATTTTTCCACCACCAAGAATATCTACAATAAAGAAATATCCTAACGCTGGCGTAAATACCATCAAACTACCATTAAATAACCCTGGTAATGTTTGAGGTAATATAATTTGAAAAAAAGTTTTAATTTTAGACGCCCCTAAATCATTAGCAGCCTCCAATAAATAGGGATCAATAGTACTTACAGAACTATATAATGGTAAAATCATAAAAGGTAACAACGTATAAACCATTCCTATTAAAATACCAAACATATTATACATAAGAGATAATGGTTCATGGATAACACCTACTCCTAACAATACTTGATTAATAACTCCTGACTTTCTAAGTAATACTAACCACCCATACATACGAATTAATGAATTAGTAAGAAAAGGTACCATAACCAAAGTCATTAAAATTTTTTGTGTCCTTGGCTTCTTATGAGATATTGCAAGCACAAATGGATAAGAAATCAAAACACAAAAAACAGTCGTAATAAAAGCAATTAAAAAGGATTTTAAAAAAACACTAATATATACTTGATCAAATACATCAATATAATTTTGAATAGTAAAAGTACTAATCATTCCTCCATAATAATCACTCTTAAAAAAACTAATTAATAAAATATAAAGTAAAGGTAATGCAATTAATAATAAAACATAAATTATAACTGGTACAAGAAAGAAATATTTCCAAAATCTTTTACTCTTCATTATAATCCCTCTTTAATACAATAGCATCTTCAATATCCCACGTAAGATAAATTTCTTGACCCTTAGTATATAATTTATCATTACCCAAATACATAACATTAATTTTCTTTTTATTAACACGTACCATCAAATTAGTAACTGCTCCATCATATATCTGTTCAGTAATTTTACCTTGGAATACATTATCTTTACTTGGCTCCAAAGAAGTTTTCATATTTTCCGGACGCAAAATAATATCTAAACTATCTCCTACTTCAAATCCTTGTGACAATATTTTTAAAGTAGTATCTTCTACTTTCACCCTAGTATAATCTTTTTCTACTTCAATAACGTCTCCTTGAAACAAATTAGAATCTCCTAAAAACTGAGCAGTATATAAACTCTTAGGATGCTCATAAATCTTTACTGGAGTATCTACTTGCTCAATAACACCATCCTTCAATAAAACAATACGATCACTCATAGTAAGTGCTTCATCTTGAGAATGTGTAACATAAATAAATGTAATACCTAATTTTTTCTGTAATTGTTTTAGTTCTAACTGCATACTTTTACGTAGTTTTTGATCTAATGCTGACAATGGTTCATCCAACAATAATACTTTTGGATTGTTAATTAATCCTCTCGCAATAGAAACTCTCTGTTGTTCTCCACCAGACAACTCACTTGGCTTGCGTTTTTCATATCCTTGTAAATGAACAAGTTCTAACATTTCTGATACTCGTTTTTTTATTTCTTGTTTATTTACTTTTTTCATTTTTAACCCAAAACCTATATTCTCTTCTACAGTCATTAAAGGAAATAAAGCATAATTTTGAAAAATAGTATTTACTTCCCTATACTTAGGATCTAAATCAGTAACCTCTTTCCCCTCAATATAAATATGTCCTTCCGTTACAGAATCAAGTCCAGCAATAGCTCTTAAAATAGTAGTTTTTCCACATCCAGAAGAACCTAATAATGTTAAAAATTCCCCTTCATATACATCCAAATCAAAATCCTTAATAACCTCTTTTTTCTCAAAAGATTTTTTTAAATGTTCAATCTTCAAAACAACTTTTTTCATACCTTTACCTACCATAACTAATATTTAAACAAATCTTACATAAAACTATCTATTCTATCTATATTAATTCTAACATATATTACTAAAAACTTTCAAACAAAATATAAAACAAGAAAAAAGTTGACACCGAAGTTTGACACTTTGAGTATTTGATAATCTTAGAACGACCTTTATAGTATAAGGCTTTTTTTATGTCAATTTTTTCTTGTTTTTGTGTTGTCTATCTTTGTATATCATGCTATAATCTTATTAGGATGTGATTATATGTTTCTCAAACAAAGTAAAAGTCATAATAGAATATATCTTTCTTTTGTCCAAGGTTATAGAGATGAAACTGGTAAAATAAAACATAGAACTGTTAAAAAAA
>DVGU01000024.1 GCA_018712565.1 Candidatus Faecimonas gallistercoris
TTTTTTTAACAGTTCTATGTTTTATTTTACCAGTTTCATCTCTATAACCTTGGACAAAAGAAAGATATATTCTATTATGACTTTTACTTTGTTTGAGAAACATATAATCACATCCTAATAAGATTATAGCACGATATACAAAGATAGACAACACAAAAACAAGAAAAATTTGACATAAAAAAAGCCTTATACTATAAAGGTCGTTCTAAGATTATCAAATACTCAAAGTGTCAAACTTCGGAAAAGAAAAAATTATTTTCTACTTGATTATTTATATAGTAACATCTAATAAATATTTGCTATACTATAATAAAGGTGATATTATGAATCTAAAAAACTTAAAAATAGCTCATCGAGGAATATTTAATAATAAATATATCCCTGAAAATTCACTTCCTGCTTTTCAAAAAGCTATGGATTTAAATATTCCTATCGAACTTGATATTCAATTAACAAAAGACCAAGAATTAGTAATTTTTCATGATATAAATTTAAAAAGAATGTGTGGAGTTGATAAATATATAGAAGATACAACTTATCAAGAATTAAAAAAATTCCCCCTTCTTTCTACAAATGAAAAAATCCCAACATTAAAAGAAGTATTAGACCTTATACAAGGAAAAGTATTATTAGATATTGAAATAAAAAAAACAAATCAAATTAAACTAATCTGCTCTAAACTAAATAAAGAATTAAAAAACTATTCTGGAGAAGTTATATTAAAATCATTTCACCCAAATATCGTTCATTATTTAAAAAAGAATAGTACATGCCCCGTTGGACTATTAATTACTTATCTTCCCTCTTCTAAAATATATAGTTATTTTATGAGTAGTTTTATTCCAATAAAATATTGTAATCCCGACTTTTTAGCCATTAACAAAGAAATAATTAAAAACAAAAGAATACAAAACTACAGAAAAAAATTGCCCATATTTGTATGGACAATCACTAATAAAGAAGAATTAAAAAGATTCTCTAAATATGCCGATTCTTTCTTATGTAACAATCTACCGTATTATGAATAATACCATTATCAATTATTTTTCTTAACCTTTTTTAATACTAAAGTAGGATATTGTTCATGAAGTGCCTCAGAATCACAACTCATATTATCTAAATAGATATCAGCAACTTCATCATCTTGATTATCTATATACTCACAAAAAGAATCATGTTCACTCTTATCCGTAGTCTTTATCTGATAGATACAATCATCTGCCTCATACGTCGTCATATAGCAATCTTTATTCGAAGAAATAATACCATCTTTACAAATCTCACAAAATACTCCATCGGTATAAAAATAATTAGTTCCATTTATACAATATATATAATTACTTAAATTAGAATGAGAAGTAGGGATTTTTTTATCACCAATAGAAGCTCTAAATTGATTAGGGACTTTTTTAGCAACAACATCTACATCCCCTGAAAGTGTTTTTAATTTATCACGCTCAAAACTACTCATAAAATAACTATATATATAAGTATTCAACGAATCTTTTAATACCATAATATCATTTAAAAAACTAACATCTTTAAAAGTTTTATTAATCGTAGGATCAAACTCTACACCATCACCAGAATACCTACCAGATAACAATTTATATTGATTAAAATTATTCTTTAAAGCAAAATATGTACGACGACAACAATCAGGATCGTAACCAATAGAAATATCTTTAGCCTTTACAGGTATAATAAGCTTCCCATCACATACAACACCCTTTTTACCTTTCTTCTCCATTACAAAATAGTCATGATAACGATTACTAATACGACTAATATTATCATATTTATCATAACAAACTGGTTCAAAAGAACCAATAAATAACAAACCATAACGCTTATCTTTAGATTTAGATAACTTATTTTTAATTCCTTTTTTCTTATCTTTTTTATAAATCACACTATCGTCAACAATGTCTTCAAGTTGACATTTTTTAACAACAGTTGATACTTTTCCATTTTTAAAAAGAACAATATCACAATAACCATCATTGTATAAAGCATAATACCCATTTCCTAACTCTTTTATCTTATCATATTTAGCTTCTATAAAATGATTCATCTCTGGTTTTGGATTAATTTTTAAAAATCCAACCTTACCATCTTTTGAAAAAGAAAAAGCACCAGGTTCAGTCTTAATATCATCATACTTTTCCTCTAATAACGATGTAGTTTTAACCATATAATCATCATTATTTTGTATAACAAAAGTAGAAGCTCTTACAAGTCCAAATTTAGAATTATTACTTGTTAAAAAATAAAAATCCTTATCCATTCTAAAACTATAATGTTCATGACCACCAAAATACTTAATATCATCACCGTCATAATGGCATAATAACACTCTCCTTTTAGTATGGTACACATCAACACCATTTTCACTTTGACAATAAATAATATAATTATTATTTTCATCAACTGTAATATTATCATACCTGTAATCTTTTTTAGAGATAATACTTTTATCAGTTATCTCTTTGATATCATCAACAGTATTATAAATAAAATCACATTTACCATCTTTCGTAAAAACAAATATATTAGGTAAACTTCCAATAATATCACATGATACCATACTAAATCCCACATCAGCACCATTTCTAAGATAAAGCCCCTTTTCAGCACCGCAATTAATCATAAAACACCATGTATTATCATAATTATATAATACTCTTACATCATAACAAGCAATATCAAATATATCTTTATGATCTCTATAAGTAGCCAAATCAAAAAAATGTATTTTCCCATCACTCGGAGATTTAAGAGAACATAATTGATAATTACTTAAAAAATCACTAACAACCCCCCAACCTTCAGCAATCCATTTTTCTTCTAAAGCATCATAAAGATTAATCACCCTATAACTACCACGTTCATCAGTTGCTTCTACAGTTTTTATTTGTTCATATATTTCGTCTTTTAAAGTATAACATGTTTTAAAATTATCAATATTACCAAGAAGTTGATTTGTTTTTATATTTAACAAACCAGTTTTTCCATTTGGCAATACGATATATGCTGTATTATTAATTAATGTTTTAATATTATATAAGTCTTTTTCATTTAAAACAACACTTCTTTTTTTCATAATATAATCTCCTAATTTCATTTTTTTATCTCTATTATATATATTCATATTGAAATAATCAACTAAATATTTTCTATAATAACTACATATTTAATAAATCCTAAAAAAAATAGCCCCACTTAAATAGGACTATAACCAACAAATAAAATCTAAATTTTCTTTTTATAAAGTACTTTATCACTATCGTTTTTTGTAATAGTATGAATATAACCATTATACTCCGATCTACTAATATCCCATTTTTTTCTAATTCTACGAACACTAATTGTTGGATTATACAAATTACCATCACCAGAGGCACTTATTTCTTGGTAACACCTACGAACCTCATCATTTAGGCACAATTCATCTGCAAAACCAACCTCAGGTGAATTAACCATTTCACTATCATGTAACTGTTCTAAATATTGTATTTTTTCATCACGCATTTTATCGGCTGCTAAAGAACCAACTGCGGATTTTTTCATTTTATAAAGATTCTCTTTATAAGCAACAATTGCAGTTGAAAATCCAACAAAAGAACCTAAAACAGCACCTACCCCAATAGTACCACCAACTACTTCTAATATTTCCAAAGGTAATGCAGTAGACGAAAGTTGCTGTGGAGCAAAATTGAGAATACCTGAAACTAGTGAAACTCCACCAATGCACATTAAAGATGAAAGTGAAACATCTTCTTTTAATTCTTCAAGTAATTCTTTATGATACCATATTGCATCATCTTTCAATTTTAAAGAAATATCTTTTAAAATATCAATTTGATTTTCACAAATTAAAATCTCTTTAACATCACCATTGATTTGCCTTACACTAGTATCACCATTTTCATCCCGAACATAAACCCCATCTTCTTGATAAATAAAACCATGATTCACACAAATCACTCCTCACTAAAGTTATTACTATTATACATCTTTTTTAATCATTTTCAATAAAAAGTATTAATTATCTACTTTTAACTAATAATATTCCATCTCAATCTGATAAAACTCTTGTAGCTTTATCAATTTGTTCAAGTAATTAAGCATCCAACTTACAATTATTTTCTAAGGCTATAAAAGAATTATTAAAATCAAGTATACTCTGAAATTATCATGGAAATAACATAAATTAAAAAATACTAAACTATTTCTAAAACTATTAAGGTCAATGCTTCTATCTAAATCTATTATTTAGCAAAACCCATATGAAGTTCATATAGCTATTGCTTCGAATTAAAATCTTTTTTACACAAAGGTACTTGCCACTTAGAAATAATTTCTGTATCAAATTCTTCTACTATAACATCCTACCCATACGAAAATAGATATGTTTACGCATCCTACGAACAGGTATCTCTACGAATTGTTTCATAACTTCATAATTATGTCTATCTCAGCTAACAAACTATTACGCTATTTTACTAACTACTCATTAATATATGGATTAGCCTTCAATATACCCACTTGAATATTAACTTCCTCATTAAATGTTAAAATCATTACAAATTTCTCATTCTATTTACATTTTATCAAACAAACAAAAAAACAGATAACAAATAATAAAAATCTAGCTATTCTGTCTTTTATCACTTCATAAATGTTTTAAAATGGACTATATCTACCCACTATTATTGGTTTTGTATTAAACAAATCCAAATCCGCTTTACTTAAATACTTTTTATCAATTATTACCATAAGGACAAAATCATCAAAGAAATTATCATTCATTATATAATAACCATCTTTATACAACTTATCCCCATAACTATTTTCCACTTTCCATCTAATTGGTATATCATTTTCAATATGTACTCCAGTAAATAACATTAGATGTTGATAGTAAATATCAAAACTACTTAGTGCTTCTTCTTTAGTTAATAAGTCCATATTAAATACATCTTTATAATTATATAAATTAGAATCTAATATACCTGATTTTCTATCTCTCATTTTATCAATATTACAGGCAAAGTAAACTGGCATACCATCTTTTAATTGTTTAACTGCTAAATTCTTTAATACTTCGATAGGTTTATTAATAAATTCAACATATTTACCATCTATATTTTCATTACATTCTTCTCTATAAAGTTTATTATATTCTGTATTATATACAGGAACATTGGCAATACTTACATAATCATCTAAGTTGATAGATAAATATTTATTTTTGAACTCTATAGGAGTTATATTTTCTAATTTAATTATTTTTCCGTCTTTATCTTTATATTCATAGGTGAAAGATAGGGGAATAGAACCTAAGCATTTAGATAAGAGATTGTAATTTTCATTTAACATTTCTTCTTTTCTTAGATAAAGTTCATCCTTTGAAGTGTTATTTTCTTTTAATTTTAGTAATTTAAACATGTCTTTTTTAAGTTTTTCGTTATAAAGTCTTCTTAATTGTTCAGAATTTTTACTATCAAACGTTTTAGGCATTACATCTTCTGGAACAAGACCATATTTATTTACAAGTTCTTTAAAGAATGTAAAACGTCCCCATTCATAAAAGGCTTCTTCTATATAATATTTATTTACTTCAGTTTTTAAATCAAAGTTATCTTTTTCAATTATTCTGTTATAAAAAGTATTAGATTTTTCTAACTTATCAAAAAAAGAAAGATAATTTACTGATAAATTTACATCTGTAGGTAAAATGTTAAGATTAATAGCAACGTTATTTTCAATAAAATTTATTCCTGCATAAAGCCAACATAGCCAAGAATCTTCTTGGTCATATATCTTAGTATTAGGTAATTCTATATTGAAAACATTTGGAGTACTATTAATAATATCAGTATTTAAGCAAAAACTTTCCATACCTATTTTTTTCATAGCATTTTCAATTATCTTATTGTTTTTATCATTATTATATTCATTATAAAATCTTTGAATTTGTTTGTAACCAATATTTTTCATACGTTACCTCCAATTTTATTATATACGATCTCTTTCAATTATAAATGAATTAATTATTTATCTTATTCTTTTATAATTTTTTATATATTATTTTTGGACTTATCCTTAGCATATTGTGGTAAATTACTTGGAATTTTACATTCTTGAGTGGGTATTCCTTTCGTATCCAAAATTTTCATTAACGCAACACTTAAAGCAGCATTTTGCATTAGGCGCTTTCTCATTTCGATAATTGCATGTGGATTACTAGTATCTATGTCATCTATTTTTTGAATACGCTTTCTAAACATTCTTCTCCATTCTTCAATATTCCATTGGCCATTATATTCTCCTCACAAATATTCTTCTAAGGTTCTGGCAGCTATAATTACTTCCTTTATTTGCTCTTCCTCATTGGTAAGCATTATCCTATCTCCTTATAATTTATCATATTCTTCATCAGTAACTGGTTCGCACCATTCATTTTGAGTTTCTTCACCTGGTACTTCTACGGCGATATGAGAAAACCAAGAATCCTTCTTAGCTCCGTGCCAATGTTTTACATTAGCAGGTATGGTAATTACCATTCCTGGCTCTAGTGATACTGCATCTTTTCCTTCTTCTTGATACCATCCAAATCCGGCAGTACAAATTAATAGTTGTCCTCCACCACTTTTCGCATGATGAATATGCCAATTATTTCTACATCCTGGTTCAAAGGTTACATTTGCTAGAAAAACATTACAAGTTTTAGGATCCGTTAATGGATTTAAATAACTTTGTCCTATAAAATATTTAGCAAAAGCATCATTTGGTTGTCCCAATCCAAATACATTGATTTTATCAAATTCTTCTCTTTCTTTCATCTAATCACTCCTCTATAATATTATAATTTTTCAATCCACGAATCAACATCACTCCAAGATGTCAACATTTTATCACGTTCTCCTTCATTTGCTGAAAACAATAAATCAAGTTCTCCCTTAATATTAGAATTTGGTAGTAAAGTTTTATAGTCTTTAAAACAATGACCAATCCAACCAGCATTAGAACTCGCAACAATAATATCTTTACCAGACAAATCATAGTCTTTTAAAAATCTTTTCATTACAGGACTAATACCATACCACCATGTACAAGTAATTAAAATAATTTTTTGATATTTAGATAAATCCTTATCTATTTCTTTAATTTCTACATCACGTTTTATATCATTATTTTGCCACTCTTCTACTACTTCGTCATAATCTGTAGAAAATGGAACTCTTGGCTTTAATTCTAAAATATCTGCATTTAATTTATCTTTTACATATTCAGCAACCTTTTTACTATTACCAGAAAAACTATAGTAGATAATTAAAAGTATCTATCATATTATATTTCTCCCTTCTTAAGTTTTTCTTCTAATCTTTCAATAAAAAAACGTTGTACTGGATAAATATACTCTTTCGCATCTTTTAAAGTAAACCATTCTATTTTATCCATCTCTGGAAAATCGACAATTTTATTAGACTTGCTCGGCCATTCTAATTGAAATGTATTACTTTTAAAGTTAGAAATATCTCCATCATAATAAGAATAAAACATAATAGCTAATTTATTCTTTGTAACTTTCTTAGAAGCTAAAAAATAGATATCATTGCAAACTTCTATATTTGTTTCTTCTTCCACTTCCCTTTTAGCAGCATCAAGTACTTTTTCGCCCTTTTCTACGATACCTTTTTGAACAGACCAAGCACCTTTATCTTGCTTTTCCCAATAAGGTCCTCCAAAATGAGTTAACAATACTAAATATTGATCATTTTCTTTTTTATACAATAAAATTCCAGCACTTCTTTTCATTAATCATCATCCTCATATACTTCTTTTGCCATTCTAAATACAGCCCAGGCATTTGGCCATCCAGCATAAAAAGCAGCATGAGTAATAATTTCAGCCATCTCCTCTTTCGTAATTCCGTTTTTCTTAGCATTAATTAAATGACTCTTTAGACTAGAATCTAAAATACCTTTACTCATTAATGCAACTACTGTAATTAATGATCTATCTCTTAATGATAGCTTATCTTCTCTAGACCAAACCTCTCCAAATAATATATCATCATTTAACTGTGCAAATTTGGGAGCGAAATCTCCTAACTGATCTCTTCCCGCAGTTTGTTTTACCATATTTCATCATCCTTTCCATCTATCATTTATATTATACTTCTTATAGTTTACTTTAAGTCAATATTTTTTAATTAAAATTTTTAAATACATACTGGTTATTAGCTCATTACCTTTTTTGACTTCTACATATGATATATTGAAAGGAGGGAAAAATTTGAATCAAGATAATTTAGAACAAATCATGAGAGACTGTTGCAAGGATAAAAAAGATGACTGCTTATGTAGAGTCTTAGACTGCGTATGTAAAAAAGGAGTAACTGGTCCTACTGGTCCAACTGGACCTACTGGCGCAACTGGTACTCAAGGGGCAACCGGACCTACTGGTGCGACTGGACCTACTGGCGCAACTGGTAGACAAGGGGTAACTGGACCTACTGGTGCGACTGGACCTCAAGGAGCAACTGGACCTACTGGCGCAACCGGAGCAACTGGACCTACTGGACCTGCAGGGGAAGACGCTACAACATTTAATAGTTATGCCATGGTACATGATGAATCAAACTCAACTGTTTCACACAATCAACCTATTTTATTTCAAAACACTAATATTTCTAATAAAATAACATACAACCCTGCAACAGGTGACTTCACCATTCCTGAAGAAGGTATTTATATTATTCACTGGTGGATTAATGTAAGACATACTGATAGTGACCATTCTACTTGCGAACCTAGAACACTAGGTGTTGAACTACATCAATTCTGGCCTTCAGATGTTTTAATTGCCCACTCTTCAACACATAATAAATTAACATGTTGTGATACTGGTACTATTAATGGTAATGCAATTTTCGCAGCACTTCCTGGAGCAAGCTATCGTCTAATTAACACTTCTGGTATTGACATTAGTTTAGTACCAAATGACTTATATTCAGCAGCTGTTTCTATTACTAGGATAGTATAATCTTAAAAGAGTTCCTACGGGAACTCTTTTTTTATAGCAGAATTTTTTTCTTCAATAAGAAAAGATTAAAAAACAGAATATAATATAGTGAGTACATCAAAAGAGATTCTTATGTATAAAACATATCGTTATAGGTTACATCCTAATAGTAAACAATTAGAATTAATCCAAAAAAACTTAACTGTACTCAAATTATTTATAATTATTATTTAGAAAAAAGATAATTTATCTTACTTTAATATGATAAATAACTTAAAACCTTATAAGAGTATCTCTTTTTTAGCAACTACCTTCTGTTAAGCAATCACGAAGTATAAATACCTAGTCTATGAAGCAAAGAGTCTAGGTACATCACTAATTTTCTTAACTCTTTTGTTTCTACATGAATTATCTTTCAAAACAGGAAGTAAAGCTGCACCAATAATTCCTGCATCATTAAAAGATGAGGAAATAAAAATATGAAAATCAGGCAACTCTTTTTGTACTTTTTCTAAATAATATTTATGATACATAGAAAAACTACCACCTAAACATATATTTTTAATAGGAACAACACGATTTATTTTTTTAATTCCTATTACAAAATTGTCTATATAATCATCAATAAGTTGATGACCATTTTCAATATCACAAAATATTTCTTCCCTAGGAAGTTTTTTATGTTGTTGCTGATTATATTTTTTAGAAAGTCTTTTAAAACTAGAAATGTATTTATCATGTTTTGTACCTGGAACTTTATTTGCATCTAGTATTTTCCAAATAACAGGATCTTCTGCCAAAATAATACGACTATTCTCATTTTTTACTAATGAAAATCCAACTCCAGTCCCTATAGTAATCATTAAAAAGGTATTCTCCTCACTTCCAGAAACTACACCAACTGCAGCACAATTAGCATCATTTTCTACATATACTGGACAATGATATTTTTCAAATTCCAATCGAAAATCTATCTTTCCTACCACTAATGCTTTAGAACCAAAAAAAATTCCATTTTTACAATCGACTCCACCAGGACAACCAACCCCTATTTTTTCAATTTTATTTTCACCAATAAACTCATCTATATTTCTCTTCAAAAAACGAATATATTTCATTGTTGTCCTTTTAACTCCTAAATAATTCCAAATTTTAAATGGTCTATCATATTTAATATATTTTGTCTTAATAAGTCTTTTAGTTATCGTATCATATATGCCTAATCCAATATGACTAGCACCTATATCTATACCTAAAGCATACATTACCATCACCTATTATTTTTTATGAGTCTTAGTTTCATATAACTCTATTTTATAATTTAAAAACTTTAATGTCTCTTCTTTATCTTTTAACTCTTGTAATAAAACATCTTTTTGTTTTAATAACATTTCTAATCTTTTTTCTTCACCTAATTTTTTATCATTTTCAAGATTTAAAAACTGTACAATTGCATCTAATTTAAAACCTGCTTTTTTCATACATATAATAAATTTTAATCTTTCAATATCCTCATCATCATATTCTCTAATACCATGTTCTTTTTTTATATTTTCTAACAACCCTATCTGTTCATAATAACGTAAGGTTGCACTAGGAATACCCAACTCTTTACTTACCTCTCCTATTTTCATTTTTTCCTCCTAAAAATTTACTTCAACTAATAAAATTAATTATTTTTCTCTTCCTTATTCTTATTATTACTCTCATATATAATTGCTTCATATAATAAATCCACTAAATGATCACTTGGCTCTAAATTATATTTTTTCATAATTTGATGAAATACATCATAAGAATGTTCCATATTTAAATAAGGATAAATCATTTCTTTCTTATTCTTTAATTCTTTTAAATAATCTAGAGTATAACTATCTTCCATAATTAATAAAGGGAAATCTTTTACCCAGGATTTAAATTTTTCTAATATAAAATAAGGATTATCTACATAAGTAAAACTATTCTTATCATACTGTATCATTTCTCTTAAATCTTTATTTTCAATAAGTTCATCTTTTAGACGATAGTCAAATCTATCTAATAGTTTTAAGCCTTCTAATTTTAAAGCGGAAATCTGTGCAATAATACCTTTTTCTACTTTAGAATGAGTCGGTATAATTTCTACAATAATATATTTATCTTTTTCAAGATTCATATTATCACCTCTTGTCTTTATTTTAACAAATTATATCATAAATAGAAAGAAAAAAAGATTTACTTGTCTTTTTTATTATTTCTTTATTTTATTATATACTAATGGTTTTTCTAGTTGCATTTCATTCTTACTGGTTGCAACACTTTCTATTTCTTTGCAATACCTTTTACTTAATTTTTCTGCTTATCTACCTACAGTTAATAGATCTTCATTATCAATTCCATAAGCATTCATTAAAGCAACAAATAATACTACAAACCATGCTTCTTGTTCATCATCTTTTACTAAAGATTTTTCATATTCATATTCATTGTTGAACGTACGACCTAATTTATATCTTATTCCTAAACCTAGGAGAGGTATTTTAAAAATACCAAATAAATAATCTTTCCTAGCTTTATGTTTTTGTGTTAAATAATTATGTAACATCCAAGCTGCTTTTATTCTATAAGCATTATCATCTTCAATATGATACTCTTCTTTTGCCATAAAAACATCTGCTTTGGTTCTATCTACCATACGAGTAAATTTAGACCAGGCATAAAGTTTTTCTAAAGATGCATTACCCTTTATTGCAGCTTCAATAATTTCATTGCGACGATTACCGTCATTTCCATTTTCTTCTTTTACTTTTTCTCTCCACCGAAATAAGCCCTCTGTTGTTTGAACAAATGGAAAATATTCAAAATCTTTTACTGCATTTTGATACATAGTTATTAATTCTTGTTGTTCTTTCTTTGTTAATGCTCGCATTGTAATCATCCCTTGCGTGTTCTTTATTATCTCACATTAACCTTATTATAATCTTTAAAGATAATGATTTCATGAAATTATTTCATCTTTATCAAATAATATGGATATCCACGTCTATCGATATGGTTCAAGTTTAATCCCAATTCTTTTGCAGTATGTAATAATAAATCATATTCTTCCATTATCGATTTTGTATATTCTTTTACCTCTATCTCGACAAAATAACCTAATTTTTCTACATAATCTAAGGCAATTGCATATTTATGTTGATAAAGATAGGTAGTTCTTGTTTTATCTACTGTTGCGATTTCTTCTAATCCTAAAATTTTAAATATTTTATCCATATTTTCTAGATTATCTATTTCTACTTCATACTCATCGCAATGAATATCGTACCAGTGTTTATAAGTTAAAATATTTCTTTTACCACGTTTCCCAATTCTTAACCATTCATCAATTACCTCATCTTTACCTTTTACAAATTTCCTATAAGTAGGCTAGTAATACGTATCTAATTGATGAGATTTTTTTATAAATTAAGCATTTTCTTCCATTTTCTTTTCTAATGTTTGTTATTCTTCTTTGGTAAGTTTTATTTTAATTTCTGTTTCTATATCATTTCTTTTTATGTCACCAGAAATTAAATAAGAGGCATTACAATCTAAAACTTTACTCAATTTTACAATATCTTCTAGACAAGGTTCCGTTCTATTTAACTCCCAACTTGATATTGTTTTATTTGCAACACAAAGATAACTTGCTAAATCCTGTTGCGTCATCTTTTTATTTTTTCTTAAGTTTGCTATTCTTGTACCTATTTCCATTTTCATCACCAGTTTTATTATATAATTCTTTTTAGAAAAAAGCACTCTACGTTTTGTAGAATGCTTTAGCCTAATTTTTAATCTTTATTTTCTTATCATAATCTTTTAATAATTTTTCTGTTGATTTATGTGACTTTCTAAGCTTTTACAAGTAGTTCTAATGAAAGTTTTAAAGTTAATTTAACTCCACTTAACTTAGAAAGTAAAATTAGAGATGTTGGAGATTTATTTACACTTAAATTATATGAAAATTTTCTTAATTTTTTTGATAAACAATTCAAAAATAGTAAAGAAAGAAAAAAAGAATATAATATCAAAGAAACTAGAGGAAAGACTCTTACTTCTTCCGTTGGTGTTATAAAAGTTAACTCTACTTCTTATTATAATAAGAAGACTAAAAGAACCTTGATTTTCTATTTGTTTTTGAAATTTTAGAAAAACGCAAATAAATTTTTCTATAATACAAAGACTAATCTCTATAACAAGTTTACTATAAATTTTATATCATAATTTTTTTATAATTTATTTAAAATTATCATACTCTAATTATTCTACAAAAGCATTTCAAAATATTACAATTAATATATAATTGCCTTAAAGACCAATCTTAATACTACTAGACTTTTTAGTCTGCATAAGTTGTTTAACATCTGCACCTTGTGCAACCATATTAAACATTTGTTTCTTTCGTAATTCATCTGCTTGTGAATAAAACTCTGAAACATTATTCATATCTTTGTTATCATACATTAATGATTCTGATAATATTTTATTAAAATAATATGTTTTATCTACTATTACAAGAGGAATATCAAATTCACTGGATGCTTTTAAACAATCTTCAAAATATTTTGCTTTCATAATTAAATCAACATACGTATTAGTCATATCATTTAAAGAAACACCTTCAGCTTTAGCAGTTTGTGATATTGGTTCTCTATATTTAACTAAGAAATTATTTAATGTTCTAGAACTACCAGTTTGTTGTATTTCTTTTTTATCTTCCTCAGAAATAAATGCTAATTGATTTTGATACAAAGATTCTAAAGAATTAAAATTATCCTGTTCCATAGATTCAGCCATCATTATAATATAATCTGGTTTTCTTTTAAAATCTAGACCTTTAGATTTATCTGTATTTCTTCGTTCAACCACGATTTCATTATATCCATTATTTATAGTTTTAAGGATTTCAGATGGCACAAAATATCTTGCTCTTGCTCCATTTCCCTCTTGCAATTCCCGTGATCCAGAATAAGCATTCGCATATCTTCCTATAGAATCTATATCAGTATTACCCATTCCCAAAATCGAACCATTTTCTAATGAGTCAAAACCAAAAATAATGTTTCCTTGAGACCGAATAGAGTATATTCCTTTTTCATTTATATAACTGCAAGCGACAAAATGATCTTGTAACTGTGGTCTATCTAACCAATCATTCTTATAATTTGTATCAATAACATCATCTGTTAGAGAACAAGATCCTACACAATGAACAAAAAAATTAAATTTTTCTCGTGGTATACACGCTTGTATTTTTTCTCCATTATATGTTATGTCTTTAGAAATACTATCGTTAGGACCATATACTTGATTTCTTTCATCAATTCTATATAATGACTTAGAATATAACTCTGTATATTTACCTCTTAAATATGATTCAAGTGGTATTTCACTATCATAAACATTACTATCATTTAAATTATTATATAAAACAGCTAAATCATCTATATTATCACACTCTATAATTTTATTAATTAAGTCTAAGTAATTATATATTTGTGTTGGCAACTCACTTCGTTTTAATCTATCCAAAGTATTATTATCATCATTATCATGGCAATATTTAGAATCAATATATTTTGCTTCTGTTAAATCTATATTAAACAATGATTTTAATAAACTATCCTTATTAAAAACTAAATTATTTGAATTAAAATTATTTACAAAAAATTGTTTTTTTAATACATCATAATTTTGTAAAGATTCTATATTATTTATTTGATATTGATTATCCGGAAGTTGTAAAACACTAACAATTTTTCTTAAATCTTGTTCTGAAATATTTTCAATATCCAATGAATTAATTAATTCTTGATAATTACTAATATTATTTATAATATTAACAACCATAGATGAAATATCATAATCTTTATAATTATAAATATTTAAAGTTTTTGACAAAACCGCTAATTCAGAATCATTTAATTTAGAAATAGCTATTTGAACTTCTACATCATTTATAAATCGTTCATAATGTTCTTCATCAAGATTAAATATATTGTCTTTTAATGATGTTGCTAAAAATGTGTTGAAGATATTATTATTTTTTTCATAATAATTTAATAGCCATTTATTTCTTTCATAAAAATCTTTAGGGTTAATATTTAATTCTTTACAATATGCACTTACCAAGGATTCATTTTGCATAATATCAAGTGGTAAAATACACTTAACTGCTAAATCTATTCTGTTTCTTTTTATACATTCATCCCTAAAAACACCCGATTCAATTAAACATTTTGGTAATAATTTAGTTTGTGATACCATTTCTATTAGATAATCTATATTTTCGTATACTAATTTAGTAAATGATGTAATTTCAGAATCTCTACTCTTTATATCGTAGAAATCTTTTTCTTTAAGTAAATTCAATAATTCACAAAACTCACCTGGTTCTAAATTTGATTTTAGTTCAAATAAATGTTGAGCATATATATCATTACCTAAATAAAATGGAAGTTCATTGCCTTGTTCTAAAAAACGAACTAATAACTTCAAGTTAGATATTGAATAGTTTTCTAAATTGCTAACTAATTCAGTACGATTTTCTTTTAATATTAACTCAACAAAACTATCACAATTTATTAATATACCCGGAATTTCTTGTGTTTTCTCATGTAGATACTTTTCAAAAATTTGCTTATGTTCTTTTACAAAAGAATTTAATTCCTCTTTGTTTTTAAAAAACATCTCAAAAAAGAAACTAAATTTATAAGAATTTTGATATTTTTGGATAATAATATTAAACATACTATTAAGTTCTTCTGTTGAAAAAGAAAATTCATATTGATCACCATTATAAAATAAATCGTCATCAGACAGTAAAAAATCTGTTAGTTTTTCAAGGGTTGCAGTATCATTTATATTAAGTCTTATATTAGATTTTTTAAGTAAATCATATCTTCCACTTTTAGCAACCGCATAAAACAAAGAATTTGAATCAATATTATCAATATTTTCTAATTCTGATAGATTTGTTATTTCTTTTAATCTATGAATAAGTTCGTTCATTATCTATCACCACCTAATTAAATCCTAATTTAAAAATATTACAATAATTCTATTTTATCTAAAACTGATTTTTATTTATAATCTTCTCTATAGTACAGATTAAACTAATTACAGACTTCTACACTTCTTTTAATAGATTTAGATTTCACATCCATATTTCGTATCAATCCACATACAATGTTTGCATACTAAATTACATTTTCCTGTTATTTAAAATATTACATCATCTATTTTTAAAATTATAATCATTTTCTACTTGTTTCTTTTTTGACTAGATTAGTTTGAGAAATTTTCTTTAACATTAATGTAGCTACTTGTTCTTCTGATAAATTATTATTTTCTAATTTTAAATCTATTAATCCTGAAATAATTTCTTCTAAATAAGGATAATTACTAGTTAACTCTTCTGGTACACGCCAAGTTTCAGAATTAAATATAGTATAAGTATCACAATTCTTTAATAAAATATATTTACTATCTTTATCATCGAGAGTATATTTTATCTTATAACTAGAAGTTATATCACCAGCATCGTACATACGAGAAATTAAATCCATATTTTTGGATGTTGTAATTAAAGTGACATATTCATATTTTGTTTCCGTAGTTTGCATTGGAGTATTCGTAAGAGCAGTCAGTGCAGGATTGAAATTACTTACAGTTCCCTTTAGATCAAAACTTATACTTTGATATTGCTCTTGTTCAATAATCGATATTGCTTTTGTAATAAACATGGTTACAGTATCAAAATCAAAAGTTGCTGGTTTATCCACATTTTCTTCTAATTCATCAATTGTATCTAAATTCGATTTAGTTTGCCCTTTTATTGCTTTTTTATATAATTTATACCGTTCATTTTCCATACGAATCACAGAAATAAGTCTTTTTAATCTCTCTTTTGAGGTAATTCTTAAAGTTTTTTTTCAACCCTTGTGTCTCTTCTTCAGCTTTTTTTATCCTATTCTTTATTTGCTCTAAACTTCTATCATTCATCATCGTATATAGCTCCTTTTCTTCTGTTTTACATTACCCCTAATAAGATTTATTCTTTTTCTTTATATTAACTATATCATAAATTTCTAATAAATATATTATTTTTGCAAATTTTTACAACAAAAATAAAAAGCACCATAAACTCATCATATTTCATGACAGACCTTCATATTTATAACTGCAATATTACTATATGATTTCATTATTTTTATTTAAATATATACTAAAGAATGATATAATATTTTTAATCTCAAAAAGATTTAGAAAGGTTTATGTATGAATTTAGAAGAAAAAAAAGAATTTATAAAAGTAAGCAAGGAAAAAAATTATTTATATATTTCTCCAAGAATTATTAAAGGTGGAGCAACATTAGTTGATAATTATGAAACATTAGAATTATATGAAAATATGGATGATAACACTTCGAAATTTGCAGAAAAAGAAATTATTAATTTAATTTCAAATGCTAATGATAATAATAAAGAAGTAAAGAATTATTTAGATTTTAACTTAATTTTTTGTGGAGATTTTAATGATTTACCAAACGATATGGGAAATGCCATTGATTTTATAATGAATAATAAAGAAAGAATAGTTGCAGTATATAGATATATTAAAGATATAGAACAAAGAAATTTTTTCGTAGGGTTTCCCCAAACTGAAAACAACTACAAATACGGTTATCTTTATTTAAATTTAGCAAAATTATTAGAAGAATTTGATAAAAACAATATTAAATATGAAATAGATACTACTGTAGATAGATATACACCTTCTCTTTATAGAGATGATGCATCTACTAAATTTGTAATAAGTTATAATCTAGAAAAAGATAATAAAAAAAGACACCAATTAAAGAAAGTAAAAAAAAGGTATAAATAAATGAATAAAAAATATACACAAGAAGAATTAAATCAAATTCTTTTATCAAAACCATTAAATGAATTTTATTTAGCCATAATAGAAAACAGACAAGAACTTTTAACTGATGAAGAATATGATGAAATAACTAAAAAAGAAAAAATCATCTATGGAGATAATAAAGATGAGGTTGAAGCTTTATTTAAAAAAATTGAAACAGATAAACAAACAAAAGATTTTTCTTCTAATTTAATAAAACTAGTATATAGTTTAGCACAAATAAGACATATGGCTATTTTAACAACAATTGGTGATGATGTTTACGATATAGGTAGTGCCAAATTCGAGGATTTAAAAAGAAATAAAATTATTCATTATGATAATTTAACAAATTATTATAATGAAACAAATGCTAGAATAAAAATTTTTACTCCAGAAGAAGAACCCCAATTACAACAAAAAACTGTTTTAGTAGATGTAGATGACGAATCAATTATTCAAGCATATGAAAATAGTCATATATACCAAGAAGAAAGCGAAGACCTAACTAATTCTTTCTTTGATGAAACAAGGAAAAAAACATATACTTTAAAATTTAAATAATAGTTTCTATACTAATCAAATCATTATTATCATCAAACTCTAATTTAAAAGTCTCACAATAACTCCATTTACCATCAAAAAATTGTTTACCATCAAATTTATAACCATCAGCATAATCAATTTCACACCATTTGCTCAATAAACTTGCTAATGCTGTTGCATGACCAACAATTAATATCTTTTTATCATAGTAATTATTCAGAATATTTATTAATGAGTTATATTCTCTTTCAATTACTTCATTTATTGATTCTCCATTTGGTAATTTATAGTTAAAATCATCAAATTGTTTCTTACCAAAATCTTTTGGTAATTCATCCCAATTATTTATACCAAATTTTCTTTCGCCAAAATTATCATCTATAAATAATTTATCTTTCGTAAAATATTTAGCAGTAGATATTGCTCTTACATAATTGGAAGAAATTACTATATCAAAATTGTTAAGTCCCATATGTTTGCTTTTTTCCTTTGCTAACATTTCACCATTAATTGTTAATCCCCATTTTTCATTTTGAACTTGTAATGAATCATTATTATTTATATTAATCGGTTTTAATGGTTCAGAATGTCGCATAAAATATATTGTTTTCATTTCATAAACCTCCTTTAGTTACATCTATTATACCTCAATTTTCAATTATTCTCTTTTTGATTTAGAATCAATATATTTCTAAATCAAAATCATCACAATCCTTGTTTTCATCATTTTCCTTACTCTGTTCATAATCTTCTTTTAAATCTTTAAAGTAATCTACTAATTCTTCAAGATGTTAATTATCTTTTTTATTCTTTAATCTCTTTATTATTATTTTCGATATTTTTTAATAAAATATCTACTTTAAAAGATAATGTCTCATGATTTTCAGTTAGTATTTAATTTTTTCTTTATTTTCCTCTAGTTCAGTATCAACATTATTTAAGGTTACTGATAATTTTTCAGTTCGTTTGAAATCAGAGTTTATTTTATCAACTTTATCAATATATTCTAAAATTTATTCTAATCATCTTCGGGAATAGTATAAGTTTTTTATTATTGGTGATTTTTAGGTTAGTGACTATGTCTTTAATATTAGTAGTGCTTTAACATTAATATCTTTATTTCTACCTTGATTTTTGCATCCTTTTATAAATATAATTTAGTTCTGGCAAAATATTTAACCCCTCTAGATTTTTTTGACGCAAACATCAAAACACCTGTGAAGTTTTTTTCATAAGAACGAAAAATCAATCATTTCTGATTGATTCCTATATCAAAAATTCGAATAATTCGACTAATTTCTCAATGGTGTCCCTGGGCAGATTCGAACTGCCGACCTATCGCTTAGGAGAGAAGAGTTTTAAATTTCAAAATCAATCTGTTTTTTTCAAAAACCTTGTTTTTTCTAACAAAATTGAGATATTTTAAAATTTAATTTTCAATACAATGTGTAGATTTTAAATAATTTTAAATATAACTATTTAATTGTTGCGACAATTTCGCGACACTCAACTTTGAAATTCTATCCTAATTAGTTCTTCGCCTCAGGAACTGCCATTTCTCGTAAATATTATAACAATGTTTTTTAATAATAACAATAATTATTAATTCATGGAAGTGAAATTAATATAAATTCATTACCATATTTTTCCTTACAATATTCTAACTTATCCCATACATTATTGAAATCAATTTCTTCCACGTTTATTTTTTTAAATATAGGGTATCTATTATCAATATATTTTTGTATTTTACACAACTTGTTTTCCTTATCTTCATCATTATTATTAACTGCATATTGAAGAAGATTATTTATTTCTTTTGTGGGAGCAAAATTGATGCCTGTATATAAAGAAAGCATTTGATTAAATGTCGTTTTTACTTCCCCTTTTGCATTATAATATTTATCAAATACAGAAATTGCATCTAACGTTTTATCTTCATTTGAATGTGTATAAATAAAAGTAGTAGAAAGTTGTGAATGTCCCATTAACTTTTGAACATCTGCTGGAGATAAATTTGGGTTTTCATTCATTTGCATAGTACAATAGCTATGTCTTAATCCATGTAATGAGACATTTCTTATTTCTGGATGTCTTTTCCTAAAATCTATCCATTTACTAGAAACAGAATCAGGAAACATTATTCCTCCATATTTGCTTAAAAATAGATTTTTAGGTGGATTATAATTATAAAATTTTCTTTTAAATCTCTGAATAATCCTATCTCTTAACTTAAAATATTCCTTAATAATCTCTGGGCAAAATAATGATATTGGGACATTTCTAACACTATTTTTTGTTTTTCCTTATCCCACACAACTGCTCGTTTTGCTGAAATCGAATTATTTATAAAATCTATATGATCAATGTGTAACCTAAGTATTTCTCCTCTTTTTAACCCTGTGCATATTGAAATTGTAAACAAAGTTTCAATTAATAATCCTTCTTCTTTCAATAAATTTAATATTTTCATCAATTATTCTCGATTATATGATTGCTTTTCTTTTTTAGAAACCTCAGGTGTTTTACTATTTCAACTATTAAAGTAATTGTTCCTAGTGCTAAACCGATTAATACAAGTATTAATGTATTTTTTCCTATAAAGTTATTACTTGTTTGAACAAGACACTCTTTAAATATTTTAATACTATATGTCATAGGTAGTAATGGATTTAAAAATCTAAACCCTTTATCAATAGTTTCAACTGGGAAAGTACCACCAGATGCAGCCAATTGTAATACTAATATAATTAAAGCTAAAAATTTACCAATATCTCCAAAATTTCTAATTAAAAATTGTATAATAGTCATAAATATAGCTCCAACAATTGCACATTCTGCTATATATATTCCCATATTAGCAACATTAAATTCTAATCCCAATTTTAATAACAATCCAGTGACAATACCTTCTACAATGCCAATTGCAATATATAATAAGTTTTGAGCTAATTTATTTTTATAAGTATAATCAAATTTTCCAAATCTATGTTTTTGATCATAATATAAAACAACATAACACATTAATGCGCCAACCCACAATCCTATAGATAAAAACAATGGGGTAAATGCAATACCATATGAGTCAACTTTTCCATAAGGCTCTTCATTAATAACAACTGGTTCATAAACAAAATCATTTAAACCATTTAATTTTGATAATTCAACTTTTGATTCTGCTAATCCATTATTAATTTCGGTCTTAAATGTTTTTACACCATCTAAAAGTTTATTACTTCCATCAACAGCTGATTTACTCCCTTCATCTAATTGATTTAAAGCATCTTTTACATTTCCAGAACTACTACTCAAAGTTTGAAGCCCTTGCTCTAAAGATTGTGATCCATTTTGTACTTGATTTGTTCCATTTTTCAAAGTAGATACACCATTAGATAAAGTTTGAATTCCTTGTCCTACTTCAGATAATCCCTCTTTTAAAGTCACAATATTCTTCATTAATTCATTCATTTCTGAAGTACTATTTTTTAAAGTTAAAGTACCATCAGCAACTGCTTTAGCACCAGATTTTAATTGATCTGAATTTTTACTTAAATCTTGTGCTCCTTGAACAAGTGCCTGACCTTTTGCATCTATATTAGATTGTTTTTTAACATTTAAAATTTGTTTTGCATTTTCTGCTAATGTTCTAATGGTTGGATCTCTAACCTCTTCAGAATTAATAGCCGTATCATAGTCAATAACAGACTGTAAAATTGCACTTTCATTTTTATCTATTGTACTTACACCTTCTACATAACTTTGAATACCATTACTCAAAGAATTTGCTCCGTCAATATAAGAATTTACTCCTACATTCAAAGTCTGTGCGCCATTATTTAAAGTATCTATTCCTTGTGTTAATTTATTTATTTTATCTCCTCCATTGTTTGCAACACTATTAACACCAGCATTAATTTTCTCTAATGCATTATTTAAAGTTGAAGCACCACTTGCTAAACTATCAATTCCATTATTAACTTGCCCAATTCCAGAATTTAAACTTTCACTACCTTTATATGCATTTTCTACACCTTTGTTAAATTTACTATATTTACTATTAAGCTCTCCTACCCCATTATTTAAATCTTGTAAGCCTCTATTCAAAGATGATGTACCATCATAAATTTCGTTTGACCCATCTGAAATATCTTGTAAACTATTAGGAACTTCAGATAAAGTATCTGATAATGTTGAAACGACTTCTTTTCCAACTTTGCTTTGCAATTCCATTTGAGTTGCAGAAACAACTTTATTAATAATTTGAGATGCCAGATAATTTTGTTGTTGATTAGGAGCATATGTAATTGTTGCAACCTTTTTTTGCTCTTCACTAGCACTATTTAAACATTCTGTAAAATCTGATGGAATGGTAATAGTTGCATAATATTCTCCATCTTGTAATCCCTGTTTAGCTTGATTTTCATCAACTACACATAAATCTAAAACATCTTTATCTTTTAGCTCTTTAACTAATTCATTACCTTGATTAGTATCATCTTGACCTTTATCTAAATTAACAATGGCCACCTTTAAATCTGTTAAATTTCCATATGGATCCCAATAAGACTTTAAATAAAAGAAACTGTAAATTAATGGGATACACAAAACCACAATAAAAATTATTATTTTAAAAATTTTTTTGTTTTGCATTTTATTCTACTTCCTTTCTTTTAATACCATATTTCAAAATTTGAAGAATGTTATCTGCAATATCCTTTTCATCTAATTTAGCGTTATCTACGTTCCAATCTATTATTAATGCTATATACATTTTGTATATAAGAAAAGTAATAATATTAACATCATTTACGACAATTTCTTTATTATTTAAAGCTTTTTCTACTTTGCTTTTTATGTAGTCTTTTATTTCACTATCAATAATCTTTAAATTATCTTTTAGCTTTTCATTATTAAACATTTCAGATTCTTTAATAAGCATCTTAAAAAAATCACTTTCGTTTTTATATCTGATTACACTACAAATTACACTTTGAATATTAACAAAAAAATCATTACTTTGTTTTTCAGCCTTTTCTATAATTTTTCTTATACTCTGCAGTTCTTCTTTTATAACATCTTTTAAAAGTTCCTCTTTGCTACTAATGTAACTATAGACTGTTTTTTTAGTAACTCCTGCTTCACTTGCGATTTCATCCATTGACACTTTTTTAAAACCATATTTTGTAAATAGTTCTTTTGCGGCTTTTAGAATTTGTTCTTGTTTCATATTATCACTTCTTTCTTTGTATACTAATATACCTCATCAGTATATTAGTATACTTATTATTTTAAAATTTGTCAACACCAAATAAAAAATGAGAGTAGTTATATTGATAATTACTCTCATTTTTTATTTGGTGTTTCTTTTAAAACTGTTGCTGGATGGGAAAATAGTCATGGTACCATGCCCTTAACTAAATTGGTAAAATTTTGCAATTTATATAAGTTTTCAATAGATTATGTAATTGGATTATCAAAAGTTAATAATTATGTAGAACTAGATAAACTAGACCGAGTAAAAATTGGTAATAAACTAAAAAGGATTAGACAAAAACTTGGATTAACACAAGAAACTATTGCTTCAGAATGTATGATTTCTCAAGCAACTTATAGTGGCTATGAAAATGGAAAATATTTAATAACTTCATTATGCCTATATACAATTTGTTATAATCATAAAATATCAATGAATGACATATTAAAAAAATAGTTTATCTATCAATATCATAGAAACCATCAAACAAGTCATCATAATAAAACATTTGAATATCGTTTTCATCTATGTATCCACTATCAATCAGTTCTAATGTTAATCTATTATGTTCTTCTGGCACAAAAAAAGATGATATTTTCGTTTTATCATCTTTATCAATTTGTTTATTAGTATTTATTATATTAGTATTTATTTGTGTCGGCTCTTCCACATTTGGACTATCCAGGTGTGGATTTTCCGTATCTGGATAGTCTTTGCCATTATCAAGTTCTACAAAATAAGGTACTTCATAGATTAAATAGTTATACTCAAAATACCCTTTATTGCCTCTTACCTTTTCTATTTCTAAATAATGATGCTCTTGCAATTCTTTTAAAATAGATCTAATACCATCTCTACCCTCTTTACTTATTTTACATAATCCAGCCAAAGAATAGTCCCAGTCTTCTGGTAATGATAGCATAAATGAAAGTAGTCCTTTTGCTTTATATGATAAATTTTTATCTCTTAAATGATAATTAGACATAACAGTATAGTTATTATTTTTTTCAATTTTAAAAACTGACATTTTTTTACACCTCCTAACATTCACAAAAACTAAACAAAAAAACTGATTTAGTTTATTCACAGCTAAATCAGTATAATTAACAAAAAAAATGGCGTCCCTGAGGTGATTCGAACACCCAATCTTTCGCTTAGGAGGCGAAGGCATTTTCCTATTATGCTACAGGGACATATACCTTAATTTTAACATATAAATATCAAAATTAAGGCTATTTTTTCAAAACTTTGTTGTTTTTTTTAAAGATAAAGACAATTTTTCGCGACTATTTTGCGACTATCTTATTTTTTTAAAATCTGTCCTGCCTTATAAAATAAAGGTTTCTAATACATTTCCCTTTATTTTAAACAACCCCTTAGGAGGCGATTGCTCTATCCTACTGAGCTACAGAGACATTAAGTTTTAACTTTAGTTAAAACTTTTAATTTATCTCTTTTTAACCTTTTGAACCTCACCTTTATTCTCGGAATCTTTTTGCTTACTATCCTTTGACTTAAAATACATAATATAATCATACATTCCACTAGCTATACCCGAAAGCTCCATAGGATTAAAAGGCGTATCAGCAAAATTCTCTTCATACATAGAATTACTCTCCCATTCACATGTATAATTTGGTTTAAGTTTTAAATAACACATTAATTTTCACCTCTATCTTCATTTATTTTCTTTTTTTACAATTACAACCATTTTGTTCATACATTTTTCTTAAATCATCAATATTTACTTTTCCATTCTTTATAATATTTCCATTATTACTATCTACTTTAATTAATTTTTCTGTGTCTACTTTATTATAATTAATAACCGTAGTACTTGTTAATGTATCACCTAAAATATTAGTTTTATTAGTATAATATTTAATATTCTGATACCCTTGATACAACTCTTCAATCCGTTCTTTATACACATCTAAATTATCCTTATCATCAGCAATAACTTGTTCTACTGTTTTCAATTTAGTCACAGTATTTTCTTTATATGTTGCTGTATAAGTAGATTTAAGAGTAATACCATCCGTAGGATACGAACTCATAGTACAAGTCATAGTCCCCGTCTCAGGATTACAACCAGTACAAAATATAACACACAAGATAGAAAGAATCACTATTTTTCTTTTCATATTACACTTCCTGAATCACAGTTATAATCATAGGTTTAGATTCTGTTTCTTGATAGAAAAATTTTCCTAACTTTTCTCTTACTTCATTTTTAATCTTAGCATAATCTACTCGTTTTGTATTTAACTCAATATTTGCCTCAATTGCCTCTTTCGCAAGTAATTTCGTTTGTTCTAATAAATCTTGACTTTCTTTTACATAAACAAATCCCCTAGTCAAAATTTCAGGTCCTCCTAAAATCTGCTTAGATTGCTTATCTAAAGTACAACTAATAATTACAATACCATTTTCACCAAGCATTTCTCTATCTTTTAAAACTAAGTTACCAATATCTCCTTGACTTTTACCATCAATCAATATCTGATCAACATCAACATGTTCTCCTCGATTAACAAGCTTTCCTTTTACAAACTCAACTACATCACCATTCTCTTTCAAAATAATATTTTCTTTAGGAATACCTAACTCCTCTGCAACTTCAGCATTAGCATATTGATTACGATATTCCCCTTTTACAGGAAAATAATATTTTGGATTCATCAAATTAATCATTAACATTAAATCTTCTCTTGATGCATGATGTAATAAATGTTTCTTACTAGATAAACTAACAGCATTAGCTCCGAGCATAGCAATTTCATCCATAATTAAAGCAGATCTTTTTTCAATTCCTGGATATGCAGGTTCAGTAATAAAAATAGTATCTGACTCTTTTATCTTTATATATTTATCATATCCTTTAATAATTCTTTCCAAATTATTAAAGGGTTTTTCTTTCTCATCAGAGATTAATATTACCGTATCTTTATTTTCTAAATCAGAAAGAGTACCAATTCTTTTTTTATCTACCGATAAATATCCAGAATCAATAGCCTTACTAATCGTAGTCTGCAACGTTTTACCCATAATAACCATTTTTCTATGTGTTTTTGAAACTTCATCAAAAATTTCTTGAATTCGATACAAATGAGCCGGAAAAATAGTTGCGATAATCCTATTAGGATTCTCAGCTAAAACCTCACGTATAAAACTTGCTACTCTATTATTAGGACTAGTATGACCTATTTTCTCAGCATACATAGACTCACACATCAAACATAAAACTCCTTGTTTTCCTACATAAGCAAGTTTTCCAATATCTGTTTTATACACTCCTGTCATAGTAGCATCAAAAACAAAGTCTCCTGTATATACAATGGCACCATCCGGTGTATATAACACATAACATACAGCATCTGGTATAGAATGAGTAACACTAATAGGAAAAATAGAATTCTTACCAAAATTAATTTTTATATGAGGTTTAATTACCTTTAAATTTGCTTTCTTTAATAACCCTGGCTCTAAATCGTTTTTTACCATTTCTATCGTAAGTTTTGTCCCATAAACAGGTACTTTAGGTATTTGTTCCAAAATATCTGGAACAGCCCCCATATTACTATCATGTCCATGTGTTAAAAATATTCCCTTAACATTCTTTTTATTCTTTATTAAATAATCAAAATTAGGAATAATATAATCAATTCCCAAATTAATATCATTATCATATTTTAGCCCTGCATCAAAAACAAAAATATCTTTATCTACTTTAACAACGTACATATTTTTACCATTTTCATTTAATCCGCCTAAAGCAAAAATTTTAATCTTACTCATATTTTCTCCTTTCTTCTTTTTTTTTAATCTATCAAAATTTAAAATATTTATCTATTTTTAATCTACTATCATCAAGTAGCATCGCTATTATAACATATTTTTATAAACCATACAAACTAAATAGCTAATTTATCCAAGGCAATTTTAGCAGCTTCTTGCTCTGCTTCTTTTTTAGAACCAGATACACCCGTTCCATAAACAATACCATCAATCTTTACTTGCACCGTAAACCTTTTATTATGAGCAGGACCTTCTTCTTTAATTAACTCATAATGCAAACTCTGTTGACTAGTTTGTACATACTCTTGTAAAGCACTTTTATAGTCACTAAAAAAAACAATATCCGGATTTTCAATATAAGGAACAATAATATTTAAAACCGTCTTTCTAGCAGTTGCATATCCCAAATCTAAATAAATTGCACCTATTAAAGCTTCAAATATATCAGCAACAATTGCCTTTTTAAATTTTCCACCCTCTTTTTCTTCTCCATGTCCGACCTTAATATAGTTATTTAATCCCAAGGACATAGAATATTCATAAAGAGCATTTTCACAAACATAACTAGCTCTAACCTTTGTCATTTCCCCTTCATTTTCTTTCTTATTAGAATAAAGATAATCAGCCACTACTAAGTCTAAAACAGCATCTCCTAAAAACTCTAATCTTTCATAATCTTGTTTTGCCCTATGTTCATTTGCATAAGAACTATGTGAAAAAGCTATTTTATATAATTGCAAATCCTTTGGATTAATTTTAATCTTTTTAAATAATTCATCCATATAACCACCATTATAAGTATAACAAAAAACTTGAAATTAGTATACTTATAATTGATATTTTATATAGTTTATAGTAAAATGAAATATGTAATATAAGGACTGGGAACATACATGAAAAAACTTTTTATAACTATAATTCATATATATCAAAAAATACCTGGAAACTTCCATGCAAGTTGCAGATTTTATCCAACCTGCTCAAATTACATGATAGAAGCAATAGAAAAACATGGAAGTATTTACGGACTATATTTAGGAATAAAAAGAATTCTAAGATGCCATCCATTTGGAAAATATGGTTATGACCCAGTACCTAAAGTAAGGAGAAAAAGAATGAAAAGAAAAAAATTATTATTACTACTATTTTTATCTATAGCAACAATTTTTACTACTACGGGATGTAAACAAGATGATATGGATGATATCCGTATCTTAGTAACTAATTATCCTAATGAGTACATAACAGAAAAATTATATGGAGATCACGCAAGTATTAGTGCTGTTTATCCTGATGGAGTAGATACAGATAAATATCGTATTCGTAAAAAACAAAAAGAAGACTTTAGTAATTATGATTTATTTATCTATAATGGATTAATAAAAAAAGAAAGTGAATTAGCTTTTGATTTATTAGATTTAAACCCTGAATTAAAAATAATAGATACTGCTTATGTATTAGAAACAGACTATTCTCCAGAAGAATTATGGTTAAATCCATCTTCCCTATTAATGATGGCTCAAAATGTTCGTCTAGGTCTAGAAGAATATGTTTCAAGTAATTACATAAAAAAAGATATTGATGAAGCTTATGAAAATCTTAAAGTAGAATTATCAGAATTAGATGCAGATTATCGTGTAGCATTTGAAAATACCGATAATAAAACAATAGTAGTTGCTAGTTCTACCTTAAACTATCTAGAAAAATTCGGATTAAATGTAATTTGTATTGATAAAGACACAAGTACAAAGACAATGAACGAAGCAGAAGAATTAATTGAAAATGGTGAAATAAGTTATTTATTTATGTTTGATGGAGATAGTCTAAATGATAAAGCAAAAGAACTATTAGACAAACATTCAAATTTAAAAAGACAAAAACTCCATAAATTAAATAATTTATCGGATGAAGATAGAACAAATAAACTAACCTACATTAATATAATGAATAATAACTTAGATTTAATCAGACAAGAACTATATCAATAAAACACCTAATTAGGTGTTTTTAGTTTTTATAAATTGTGAATGTTTGGTATTTTGATTATAATGTATGCCTCGATATTCTATCTCTGGTTTAATTATATCTTCTATATAAGATTCAATATGATCATCCTGATACTTATAATACCACTTTGCTAAAAGCATAGCACTTCCACTAATAGATATTTCCTCAAAAGTTTGTCTAGAATCATAATCTCTAATCATATCTAAAGATGCCATATTATCCATTATATGTAACTCTTGATAAAGCAACCATTTATCTTCCAAAGGTAAGGTTGTATCAAGAATCGTATTTTTTAATAATAATTGTAATATATTCCTTTTCTTAGTAACAAATACTTTTAACTCTTCTTCTGACATTTGTTCTGTTCTTATATAATTGTATGCCAAAACTTGATAAGCTACCTTTCCTTGTAAATACTGTAATACCACATCATAAGATATAGACTTTAAATCATACCAGTCCGAAAAACTTTCAAAAATAAAATTTCCACTTTCTTGTAACTTTTGAAGAAGACTAACTAGATACGGATGAGCCTCCTCTAATAAATTGTTTTTGACCTCCTCTGATAAAGGATATGCTGCTAAAAGAAGTCTTTCATCCTTTTCTAGTGATTCTAATTGATCTACTATAACTTTTTCTGTTTTCGTAAATTTACTACCTGGTAATAATCGATTAATAATATCGATTTGTGTTTCTACTTTCTCCATAACTATCCTTTCGCTTAAAACCATAAATTTTTAGGATTATCCATCTCTTTTATTGTAGTATGTTATTTAAAAAAAACAAGAACTCATTATTCCTGTTTTAAATATTATTTAATACATTGATATCTTCATTAATTAGCTGAACTAAAACTTCTATATTATATGCCTCAAATCGTTGTTTTATTTTTTCTTTAGGAATAAAAAATAATTCCAATCGATTAATTAGTAACTCATCTAACACTTTTACTTTGATAGATAAAAGATACTCTATAACTTCTTTTACATTTTTTTCATGACACATACAATAAAAACAAGTACTATCTTCATTATTTTCTTTGATTTTAACCAAGGTATCTTTTGATACATGATAATCTAATAAAAACTTCATATTATATCACTCCTAGTCCAACCAACTTATTAATATCAATGAGTAATTGATGATATTGATCTTCAGTAATTATTTTCTGATAACAAATCGCATATAACAAAGCATCTACCGTATTTCCCAAATTATGTTTACATAAGGAATCATATATTCTTAAAACTTTCAATTTTGATATCTTCAACCCTCGAATATCATATAATAACGTTTCTTTAGAATCACTAAATTGATTTAGTTTTATAATTTCATCTCTTTCAAAAATATCATCTGAAATAGGACAATGTAAAGACTCTTCAGCAACCTTTTTATATTCTTTTTCTTTATCAAAAGATACATGCATACATCCTATAATATCAAAAGCACTTTGCTTATCACTAATTCCTTGATAAGCAATACTATCATCAGTAAACTCTTTCTTTAAATGAAGTTTTCTAACTCCACTGGCCATAGTTAATCGAAAAGCATCACTAGGGCTTTCTAATTGACATTTATATAATTTATAAAATAACAAACTAGAATCAGAAAAATAACTACTCAAAGCACTCAAATTATTTTTAATATATGCCAATCCTAAAGAATGATTTTCTATCCATAAATCAATAATTTCTGGAATATTATTAGACTTCAAAGCCGATAAAAAGTCATCCAACAATTCATCTTCTTGCATATCATGATATAGACCATACTTTTCCAACCAATCTAAATTAATTTTTAATTTATCGTTAGATGATATTAATAAATCAATTTCTTTGAAAGCAACCACCGTAATACTAATTCCATGTTCTGCTAATAAAGATAAATTCTTTTTAAAGTCTTCCATCTTACCAATTTTATATTTTCCATCATATAAATAATCTTTAGAAATAAACGCACTAACGAGTTGTTTTATTGTTGAAATATTAATACCACGTTCTTGAGCCATCCTGGTAACTTCTTCGATAGAATCTTTTGAAGTTGCTAAAAGATAAGTTGTAAATATCAAACCTTCCGTTTCCTCATCAAACTTAAGAAATTCTAATCTTTGCATAGCATCTAAAACTTCACAAATCTTCTCGCTACTTCCTTCATTACATAATTTATCCTGATACTTCTTATCTAACTTAAAAAAATTATATCCATACTTTTTTAATATAGTAGAAACATCAGCAGCCGTTAACTTACCTACACTACTATTTTGCTCTTTTTCATATTTTTCAATAACTTCTCGATTATATTTTATTAAAGAAAGTAAAATTGCTTGTTTTTCTTCCTCACTAATTTTACTTTCTTGAAACAACTGTAATATAGTATCTACATCCGTAATCAATACATTATTATTAGGATTTTTTAATTGACATAACAACTCTTTATATTGTTTAGTAAGTGTTATAATATGATTATATTCAGGATCAATAGACTGTTGTTCTTGATTCTTTTTATCAATATATTCCTCAAGTTTTCCAGTAAATTTAGAAATCGTAGCTAACTGATTAGGAAGTAAAGTATAACTAGTTTTTTCAGTCTGATTTAAAGTAAGAACAGCCTTGATAACATCCAACTCTTCCTTCATCTTCTTTTTTTCTTCATCATCTACAGAAAAAATATCAACAATAGCATTTAATTGATTAATATCCATTTTTATAATTTCATTTACATCTTTTCTTAAATTCTCTAATAATTCTATTTTTTCTGATAGATTCTTATCTAAATGCATATTATATTTTTTAACATCACTTTTCTTCTGACTAATTGCATCTTTCAATATCGTTATTAACTCTTTTTGTTCTACCATATCATCACCTACTATCTATCAAAATTCCCCACGATTAAAAACCTATCGTTAATCTTATGTTCATTCTTTTTGCCAGACTCTTCTTGCTTCATAATAGTCTTAACTTGTTGTCTTACCCGTTTAGCAACCTCTACTAACTCAGCCTTCTCCCCTGATACTGATGGAAAGGTAATCTTTATAGCAAACTTCTCTTCTAGTTCTCTATTAAATAAACCGTCTTTTCGAAGTATTTCTAACATATCATTAGAAATCTTACCAATTTCTTTATGCACTGAATACTTAAAAGTACCCTTATCTTTATCTAGCTCCCTCATCTTTTTCGTTTCTATAGCAATATTTTTCTCAAATACAGATATCAAAATTTCCGTTTTCTCACTCTCAGATAAATTAGCATACTGTAATCCCTCATAAAAACTATCAATATTTTCTATCTCGCTATCTCCCTCTTGTAATTTATCCTTCAAGCAATCTAATTTCTTTAAAATGTTTTCTTTCTTTGTCGTAGCTTTCTTTAAAGTTTCATTCATAATTAACTCATCATATGCTTTTTTAATCTTCAAACGATATTCCTCAAGCTTCTTTTTCGTCTCTTCATATTGTTCCGCATGCTGGTAACCTATTTTTTCTAAATAATATAAATTTTTAATTTCTGCCTTGAAAGAAGAAATAATCTTATCCTCTTTTAAAGTATATTTTAACATAACATTAAAATCATCTTCAGCTTCTTCCTGAGATAAATCACTACCATCATAATAAGGAAAATTATTAACATTTTTTTCAGTAATATCTAACATTCCTTTAATATATTCCAAAAGAGTCTCTTCTTTTTTTATTTTTTGCAATTCTTTTTGATAGGAACGTTCCCGTTCTTCAATATCAGATTTTAACTTACTAATAATCCCTTTATCCTCCATTACTAGCACCCCTATCTTATAATCTATAATAAAGTATAGCATAAATTTTTATAATAGAAAAGTACTTTCAATGGAAAAATAAGTAGTCAATATATAAATAATAATACCAAAACAGACAATTTATTTACTATTTAATATTTTTTGAATTAATTATTACTTATAGTTTTAGATATCTCATTAAATACCCCATTCATAGCTTTATTAAATCCCTTTTCTATTAATCTAGAAACTTTCATTCCTAAAGAAGATAAAGCATTATTATAATCAGCTTGTTCCTCTAAATAATTTTGAGCATCTATCTTTTTTCCATCCTTGATATCTTGTTCAAACCTTTTTATTGCATCCTCCGTAAGAGTTGTCTTTTTACTTTCCGTATATTGATAATATCCCGTCATCTGACTAATATATAATCCCAAAAACAAAACAACTAATACCATCATAAACAGTTGCCCAGCCGTTTTATAATTCATATTCACGAATCACCTCAATAAAACATTCAGCAAAAGCTAAAGAAGTATTCAACACTTCATCAATAGTATTCCCTGGACCACCCATTTCTACTAATATAGTAAAAGGAGAAAAATCTTGGTTATATACCCCGTTAACACCTTCTCCAGCTTTTTTATAGATTCCTTTAGATAAATTAGGATATTTTTCATTTATTTTTTCATTTATCTTTTCAATAAACTCTAAATTCTGATTATAATTTGGATTTTCTAATCCAACTAAAAACAATATAGAAGCATAACTCTTATCATTAATATTAACAGTCGTTCTATCTTTTCCTAAACTATCCCTATGTACATCAATAAAATATTTTAAACTTGGATAAGATGCTTTAGCCTCTTCCAAAAAAACTCTACTAGCTTGATAACTTCCAGCATAATTCCAACCATTCTCATTTAAAACCTTTTTGATACTTTTTTCTTCGACAAGTGTAGTAAAATTAGCCTTTTCAAACACTTCCTCTAAAATATAATTATTCATCTGTACCGTTGGATTAATACTATACTCCACAAAACTACTTGGTGTATATTCTTCTGTTTGATGAGTATTATAAATATAAATAGAAGGTTGATCCAAATTTTTTTGAACTTTCTTTACATCCTTCTCATTCGTAACCAAACCTTGGTAATTAGTCTTTAATAACGTTTTAATCGCTTCTTTCTTAGTAGGAAATACCATCTGAATAATCTTTTTTATAAAACTAGTCTCTTCATTTGGTGATAATAATATTTCTACAAATTCCTTTTGATCTATTTTCTTCCCATTTATATCTAAATATTGATAACTTATATATAAACTAACTATAAAAACGAGCAAAAAAAACCATTTTTTTACTCTCTTTGTTTTAGATTGTCTTTTAGAATAAAAGCGTTTTTGCATACCATCACCAAAACTACTATACCTATTTTTCCCTAATTAATTTGTCGGATTAAAGTGACTATGTAAACTTTTATTAAGAGCATTCCCAATTAACAAACCTAATTTTTCAATAACATAATCGATCTCTTTAGGTGTAACCATCATATTATAATTTACAGGTAATAACACTTCCAACAATAACTGCTTTAACTCATCTTCACTCAATAATCCTACCATTCCTAATACATCCTCTTTCTGACTATCATTTAACTCTTTAGTATGTTCTTTATAATTTTGATTTTGTGGTAAAATTAATTTTAATTTTTGCGAATTTTGATTTTCAATTTTATAACTAATCTGTTTCAATAACAATTGTAACGTATCTTGAACAATAGTCGTAGCATCCACAACCGTCGGTATACCAATCGCAATAACTGGAATATGCATAGTTTCCATACTAATTTCAACTCGATTATTACCAATACCACTACCAGGTGAAATTCCTGCTGTCGTAATCTGAATTGTTTTATTTAAACGCTCAATAGAATTAGACGCTAAAGCATCGATTACAATTAATAAGTCTGGTTGAATCTTATTTTTAATACCCTCAATTAAATCTTTAGTCTCAATACCTGTAACTCCCGTAACACTAGGTTTGAAACTAGCAACATTTCTATAACCATCCTCTACATCACCTAACAGAAATAAATGTCTTGTCACTAAAACATGATCAATACTTTTAGGCCCTAACGAATCTGGTGTACACTTCTCATTTCCAAGACCAATAATCAAAATATTTGCCTCTTCTTTTAATCCTATATCATGAAAAGTACGATGTAGTGCTTCTATCAACACTTTCTCTACTTGCAATAAATTATTTTTATCTGTAATATCTTCAAAAGATACAGTCCTATATATTCCTTTTTTCTTATGGATTACTGCTTCTAACTCTTTATCGACACAAACTTCTTCTAATTTTACAGTATCTTTTTCTAAAACGATTGTACCTTCAACTTTACCATCTTTATTTCTACTAATTTCATCCACAATTAAGTCAGTTCTAAAACCAGTATTTTTCAAATCAATTGTATGCATAACATCACCCTATCTTTAATATTTACAAATAAGGAAAAAATATTTGCAAATTTTTAGAAATTTTGATAAAATTAATGTGTTTATAAAAAGTGAGGTGAAAAAATGCCAAATATTGCAAGTGCTAAAAAAAGAGTACGCTCAAATGCTAAAAAGACTAATGTAAACACTTTAGTAATTTCAAGTATGAGAACTGCTATTAAAAAATTTGAAAAAGAAGTAAAAGCAGAAAATAAAGAAGCAGCAAGTACAAACTACAATATTGCAATTCAAAGAATTGATAAAGCAATGTCTAGTGGTAAGATTCATAAAAACAAAGCTGCACGTTTAAAATCAAGATTAACAAAAATGAAAAACGCTATGTAAATCAATCAAATTATTGATTGGTTTTTTTCTTTTTCAATTCCAACCAAGGAGCCTAATTATTCTTTACTTTTTAGAATTATTACGATAGAATGAATATAATGCAAAATACTGGAGGATATATGAAAAAGAGTTTAATTATATTAAATATTATTTTATTAATTATCATAGGGGTTTTATTCTTTTATCAAAAAGATTTACAAAAGTTATACTACTCTGTTTTACGTAATTTTCAAAAAGAAAACACTACGATTCAAAAAAATGAATATTATAGAGACTATGACTTTAATTTTGTTCAAAACACCGATGATTTTTCACCAAATTCTAGACAAGATATTCTAAATATCTTTTATACAGCAATTAATTCTGGTAACAGTGATTTCACCTTCTATTGTCCAGAAGAATATACAGAATGTTTAGATGAAGTAGAAGAATTAGCAAATGATCAAGACCTACTTTCTCACATCAATAATTTTGTTCATCCATATAATGGATTTAACCATATCGAAACACAATATGACTCCTTAGGAAAAGTTAGTATTCATATCAAAAAAAGTTACACTGCAGAACAAATCGATGAAATTTCTCAAAAAGTAGAAGAACTATCCGATGAACTAATTGTTGCTAGTGATAGTGATATCGAAAATATACGACGAATTCATGATTATATCATTGATAATAGTATATATGATTCAGATAGAAGTGATTATAATATTACGACATACCAATCTGACATTGCTTATGGTCCTCTTTTAGAAGGATATGGAATATGTGGCGGCTATACAGATGCCATGGAATTATTTTTAGAAGAATTAGGAATTAAAAGTTATAAAATTTCAAGCGACCAACACGTTTGGAATGCGGTCTACTTAGATAATACTTGGTACCACTTAGACCTAACCTGGGATGACCCTGTAACAACATCTGGTAAAAACGTATTAGAGCATAACTTTTTCCTAATAGATACTTCTACTTTATTAAGTATTGAACAAACAGAACATCGTTTTAACCAATCAATTTATTCCGAATTAAAAGAAGCTTAAAAAAGCTTCTTTTTACATATAAATATCAGTATATATCTCTTCTATAGTACGATCAAAATGTTCAAAACATACATCATACCATTGCGTAGGAAATTGATGATTAAAAAAAGTATATTGTCTTTTTGCATAATGTCTCGAGTTCAATTTTATTTTATCAATCACATCATCTAAAGACCAATCACCAAAAAAATAATTATAAAATTCCTTATATCCAATAGCGCTATTTAACACTCTTGACTTAGAATAATATTGTTTTAAAGAACTAACCTCATCTAACAATCCATTCTCAATCATAACATCCACTCTTTGATTAATACGCTCATAAACAACTTCTCGCTCTGCCGTTAAGCCAATAACCTGAATCGGATATAAACATACATTTTTTTCATTTGTGATAACTTCCTGATTTTCAAGTTTATTTAAAACTCGTACTAATCGTTTCCTGTTATTAGGATGAATATCAATATCTTTATCATATTCCTTTATTTTTTTTAATAATTCCTCACCAGACAAATGATCATAACTATTATGAATGGTACCTTTAGTAAAAACATAATTATATAATGCTGCCTTAATATATAACCCTGTACCACCAACAATAATTACTCGTTTTCCTCTGCTTGTAATATCATCAATCACTTTTCTAGCATCTTGCTGATAATCATAAACACTATACTCATCCACTACTTCTCTTATATCAATTAAATGATGAACAATCCCTTCTCGCTCCTCCACACTTGGTTTAGCACTACCTATGTCAAGATGTTTATAAATAGAAACGGAATCACCATTGATAATCTCCGCATCTAATTTCTTGGCTAATTCAATACTTAGTTTTGTTTTTCCAACTCCAGTTGGTCCAATAATTACAATGATTGGCTTCATATATCTACCTTCTTTATATAACTTCTTTACCTTAATCAAGCGAACGCTTAAACAATTTTTCTAAATCATATTTCGTATAAGTAATAATCGTTGGTCTACCATGAGGACAAGTAAAAGGATTATCACACTTTCTTAATGTATCTAAAAGCCATAATTGATCTTCATAAGACAAATAATCATTCGCTTTTACAGACATCCGACAAGCCATAGTCGCTGCCATTCTCCAAACAAACTGATCTAGGTCAAATTCTTCTTTTGTAATAATGATATCTACAGCTTTACGAATACACTCCTCAGCAATATCATCAGATATCCAATTAGGATGACTTCTAACAATGATAGTATTCATACCAAACTCTTCAGCCAAAAAACCATATTCCTTTAACGTATCCAAATGATTTTTTATAATTAAAAACTCATTAGAAGCAAGTTCTATTTTAACAGGAATTAATAAATCAATTGCTATAACTTTCTCCTTTATGGATTTTAATACTTTTTCATAATTAATTCTCTCCGCCGCTGCATGTTGATCAATAATATACATTCCATCTTCATTTTCAGCAATAATATAAGTAGAATAAACAATCCCTCGAGGAATCATCGCTTTTATTCTAGGTTGGTTTTCCTCTAATTTATTTTCATAAATATCCTCATCACTACCAAGTTCTTGATCAGAAATCCCATCATCTGAATCCCTTACAGAAAAATCTAACGCCACTTCCTCATATTTCACATCATCATTAACTTCATCTTTTTTAAACGCATTATATAAAGGGATTGTCGTCTCTCTAAGGGCCTCTTCACTTCTTGTACTAATAGTTGGAATTAAAGTTAATTTTTTTAATTGCTTGGTAACTTCTTCATAAACTAACTCTTTCAAAGTATCCATTTTAGAAAATTTAATATCCATTTTCGTAGGATGAATATTAATATCAATCAAAATTGGATCAACATCTATATTTAAAACAATAATAGGAAATTTATCTTTCGGTATATAAGTATGATAAGCATCCACAATAATCTTATTTAATTCATTATTTTTAATTACTCTTCCATTAACTAATGTAGTAATAGAATTTCGATTACTTTTTGTCATTTCAGGATAGGAAATATAACCATGAATATAATAATCATCATTTTCACCAGATATCTCAATCATTTTTTTTGTAATATCAGCCCCGTAAATCTGATAAATTACTTTTCTCAAATCCCCTTTACCATCAGTATCTAACAAAACTCTATCATTATTTATTAACGTAAATTTAATATTAGGATAAGATAAGGCCATTTTATTAACATAATCTGTAATATTAGCAAGTTCCACATAAAGATTTTTTAAATACTTCAATCTAACTGGCGTATTATAAAATAAATCCTTTACTGTAATCGTTGTTCCTTTCTGTAAATCACTATCTTCAACATGCATATCTTTTCCACCAGATAACATCAAATAAGTACCAACTTCCCCATTAGAAGTCTTTAACTCAATATTGGAAACAGAAGCTATAGATGGAAGTGCTTCACCTCTAAAACCTAGAGACTCAATATTAAATAAATCATCTAAATTTTTTAATTTGGAAGTAGCATGTCTAGAAAAAGCTAATTTACTATCTTCTCTATCCATGCCTATTCCATTATCAGATACTTTAATTTCCTTAACTCCAGAATCAATCAATTCAATTTTAATCTCATCACTAGAAGCATCAATAGAATTCTCTACTAATTCTTTAACAACATTCATCGTTTTTTCTACTACTTCTCCTGCCGCTATTTTATTGGCAAGAATCTCATCCATAACTTTTATTTTACTCATGCATTACTCCTTTGGATATGTTTTATCTATATCATGATTACCAGTACAATCTACATGAACTTCATATTTATAATCATCAAGGCCAGTAGTAGCAGATGTACTTTGATTAGTAACCTTAACAGTTCCAGAACAATCGGCAGCATTATTATAAGGATCAGTTGGTCGATCCATAAATTGAGCATCATATATTTCTGCTAAAGTTAAAGAAAATGACTCTCCAGAATTTAACATCATATTATTCTGCATCATATAATTAACCATACCATCATAAGCAGAAGTAGCAATCGTTTCCACCCCTTGCTGTTTCGTACGATCAGAATACATATATACAGCTCCTACTGCAACAGACATTAAAATAGCTAAAATAGTAACTGTTGCTAATATCTCTACCAAAGTAAACCCCTTTTTATTAAACCTTTTCATCTTCTTCATCCTCTCTTTCTCTTTCATTATACTACAACTCTTGTAAGTACGAAACTAAATTTTTGGCAATATCCAATGAAACAACTTCTGATAACTCCTCAACACTAGCCTCTTTCAATTTTTTCAACGAACCGAACCTTTTCAACAATTCCTTCTTTCTAACCTCACCAATACCAGGAACAACATCTAAAACACTAGCTAACATTCCCTTAGACTTAATATTTCTATGATAAGTAATAGCATATCTATGAACCTCTTCCTGTATCCTAGTCAAAAATAAAAACAAATTAGAATCTTTAGAAACATTCAATATTTCATATTTATCATTCATAATATAACTCGTCTTATGATTTTTATCTTTCACAAGACCAATAATAGGAATATGTAACCCTAACGAATCAACAATCTCTTTCGCAACACTAATTTGTAATTTACCTCCATCCATAACAATTAAATCGGGTTTTTCTAAATTTTCCATTAATACTTTATAATATCTTCGATATAATACCTCTTTCATAGCACTTAAATCATCTTTTACATCAGTAGAAATCTTATACTTTCGATATTCATTTTTAAGAGGTAAAAAATCATTAAAGACAACCATACCACCAACATAAAAAGTTCCAAATAAATGAGAATTATCAAAAGACTCCATCCTAGATACACAACGTAAATGAAGTAATTTCTTTAACTCCTCAAGAGCTTCTTCTCTAAGTTTATCATCTTTTTTTAAAGTCTCCTCTTGTAATTCCAACTGTTCCTTGGCATTTTCTTTTGCTAAATCCAATAATTTCTTCAACTCTCCTTTCTGAGGAGAATAAGTTCTAATATGAAAATACTCACCAATTAAATCTTGATTTAACTCGCTCGGTAAATACAACTCTTTCGGCAACATACCAGATTTATCATAAAATTTAACTAAATATTCTACTACTTCCTCCACTGGATCAATCATCGTTTGAATAATTTCATTATGTCTACCAAATAACAAGCCATCTCTAATAAAGAAAATCTCAATAGATAAATAGTTTTCATCTTGATAATAATTAATCAAATCGAACTGATAATTTTTATTAAGATCTATTTTTTGTCTTCTTAATGTAATATCAATATCTTCTAGCATTTTCTTAAGTTCTAATGCTCTCTCATAATTTAACGTATCACTTGCTCTTTCCATTTCTTGCTTTATTTTTTCAACAATCTCTCTAGAATCTCCTTTTAAAAAAGATATAATTTCCTTCTTCATCTTATTAACTTCTTCTAAATCCACATCATAAACACAATACCCTAAACACTCATGAATATGATAATATAAGCATAATTCTTTTTTTAACTTATCACACTTTCTTAAAGGATAAATACGATTAATCATATTCACTGTTTTCCTTGCAGCATGAACATTAGGATAAGGTCCATATAAATGATCTTTTGTCTTTTTTCTTTTCGTATTTCTAACAATTTTTAATCTAGGATACTTTTCATTAGTAAGTTCAATATATGGATAAGTTTTATCATCCTTTAACAAAATATTATACTTTGGATCATATTTCTTAATTAACGTAATCTCTAATATTAATGACTCAAGTTCAGATGAAGTGACAATATATTCAAAATCATCAATATCCTCAACCAACATCCGAGTCTTACCAGTAACCGTACCAGTAAAATAACTTTTTAATCGATTCTTTAAGTTTTTAGCTTTTCCTACATAAATAATAACACCATCTTTATTTTTCATCTGATAACTACCAGGCTTAGTAGGAACAAGCGCTAACTTTTCCTTAAAGTTTTTCATCAAATCACCAACAATTCTAATTTATTATATCATAGAAAATCTCTACTTTTTTCTCTCATCTATATCAATTCTACCATATATTTTTTGAATCATTCAAATATAATATGATAACTTCATAAACCCCTATCATAATAATGAAAAAAAGAAGACAACGCTTCTTTATTGATATTTTTGCATAGCTTTCATCATTTGATTAATTTGCTTTTGATTAGGTTTTCTTCCCATTTGCATCATCAATCCTTTAATCATCTCTTCATTGATTGGAGGATTATCCTTCAAATATTTTTTCATCAATTTTCTAGCAACAACAACCCCGATAATTAACCCTATTACTAAGCCTACCAATACCATTAATATATCATGTAACATAAATTCATCTCCTTACTACAAATATTTTACTAAAAAAACATAAATTCTACAAGTTATATTGTCTCTTTTTCTTCAAATTCTTGAAGAAAAAAATAATCTTGATACTTAAACTCACAAACAAATAATCTAGGATCTAAATCATTTAAATAAGAAAAGAAAGAAGAAGATAATTGCTCAGCTTCTATTCTAATATAACTTTTTTTTACAATAAGACGACTAATCTCATCACGATATAAGTTATTATAATAATGAATATTACCCCGTTTAGAATATGGAATATCTTGATGTAATTTTAAAAATAAATACCTATCTATTCTTGATTTATCAATAGGATTAATTAATTGTCTAAATAAATGATATCCATACTCTACCTCATTTTTTTCTAAATAATATATCTGCTTTAATATATTATATAAAACTCTCTCATTCCCTCGATATAAATTGATAAACTCATCTTTAATATCAAAAATAAAATAGACTCTCATAGTATCACCTAGTATTATTTTAAACTAGTAGAGAGTCTATTTTTGTCGTTTTACTTTAATAAATCCTCAACTTTTTCTTCTAACGAATCTACATCAAATCCATACTTTTTATAAACATCATCTTTTTTACCACTAGCACCAAACTCATCTAAAGTAATTAAATATTTCTTATTAAAGACAATATTATTCCAAGACATAGAAGATGATGCCTCAATCACTATCTTTCGGATTTCTACTGGTAAAATACTATCAATATATTCTTGATCTTGTTCTTCAAAGCGCTTAATACATGGCATAGATACTACTCGGATATCTAAACCTTTAGATTGTAGTCGTAAAGCTACTTCAATCGCTAAATGAACTTCCTCACCCGTAGCAATTAAAATACCAGATAATTTTCTTTCTGAATCAAAAACTATATATCCACCCTTAGATACCTCATTGATTTTTGTAGTCTCTAATATTGGTACCGTATTTCTAGATAACGCTATCACAGATGGACCACTTTCTTTTTCAAATATTGTACGATAAACACCAATTACTTCATTCGCATCGGCTGGACGAAAAACTTCTAAATTTGGAGTAGAACGTAACCCTGCTAATTGTTCAACTGGCTGATGTGTCGCTCCATCAGGACCAACACTAATAGAGTCATGAGTAAAAATATAAGTTACTGGTAAATCCATCATACAAGAAAGACGAATACTTGGCTTCAAATAATCACTAAAGCTTAAGAAGGTGGACCCATAAGGATGATACCCACATAAAGCAAAACCATTCAATATCGCTCCCATGGCATTCTCTCTAACACCAAAGAAAATATTTCTACCTTGATAATTATCACTAGTAAAATCTCCTACCTCCGAAACATAAGTTTTCGTTGCCGAAAAAAGATCGGCACTACCACCAATAATCGAAGGAAACATAGGAACAACAGAAGATAAAATCTTCCCTGAAGTAACTCTCGTAGACTCCACTCTATCCTCTGGTGCTTCATATACAACATCTTTAATATCAAAAGTTTTTTCTCCATGAATAAAACTTAATAATGCATTTTTATCTTCCTCTTCTAATCCCTCAACTTTTTTTTCAAATTTTTCTGTTAAATTTTTACAACGTTTACGAATAAACATCTGAAAATCATCCATCGTAATCTGAGAAATAGTAAAAGGAATATCTCTAATTTGCATTTTTTCCTTAATAGCCGTAATATCCTCTTTTTCCAAAGGACTTCCATGAACTAAATTAGTCCCCTCTAATTTTGAATACTTGCCAATTGTTGTTTTTACTTCTATCAAAGTTGGTTTATCACTAGAATTTTTTGCATCCTCAATCGCCTTAGTAATAGAAGCAATATTATTACCATCAGGAACAGTAATCACATTCCAACCTTGTGCAATAAATCTCATAGCAACATTCTCTGTAAAACACTGAGAAGTAGATCCATCTAAACATATATCATTAGAGTCATATAATACAATTAACTTATTCAACTTCAACGTTCCTGCAAGAGAAGCAGCCTCATAAGAAACACCTTCCATTAAATCTCCATCACCACATAATACATAGGTATTAAAATCAATAATTTCTTTTCTTCCTTTATTAAATCTAGCCGCCAAACTTCTCTCTGCCATCGCAATACCAACAGCAGTTGCAAAACCTTGCCCAAGGGGTCCTGTAGTTACTTCTACACCTGGAGTTGTTTTATACTCAGGATGCCCTGGAGTTTTAGAATCAATCTGACGAAAAGCCTTCAAATCATCTAATGTTAATGAATATCCAGCCATATAAAGAGTCGCATACAACAATGCGGAACCATGCCCTGCCGACATAACAAACCTATCACGATTAAAAAAATTAGGATTATTTAAATCGATTTTTAAATGATGTGCATACAAACTATATAAAATAGGAGCTGCACCTAAAACAATCCCCGGATGACCACTTTTAGCCTCGGATATCATATCAATTCCCAAAGACCTAATTTGATCTACAATCTTCTCCTCATTAATTTCACTCTCATCTCTTTTTGGACTAAGCACAAAAATCACTCCCTATGAGTTCATTATAACAAAGAATAATAGTTTTGTAAAAAAATATCTGGATAATAACAACAAATATAAATGGAAATAATAAGTGTCCGCACATCTAATTACCTAAGTGTAAGTTATTTTTTTGATTTAATAGTAACATGTTTGAACTTTTATAGTCAAACATTGCACGTGGATAATTATTTATCCAATCTTCTA
>DVGU01000025.1 GCA_018712565.1 Candidatus Faecimonas gallistercoris
CTTTTTGTTTTATTGTATTATTATTTTCAGACATATGAATTTTCCTTTCTTTTTGAGCAAAAGATATTATAGATTATTCATATGTCTTTTTCAATGTTGAAGTGTTGCACTTCAAATTTAAATTAACATAAGTAAATTAAGTTTACTTAATTCTTTTGTTTTGTTAAAATATAGAATGATGTAGAGGTGATAAAATGAAACAAGTAATTTTAATAAAGTATGGAGAACTTACTACAAAGAAAGGAAATCGGAATTTTTTTATTAATACACTTTATCAAAATATTAAAAATAAGTTAAAAAAATTCGATGTCTCTATTTATAAAGATCGTAGTCGTATGTATATTGAGTTTTGTGAAAATGATTTAGAAGATATTAAAAAGAAATTGGATTGTATTTTTGGTATTCATATGTATCATGTTGCTTATATTGTTGATACTAATATTGATGCTATTAAAAGTTTATTAGTTGAGTTAGTTAGTGAATTATCTTTTAAAACTTTTAAAGTAGAAGTGAAAAGAAGTGATAAGTCTTTTCCAGTTCATAGTCAAGAGATGAATCGTATTCTTGGTGGAGTTGTTTTAAAAAACAAAGATGGGATTTCTGTTGATGTACATTCTCCTGAATTATATATTAAAGTAGAAATTAGAGAAGAGCATAGTTATATTTATTTTAATGCTTATCAAGGAATTGGTGGTTATCCTCTAGGAAGTCAACCAAAAGGAATGCTGATGTTGTCTGGAGGAATTGATTCTCCTGTTAGTGGGTATTTAGCAATGAAGAGAGGAGTACCTATTGATTGTGTTTATTTTGAGGCAATACCTCATACTAGTTTAGAGGCAAGAAATAAGGTTATTGAACTTTCTAAAAAATTAGCTAAATATGCTAATCATATACAATTACATATTGTTAATTTTACTAAAATACAAGAAGAAATTTATAAACATTGTCATCCTAGTTATTGTATTACTATTATGCGTAGAATGATGTATCGTATTATGGAAAAATTAGCAAAAAAATATCATGGTATGGTAATTATTAATGGAGAGTCTGTTGGTCAAGTTGCTTCTCAAACATTAACTAGTATGAGTGTTATTAATGAAGTAACTTGTATGCCTGTTTTAAGACCTGTTGCTTGTTTTGATAAATTAGAAATTATTAATCTTGCTAAAAAAATTGATACTTATGATATTAGTATTTTACCATATGAGGATTGTTGTACAGTTTTTGTACCTAAGCATCCAGTTATTAATCCTTCTTTAGAACAGGCAAAAAAAGAGGAGATTAAATTTGATTATTCTAGTATGGTTGATGAGGCAGTGGATACTGTTGATACAATTCTTATAGAAGAGGAAAATGATTCTTTTTCTGATTTGTTATAAATTTCCAATTAGTTTTTTGTATTAAATTTGTAAAAATTCACAACCTATGAATGTAGGAGGTGAATGAAATGAACAACGCAAAGAATTCTACTATGAAAATGAGAGTTCCTGGTGCTAAACAAGCTATTGATAAAATGAAATATGAAATAGCTAATGAATTTGGTGTTAATTTAGGACCAGATGCTACTAGCCGTGCTAATGGTACTGTTGGTGGTGAAATTACTAGACGTTTAGTTCAAAACGGAATGAACCAAGTTAGTGGAAGCTACAATAATAAATAAGGATGGTTAGCTTACAAGATAGGCGAATTTGGCCTATCTTTTATGTTGCTTTTTTTTATTCTGTTTGTTATAGTAAGGAAAAGAGAGGTAGAGATATGAAGTTGTTATCCGTTAATGCAGGTAGTAGTACTTTAAAATTTCGTTTATATGAAATGCCTGAAGAGTGTTTACTTATGAAAGGGCAATATGAGAGAATTGGTCTTGAAGGATCTTGTTATAGTTTGAAGGTAGGAGAAGAAAAAATTTCTTCTTTTGCAGATATTTATAGCCATAAAGAAGCTGTTAAGTTGTTGTTAGAACATTTATTGGAATATAAAGTGGTATCTTCATTAAATGAAATTAAGGCGGTTGGTCATAGGATTGTTCATGGTGGTAATAAGTATTCAAAATCTATTAAAATTGATGAACGAGTGCTGTTAGAGGTAGAATCTATTTCTCCTTTAGCTCCTTTACATAATCCTGCCGCATTGAAAGGAATCCGGGCTTTTTTAGATGCTATTCCTAATGCTTGTAATGTTGCTTGCTTCGATACTGCTTTTCATCAAACTATGGATGAAGAAACTTATTTATATCCTGTTCCTTATGAATGGTATGTAAAGTATGATGTTAGAAAATATGGTTTTCATGGATTGAGTCATAAGTATATTACTGAACAGATGTCTAAAATATTAGGGAAGAGTCCTAATTTGATTATTTGTCATATTGGAAGTGGATGTAGTATTACGGCTATTAGAGAAGGAAAATCTATTGATACTTCTATGGGATTTACTCCTAATGCGGGTATTATGATGGGAACTAGATCTGGAGATATTGATTATTCTTTAATTAATTATGTTATGAAAAAAGAGGAAAGAAGTTTAGATTGGATAGAGAAGAAACTTAATTTTGAGAGTGGTTTACAAGGGGTTGCTGGAATGAGTGATTTAAGAGATATTGATCGAGCATATGAGGCCAATGAACAAAAAGTAGTTTTGGCTATTGGTATGTATACTCAGAAAATTGTCGATTATATTGCCAAGTATTATGTTAAATTAGATGGTAAGGTAGATGCTATATGTTTTACCGCTGGTGGAGGTGAGAATGATTCTATTATTCGTGCCAATGTTATTCAAAAATTATCATGCTTGGGAATTACTTTAAATGAAGAAAAAAATAATGATACCATTGTTCGTAAAGGAGTAGAGGGAATAATTTCTGGTGATGATTCCAAAATACCAGTTTATGTTTTAGGTACGGATGAAGAGTTAATGATTGCTAGAGATACATACAATCTTTGTAAATAGTTTATACTAATTATTTCCATTTCTTAATGAAATGGTCTTTTTATTTTGTTTTTATTATACTTTATATATGGTTGTATGATGTGTAGTGAAAGAGCTAATTTATGTACTAAGGATAGTTATTTTAGTAATTTATTTGATAAAAATCTTTTTCTTTAGAAGAAATTATTGAAAAAATGAAGTATGCTAATCGTTTTGATTTGGTTGTGAATGAAGTAATTTAGATGTATTAAGTAGAGCTGAGATTTATGAGTTAGAAAGAATTAGTCGCATGGATTTTTTAGAGTAAGATAATAAGTCACAATCTTTCTTAGATGATTCTTTAGATTTAGATGAAATTTGTAGTAATAAAGATATTAATGCGAGACTACTTTTGTAATGTATGTTGATACTAGACATCAGTAGGAAGTAGATAGTTTTTTAGCAGTTTTTAAATGGAATTGCTTCTATTAAAACATTCCATTTATTGCTTTTAATTTTTCTACTTTGACAGTATTTTCAGAGAAAAGGAAAGAAGCAAATATCATTCAAATGTGAAAAGAAGATGAGAGTTTTAAAGTTTATTAAAAGGTCTTTAATTAGTCAACTGTAGCTTTTACTACTATTTTTTTACGTTGTTGTTAGTATTACTTTAAGTTTTCTAGTACTTCTTTTTCTTTGATTTTTGTTTACCTTGTAGTATAATAGTTATAGATTATGGAAAGAGGGATGTTATGAAAATTATTTCTATTAATGCGGGAAGTAGTTCATTGAAGTTTACTTTATTTGATATGACTGATGAGACAGTTATTGCTAGTGGATTATTTGAACGTATTGGAATTGAAGGAAGTAAATATACTATTAAGTTTCATGGAGAAAAAGTTAGTCAGGAAATAGAAATGAATAATCATACTGATGCTGTTAATGTTTTATTAGATAAATTGGTTGATTTAGGAATTATAAAATCTTTAGAAGAAATAGATGGTGTTGGGCATCGTTTAGTTCATGGTAAGGATAAATATAGTGAATCTGTATTAATTACGGATGAAGTTGTTTCAGATTTAGATAAGTTTAAGGACTTTGCACCACTTCATAATCCTGCTAATATTTTGGGTATTAATGCATTTAGGGAAGTGTTACCTAATGTTCCTATGGTAGGTGTTTTTGACACTGCTTTTCATCAGACTATGGATGCGACAGCATATCTTTATCCAGTACCTTATTCTTGGTATCAAGATTATGGAGTTCGTAAATATGGTTTTCATGGAACTTCTCATCGTTATATTACTAATAAGGTTAAGGATATTTTGGGAAGAGAAGAATTTCGTTTGATTAGTTGTCATATTGGTAATGGAGGTAGTATTACAGCTATTAAGAATGGTAAGTGTGTAGATACTACTATGGGCTTTACTCCTCTTGCTGGTATTATGATGGGAACTCGTTCTGGAGATGTTGATCCATCTATTATTCCTTATGTTATGGAACAAGAAGGAAAAAATGCAAGTGAAGTTATTGATGATTTGAATAAACAAAGTGGTCTTTTTGGAATGAGTGAATATAGTAGTGATATGCGTGATATTTTAGAACGATGTGATAATCAAGATGAAAAAGCTATAGTTGCTCGTGATAAGTACGTTCGTCGTATTGTTGATTATATTGCGCAGTATTATGTTTTACTTGGTGGAACAGATGTTATTGTGTTTACTGCAGGTGTAGGTGAAAATAGTGTTCCAGTTCGTAGGCAAATTTGTGAAGAGTTGGCATGCTTAGGTGTTAAAATTGATTTAGATCAAAATAATAAGCGTGGTGAGGTTGTCAAAATTAGTACAGATGATTCTAAAATTGATGTTTATGTTATTCCAACTGATGAGGAGTTAATGATTGCTAGGGATACTTTAGAATTGATTAATAGATAGGAAGATTAGTGTGTATAAAAAGATACTAAAAACAATAAAGAAATATAATATTATTGTTATTGCTAGACATATAGGTGTTGATCCTGATGCTTTATGTAGTCAATTGGCTCTTCGTGATGTTATTCGATTGAATTATCCCGAAAAGAAAGTTTTGGCTATTGGGACAGGAAGTTCTAAATTTGTTCATATTGGTAAGTTAGATCGTAATGAGAATGTTGAAGATGCTTTACTGATTGTTACTGATACACCTGATAAAAAAAGGGTGGATTCTGTTGATTTTTCTAAGTTTTCCAGTGTTATTAAAATTGATCATCATCCATTTGTTGAGTCTTTTGGGGGCATAGAACTTATCGATGAACATGCTTGTTCGGCTTGTGAGATTATTATGAAGTTTTTAAGACATACAAATCTTCAGATAAATTCAGAAATTGCAGAATTATTATTCATGGGACTTGTTTCTGATTCTAATAGATTTTTATTTGATAGCTGTACTTCAGAAACATTTTCTTTGGTTTCTTACTATTTAGATAAATATCCTTTTGATATCTCATCAGTTTATCAAAAACTTTATTTGAGACCTTTAAGTGAAGTTCGTTTAGAGGGTTATATTTCTTCTAATATGGTTGTTACGGAAAATGGTTTGGGATATATAAAGATTCCTGATAGTGTTATTCAAGAATATGGTGTGGATAGTGCTAGCGCTGGAAATATGATAAATGATTTTAATTTTATTAAGGAAGTTTTTGTTTGGGCAACAATAACTGAAGATATTAAGAATAATCAGATTCGTATTTCTATTCGATCTAGGGGACCTATTATTAATCATATTGCCGAAAAGCATCATGGTGGTGGACATCAATTTGCATCAGGTGTTAGGGTAGGATCTTTTGATGATGCGATGAAGGTTATGAATGATTTAGATCAGCTTTTAATACAATATCAAAGTGAGGTGGAAACGAATGACGATTAAAGATGCTAGTTTAGAAATTATTGCTACTAGAAGAAGTCAATATCCAGAAGATGGTAGACCTGAGTTTTTGTTGGTTGGTAGAAGTAATGTTGGTAAAAGTAGTTTTATTAATGCTATTTTATCACGAAAAAATTTAGCTTATACTTCTTCTAGGCCGGGGAAAACGCAGACTTTGAATTTTTATTCTGTCAATGATAGTTTTTATCTTATTGATGTACCTGGTTATGGTTATGCTTCTGTTGATAAAAAAACACAATCAAAATTTGGAATGATGATTGAAGAATATTTGGAAAAAAGGGATGTATTAAAAAGAGTCTTTTTACTTATTGATTTCCGTCATAAACCTACTGAAGATGATTTATTAATGTATAATTTTTTGAAGTATTATAATTTACCTGTAACAGTCATTGCTACTAAAGCAGATAAAGTTGGAGGAAGTAAAAAACAAAAAAATTTAAAAGATATTTTGGATACTTTGGATTTAGTAGTTGGAGATGACTTGGTAGTTTTTTCTAGTGTGACGAAATTAGGAGTTAAGGAAGTTGTTAAAAAAATTGAAAGTCTAATTAACGGTGATGTTATTTAGACTTTTTTCATATATTACAGTAGGTGAGTATATGAAAGTAGAAAAAGTTGGAGCACAGCAGTTTTTTATTTTCTTTAATATTGTTTATTTGGAAAATATCCAACTTACAAAAGAAAATATAATTCAGTTAGTAAAACAGTTGTTGAAAAAATTAAAAAATAAACTTATGTTACGAGGTTTTTATAAAGTAAAAGTTTATGTTCATCCTAAAATTGGATTGTTTTTAAGTTTATTACGTTTGGAAGAATTTGAATATGAAGATACTTTGGATTTTAGAGTAATTGTTTTTTTAGATGAAAAAATATATTTTAAGACTAAAGATTATTTTATATTACCAAGAGATGTTGATGTTTATTATGATAAGAAATATTTTTATTGTGATGTTGATTCAATCCCTAATCTTTTGTCTATTTTAGAATTTGGTAGTTTTATTTTTGGTAAAGAATTGTATAATAGTATGGTATCTTGGCAGAAATGTTAGATTTAAAATAAGATTATAAAATAGTTGCTTTTTTGGATATTTTATTTATAATATATTATGGTGATTTTATGAAAAAATGTAAAAGATTATATATTATTTTGTTTTCTCTTTTTTTGATTTTTTTGTTTTTTGGTTATTTTATTGTGTATCATCAAGTACAGAAGAATCGATTAATTACGGATGTCAGTGAGCTTGTTCATAATAATTTTTTGGGGGAAGTAAAGTTTTCTAATTATTCAGTTTCTGGAAAGTATTTGCAGATAGAGGATTCTATGGAAGAGTTTTTTTCTGATTTTTATCAACAATATCAAAAGGTTTTATCTTATAGTCAGGATAGTCAAACAAAATCTTTGCTTTCTGTTTCAAATTATTCTAAAGATGGTACAGATTTTGTATCTAGTATTTCATTTGTAGAAGAGCAAAAGAGTCAGTATAATCAGGATATGGAAAAGTTATTGAAGTATACGAAAAAGTCTTTTATTAAAGATTATATTGCTGATTTAGATATTTCTTCTTATTATAAAAATCTTTATAATGATATGATGTTTCAAAATGGAATTTATCACAAACTTTCTAATTGCAGAGGTGTTTTTCTTCGTAATCAAGAAGATATGAATCAGGTTTATGATGTTAGCTTGCAAGTATTTAAATTTTTAAAAAAATATGCTGATGATTGGAAAATAGAAAATAATGAAATTCAGTTTTCTACACAAACACTAGTACAACAATATACTTCATTAGTGTCATCTATTCAGTAACTAAAAAGAAAAGTTTTCACTTTTCTTTTTATATTACAATAGCAATTATATTACTTGATCCTTTATTTACTACTTTTGCTAAAGTGGTTTGTAATTTCAGCCTAATATTATCAGGCATCATATTAATTTTAGCTTGTATTCCTTCTTGAACGATTGAATCTAGACTTCGACCAAATATTTCACTTTTCCATATGTCATTAGGGCTTTTTTCTTTATCTTTTGTTAAATAGTCTATTAATTCTTTACTTTGTATTTCACTTCCAATAATTGGTTCAAAGGTTGATTCAACATCAACTCTAATCATGTGGATTGATGGTGCTACTGCTTTTAGTTTAACACCATACCGTGGTCCTTGTTTAATAATTTCAGGTTTATCTAGTTTCATGTCTTCAATAGATGGAGTTGCAACACCATATCCAGTTTGTTTAACCATTTTTAAAGCGTATTTAATTTGATCATATTCTTTCTTTGCTATATTAAATTCTTGGAATAGTGCTAGTAAATCTGCTTTATTTTTAACATCTATTTTAATAATATCGGTTAGTGTTTTATTATATAGATTTGCAGGAGCTGTTAAGTTAATTGTGACAATACCGGTTGCGGGATCTACTTCTGATAGATATGCTTTTTCAATCATTTCATTATTTAAGAAGTGATCAGTAATGTGTTCTATATCTTTTAGTTTATCTATTTCTATTACACTTTCTCTGATTGCATTTATGTAATTTTCTTTTACTGGGTGGTCAGGATTTAATATTGTAATCCATTCAGGCATATTTACTTTTACTTCTAGTACAGGAAATTCATATAATGCTTCTCTTAAAATATCATACATATCTTTTTCGTTCATTGCTTCAATGCTAATCGGTAAGACTGGAACTTGATATTCTTCTTTTAGGGATTCTGATAGTCTTTGTGTTTCTGGTAGAGTAGGATGCGTCGAGTTTAAAATTACAATAAATGGTTTACCAATACTTTTTAGCTCCTCTATTACTCTTTGTTCTGCTTCTAGATAATCATTTCTTTCAAATTCTCCGATGGATCCGTCTGTTGTAATGACAATACCAATTGTCGAATGGTCTTTGATTACTTTTTCTGTACCTATTTCGGCAGCTTCAATAAAAGGGATTTCTTCATTATACCATGGAGTTTTTACCATTCTTGGGCCATTTTCATCTGTTGCTCCGATTGCTTTATCAATCATATATCCGACGCAGTCAATTAATCTAATGTTACATGTGAAGTCATCTATTTTTATTTTGGCTGTATTATTTGGTACAAATTTTGGCTCTGTTGTCATGATGGTTTTTCCTGCTGCACTTTGAGGAATTTCGTCTAAGGCTCTTTTTCTTTCATATTCGTCTTCTATGTGTGGTACAATTAATGTTTCTACCATACGTTTGATAAATGTTGATTTTCCTGTTCTTACAGCGCCTACTACACCTAGGTAAATATCTCCGCCACTTCTTTGGGCAATGTTTTTAATAATTTCTTGTTTATCCATACACATTCTCCTTATACAGTTAACTTTATGCTATAAAGTAAAAAAAAAGAACGCTTTTATTGTTCTCTTTCTGTAATTGAATTTAAAATTTTTTGATATTCTTCTGTACATGAGGGTTGATATTTTGTATTTCGTGTTTCTATTTTGTAAAAGGTATTACCTTCTTTTTTGGCATAAATATCTTTTGTTTGATATTCATTTTCTGTTGACATATGAATCCAAGTCGTATTATTTAAAGTAATTTTATCTATTGGATTTATGGTATCTTCTGCTGATACGTAAACGTTTGCTTTTATATATTCTTCTGCATCTTTATATAGACTTTTGTAGTCATAAGCTTCTATTCCTATATTACAATATTTATCATCTTTTGTATAGGAATAACTTTTATAATTTTCTGATTCATATTTGGATTTTGTAAACCCTTTTGGGATTGTATAGGAAATATTTTTAATTGAATCGGTTGTGTCTTTTTTACTTGGTTTAGGTTCTATGTAATTTGGTATTAATATATAGGTGCTTGTGATTATTATACTACAGACTAATATTATTAGAATTATGGGTATTATATAATTCACTCCACCTTTTGTTTTACATCTTTGTTTTATAGTATCTTTATCTAGATTTTTGTTTTCTTTTTTTATTTTTTCTACTTTTTTTGTAACTACACTTAGGTAGATATAGGTGAATGTTGTTGCTAGAATTAAAGATATGAAAAATAATATTGTTGGAAATATCCAAGAAAAAATTATGATTAGTAGTAGCCATAGTAGTCCTATTGTATATAGTTTTCTATATAAGAAGTAAAACGGTCCAAATAGGAAGGTTGGTATAGAAAATTTTGTATTTTTTATTTTATTATATTCTTTTCCAACATATTCTTTGATAAGTTCTTCTTTATCTCCATAACTGTATTTTAAGCTATAGTCATATTGTTCTTGATGCGTTGCGTTAATTCTTTTTTTGTCAATATTTTCTTGTTTTTTTATTGGTGGGTAGCTGTAGCGTTCTTGTTCTTCTTTTATGTTTGCACCACAGTGAGGGCAATACATAGTATTTTCATCTACTTTTGTTCCACATCTAAAACAGTACATAACATTCACCTCTTACTTTTTTTATTTTAACATAATTTTTGTATAAGAAAAATACCTTTTAGGTATTTAAAACATCTTGTCAATATTTTGTGGAATATTATCTTTTATAATAGCATTTACTATTTTGTCTTCTTTTTCTTTTGTTACTTCTTTTCCAGTCATTTGACTAATTTCTTGTACTACTTCTCTTAGTGTTTTTTCATCTTTCATGTCTGAGTTTTGTATTTTTTTTGCTAAAGACATAATAGTGTTTTTATCAACATTTGTTTTGTTTTCTACACGTTTAAAAAAATTATCACCAAACATAGTAAACCTCCTACTTTTAGTATATGCTATTATAGTTCTTGGTTTACTTTTTCTATAGAGAACAAACGAATTAAGTAAATTTAATTCATCTGTTCACGGTTCTTATTTTGCAGATCAGATATTTCTACTTCGTGATTGCTTAGTCGAAGGTAGTTGCTAGCGTATTTTTTTGTTTTGCTTTTTCACCTTAATTTCATTATATTTTTTTAATCCTATTAGACAAGGGAATTCTCTAACATTTAAGTCTTTTACTTTCTTATTTTTATAGTCACATCTACTATATTTCTGACTACTAGGATAGTACCTATTTATCTTGATATACTTCTTTCTCTTATTTCTCCTAGACTAAGTATTTTGATAATTTTTTCTCCCTTTAAACTTAAATCTTTCGCTACTATAATATCATTTTCTATTACAAATTTTTATTATTTGATGGATTACGACTTTTATTCTTTAACTTTTGATATAGTACTGCCGTTTTATCATCATTATTACTTCCCCTTACTCTTCTGGATAGTTCCCTCTGATATCTTTTATTTTTTCATACATTTTTTAACTTAGGAAGTTTTATGATTTTTTTCAAAATAAGATATGGTATCTTTTTTTGCTTCATACAGAGTTTTCTTTTTATCCAAATAATGATTATAAACAATTCTAGTACATCTAAATATTTTTTGAACTAATTCTATCTGTATATTTTCGGATAAGGTCTAAATTTATACGTTTTATACATAAACTATCCTTCTGATAAAATACATTTATTCACATATTGACTGTTTTTTATCAAGATTTCAATTTTGTGTTTTAGTAAAGCAAACTCCCAATATATAACAATAATCAACTTTAAAAATTAAGTTGATTATTGTTGTCTTTTTTTACCTAATTCATTACATCTTTTATTGAATTCTTCTAAAGAAATTGTTCCTTGTTTTAATCTTTCATGTAATACTGCTAGGGTTTTATCTGCCATATCATTTTTGTTTAGTGGATTGATGTGTTGTGATGTTTTTATATCTTTAGTGAATAGGTTTTTTTGATCTGGTTGTTGATTTATTTTTTCTTGAAATTGTTGGTTTTTATTGATAAATTGATTGTTTTCAAAATGGTTTCCTATTGGTTTCGTAAAACTATTATTTTGTCCTTGTTTATTAAAATTATTATTCAATAACACACTAATCATCTCCATTTCTATTTTTAAATTGTAGAGTAATCGGGGTGCCTTCTAATTCGAAGTTTTCTCTTAATTTATTTTCCAAGTATCTTTTATAAGAAAAGTGGATTAATCCTTTATTATTTACTCGTAAAGTGAATTTTGGCGGTTTTATTCCAGTTTGAGAAGAAAAGTATATTTTTAATCTTTTTCCTTTATATGATGGTGGAATATTTAATTGATAAGCATCTAATATTATATTATTTAAAAGACTAGTTGGAATTTCTCGTTTTATATTTTCTCCTACTTTAAGAATTGTTGGCATTAAAGTGTGTATTCTTTTTTTTGTTAATGCTGATAGGAAAACAATAGGAGCGTAGGTTGCGAATTGAAATTCAGCACGCATTAATTTTTCAAATTCTGGAATTGTTGTATCTTTTACTGTGTCCCATTTGTTGACGACAAAAATTAGGCCTTTTCCTCGTTCTATAGCATATCCTGCAATATGTTTATCGTGTTCTTTGATTCCTTCTTCCGCATTAATTACTACTAAACAGATATCACTTCTATCAATTGCTTTTAGTGAACGAAATAGACTATATTTTTCTACGGATTCAAATACTTTTCCTTTTTTTCTCATACCTGCAGTATCAATTAATATATATTCTTCATCATGGTATTTTAAGATTGAGTCAATCGAGTCACGTGTTGTTCCAGCTACATCTGATACAACAACACGTTCTTCGTTTAATAAAGCATTCATTAGACTGCTTTTTCCTACGTTAGGTCGTCCAATAATAGAAAATTTTAGTCTTGTATCAGTTCCTTTTTCTTGACTTTTAAAATCTTTTGTAATAGTGTCCATTAAATTGATGTATCCTGTATTATGAATACTACTAATTGGAATATAGGTATCAAAGCCTAATTCATAAAAATCATAAATATTGTTTTGTGCTTCCTTGTTATCTATTTTATTAATAGCAACTATTACTTTTTTTTGACTTTTTCTTAATAAATCTCTTACGATTAAATCGTTTGCTGTTAGACCTTCTTTGCCATCTACAATAAAAACTACAATGTTTGCTTCTTTGATAGCAATTTCTGCTTGCATTTTTATTTCATCATTAAATTTCATTTTGCTAGCATCAATTCCACCTGTATCAATTAAATAGAAGTGTTTGTTGTTGTATGATGTTTCTTGATATATTCTGTCTCGTGTGACTCCGGGAATATCTTCTATGATTGCTATTTTTTTTCCAACTATTTTATTAAAAAGAGTGGATTTTCCAACATTGGGTCTTCCAACTAAAGCTACGGTAGGTATCATAAGCTCCCCTCCAATTCATTGGTATTATATCATAGGATTGTCAAATTTTAAAGAAAAATTCATATCTTCACAAAAAGTTCTTATAATTATGCTATAATACTAATAGTTAGGAGGATAGAGATGGAATTAGAAAAAAAACAGGTTGAAGTAGAATGGTATGATAATCCGGGGATTGTCACTAATATTATTATTGCCTTAATAGCTGTTATTATTATATTAAGTCAATCTTTTGCTATTAATAATAATCTTAGTACAGAGACTATTTTAAGAAGTATTATTAATCATAATAGTGTTTATTTAATTGTACTAGTATATTTTGTAGCGTTAAAAACTAAGATTGGTAAGAAATATTTTGATTTTTTAAATGCGTTTTTAATATTACTTTATTTTATTACTGGTTTGACATCTATTCTTACTTTATTTCAGTCGTTTTCATTAGAAACATTTATTGGTTGTTTATTACATATTATTTTATTTCTTTATTTATTTCATATATTATTTCGAAGATCTAGAGTATGGAGAGAATTTCATTTAAAAAAATCGCCATTTAATGAAATAAAAAATGATGCTTATTTCTATGCTATTTTCATTTTGGCTGTTTTACTTTTAGCGATAGATTTGATTGCTACTACTACATTTGATGGTACAGTATTAGCATTACTTGATGCTCTTTATATTATTTTATTTGCTAGATATATATATTTGTATGGTTGTTTTTTAGATAATAAAGAAAAAAAGATTCGTCCTGTAGATAGTGTAGAAGAAATAAAAGAAAAAGTAGATGAAGTAAAAGATAAATTAGATGAGGTTGTTGAAGATATTAAAGATACTGTAGAGGAGAAGGGTGATTTAAAAAAAGAAAAAGTTAAAAAAACTAGTAAGAAAAACAGTGTTAAAAAATCTAATATTCGTAAAAATAATAAAAAGAAGGGGGATGAATAATTATGAATATGTTCGATGAAATAGAACGTGAAAAAGAAGATCTTCCTAAAATACATAATATTACGAAGGAAATGTCACATTATACTTTTAATGGATATCAAAAATTTGCTATTGTAACTTTCTTAGTATGTTTTTGCTTTGGAATTATATTAGGAAATTTATTTCCTGCTTGTGGTACTAGTTCTAATTTTTATGGAGTTTGTACTACAACAGAGTTTAATTTTTCTTTGATGTTGTTTGTTTGGTTTGTTTCCTTTTTAGTGTGTCTATTCTTTTTTGCTCTTGGACATATTATTTCACTACTTACATCTATTGAGAAACACTTGCGTAAAGATACGTAAAATTTATTGATATTTCTTGCAATTTATATAGAAACATGTTAAATTTTATATGTAAGCATAAAGGTGCTTAATTAATTTTGTTAGGGAGGTATAAATTAATGAAAAAAGTTGAATTAGTAGAGGCTGTTGCTGAAGAGTCAGGATTAACAAAAGCAGATGCTACAAAAGCGATTGATGCTACTTTTAAAGTTATTGCTAATGCTTTAGCAAATGGAGACAAAGTGCCACTAGTTGGTTTTGGAACATTTGCAGTTTCTGAGAGAGCTGCTCGTGAAGGACGTAACCCTAGAACAGGAGAAAAAGTTACTATCGCTGCTAGAAATGCAGTTACTTTTAAAGCTGGTTCTGCATTAAAAGATGCTGTTAACTAATATTTAAATCGTATAATATAGGGATGGATTATGCATCTCTTTTTTGTTTCCTTTTTTGACATATTATACTTTTTTCGGTTTTTAATGATTAAAAAAATATGATATAATGTAGTTGGTGATAGAATGTTAGATGGTGCATTAAAGCTTTTGAAAGAACTTACTGAACATGATTATAAGGCCTATATTGTTGGAGGTTTTGTAAGAGATTATTTATTAGGTATAGATTCACAAGATGTAGATATTGCTACAAATGCTACTCCTAAAGAAATTAAAGAAATATTTAGTGATGTTTTTTTACCAACAGAGGATTATGGTTCTGTTATTGTAAATAAATATGGAGTTCGTTTTGAAATTACTACTTTTAGAAAAGAATTTAATTATCAAAATCATCGTAGGCCTGATGAAATCCAATATATAGATGATTTATATCAAGATTTGTTACGGAGAGATTTTACTATTAATACTATATGTATTGATGAAAATGGGGAAATTGTTGATTTTTTAGGTGGTAGAGATGACTTAGAACGACGACTTATTAGAGCTGTTGGGGATGCCGATGAACGCTTTGAACAAGATGCACTTAGGATTCTTAGAGCGATTCGATTTGCTACTGTTTTGAATTTTCAACTTGATTCTGAAGTTGTTGAGGCAATTAGAAAACATAGAGGATTATTGAAAGAATTATCTTTTTATCGTAAAAAAGAAGAGTTAGATAAGATGTTTGCTAGTGGTTATGCTGATAAAGGAATTGATTTGTTATTAGAGTATCATTTGGATAAAACTTTGGAATTAAAGAATTTATCTAAGGTTGAGAATACGAATAGTGTTATTGGTATTTGGAGTGTTTTAAATGTAGAAGATATTTACCCTTTTTCTAATAATGAAAAAGAACTGATGGCTAATATTAGGGCTGTGATGACGTTAAATAATTTAGATCCTATGGCTTTATATGAATATGGCCTTTATGTTAATAGTGTAGCTGGTGAAATGAAGGGGATAGATAAGAAAAAAATTACGGAGTCTTATAATCGTTTAACAATTCATTTTAGAGGGGATTTAGCTGTTACTAGTGAAGAGATTATGGAATGTTTGCAAAAAAAACCAGGGGAGTATTTAAGTGATATTTATGAAGATATTGAAAAAGAAGTTTTATACCGTAGGTTACCAAATGAAAAACAACAATTGCTTACTTATATAAGGAAGAATTTTGCTTCTAGTTCTTAGGAGCTTTTTTTCTTGTTATTTTTGTGTTATTATATAAGCATTATTTAGGGAGATGATAAAGTGAAGGGTGCACAGTTTATTGATGTTTTTAAACAAGGTAATTTGGTAATTCCTCTTTACTTTTTACAACATTATAAGAAATTAAAGATATCATTAGAGGAATTTATATTTTTAATGTATTTATATCAACTTGGTGATCATAGTTTATTTAATCCTTCTAAATATGAAGAAGAATTAAAGATAGATTTATCTAAAATAATGGAATATATTAGTACTTTAACTGATAAGAAGTTGATTCAGGTAGAAGTTGTTAAGAATGATAAAGGATTAATGGAAGAAGTTGTGTTATTAGATAGTTTTTATCGTAAATTGTCTTTATTATTGGTTGAGGATAATAATGAGAAAAAGAATAATTATCAGTCTAATATATTTGAAGTTATAGAAAAAGAATTTGGTAGAACGCTCAGTCCTATTGAATATGAAATTATAAAAGCATGGCTTGATAATGATATGAATGAGGATTTAATTGAAGAAGCTATTAAGGAAGCTACATTTAATGGAGTGTCTAATTTAAGATATATTGATAAAATTCTTTATGAATGGGGAAAGAAGGGCATAGAAACGGTAAAAGATGTAGAAAATTTGAGACGAAAGAGAGCACAAAGGAAAGAGGAGGAAGCGGATAGTAATATTGATTTGGATATTGTAGATTGGGATTGGTTTGATGATGATTCAGAATAGATTACTTGATTATTTAGATTATTTGTTTCCTAATCCTAAGTGTGAACTTACTTATCATACCGATTATCAATTGTTAATGGCAGTTGTACTTAGTGCTCAATCTACTGATAAAAGGGTTAATTCTGTTACTCCTATTATTTTTTCTAAATATTCTACTTTGAGTGAGTTAAAGAATGCAACTCTTTCTGATTTAGAAGAAATTATTCGACCGGTTGGTTCTTTTCGTAAGAAAGCTAAATATTTGAAAGAGATTGCTACTCGCTTGGTTGATGAGTTTGATGGGATTGTTCCTACAGATAGAAATGTATTAGAGAGTTTTCCTGGGGTTGGTAGAAAGACTGTAAACGTGTTTTTAGCAGAGTTTTATCATTATCCTGCTATTGCTGTTGATACACATGTAGAACGTGTTTCTAAGAGGTTAAAACTGGCTTATCAGAAAGATTCTGTTTTGGATGTAGAAAGAAAGTTAATGAAGAAGGTACCAAAAGAGAGATGGGCTAAGTTTCATTTGCAGATGGTTTTATTTGGTAGGTATTATTGTAAGGCTGTTAAACCTTTATGTAAGGATTGTCCTTTAAAAGAATATTGTCGTGAAAAAAAGAAGAATCTTGATTGATTCTTCTTTTGTTATGTTTTTATTATGGTGCTGTTGTTTCTTCATCATTTTGTTTTGGTATACATGTATTATTTGTACTATCCCAGGTTCCGCCGTTTGTACTACACTCTGCTTTTTGTTGTTCATATGGGTCTTTTTCAGGTTCTGTTGGCTCCGATGGTTCAGTAGTTGTTTCTGGTTGTTTTAATGTGTATGTTGCAGCGTTACCTTGTAGTCCACTGTAACCTTTATAGGTTGCTACTACTTTGTAAGTTCCATATGGAGAAGAATTTCCAGGATTGTATGTATAACTTGTGTTTTCTGTAAATCCTATTAATGTTGAACCTAGATATATATTATATCCAAAAGTTCCTAATCCTTCGTTGTTTCCTGGATTAACTGCTGACCACGATAAGCTTACTCGATTACTTCCTTCATCATAACTTACTCTAAAGTTTTTAGGTCTAGCAAGTTCTACACTAGATGTATCAGTTTCCTCTGGTTCATAACCTTTTTTGAAATATTCATATACAACACTTCCTGTATATCCACTTCCGGCTACTACTGGTGGATTAGATCCCGCTACAATACCAAGTTTTACAACACTACTAGGTTGTTTGAATGCTTCTCTGTTAGATTCCATGGCACCCGCACTTACTAAGGCATTGAAAATTCTGTCTTTTTGAATAGTAGCAGGTACATTATGTAATACATATACTCCATTTTTATCTATTGTATCGTAACCATACCATAATGCAATCACTGTTTTTGTAGAGTATCCAACTACCCAGGAATCTCTGATTGCATCGCTTGGTAGATTATATGCTTCCATCGTTTCATCGTCATAGTTTGTTGTTCCTGTTTTAGCAGCAACGTTTGAAGGGGTTCCACCTGTTAAAGAAACATCTTCTAAGACATTTGAAATCATAAACGCTGTTGCATCTGACATTACTTTTGTTTTTTCTCCATCAAATTCAATTACTTCTCCAGTATCTCGTATTACAATTTTTTGAATTGTATGTGGCTTTGTATAATATCCACCGTTTGAAAATGCTGCGTATGCTCCAGCCATTTCTAGTGAAGATACACCTGGTGAGAATGCTCCGATGGAATGAGCTTCATGAATTTTTCCATTTTCTACTTCTGGTTTTATTCCTAAACTTTCAACAAATTGGATAATTTTTTTATTGTCTACTTGTTGGAATGCTTTTAATGCGGGGATATTTCTTGAGGTTGATAGGGCTCTTCTTAGTGTTATTGTACCGAAGTATCCGTTATCCCAGTTTTTTATTGATTGTCCATTTGAATAACTATATGGTGCATCGTCAAATAAGGTATACGTTGACCAGTTATTATATTCAATTCCTGGTCCATAATCAAATAATGGTTTTGCAGTTGATCCTGGTTGACGTTTATTGTCGACAGCAAAGTTCCAAGTACCAGCTGCTCTATTTCTACCAGCTCCGATTGCTTGTATTTCTCCTGTTTCTGAATCTAGAACTGTAACTCCTGCTTGAACTCGGTCATCAATCCAAGTGTATGATTGTCCGTTGAATACAGAGTTAACTGCATTTTGTTTATCTTTATCTAGATTTGTGTATACTTCTACTGGTGTTTCTGTAGGGTCAATATCATACATTTCATCTAATTCTTGGGTTACAGTATCTAAATATCCTTGGTATGGATCAGAAGATGCTGTCTGTTCTACAACTAAGTCTTTTACTGGAATACTATTAGCAATATCTGCTTGTTCTTGTGTTATGTATCCATGTCTAACCATTAAATATAGAACGGTTTTTCTTCTTTTTTCTGCATTTTCTGGATTAACATCAGGTTTATAGTAAGTTGGTGCTTGAAACATTCCGGCAAGCGTAGCTGCTTCACTTAAGTTTAAGTCACTAGCACTTTTACCAAAGTATGTTTGTGCTGCTTCTTCAACTCCATAAACCATACCACCAAGTCCATGATTATTTACATAAAATTCAATAATTTGTTCTTTCGTATAATTTTTTTCTAACTTGAATACAGCTAAGTAGATGTCTGTAAATTTACGAATAATACCTTGAATCCCACTGTCTGTTGAGGATGTCATAGAGTTTTTAATTACTTGCATTGAGATAGTAGAGGCTCCACCGGCACTAGAGTTTCCTAATAATTGTCCAGCACTAGCTTTTAAGAATCTAGGAGCATCAAATCCATTGTGTTCAAAAAATCTTGAATCTTCAGTTGCAACAAGAGCATCAATGAATACTTGAGGAAGATCTTCATATGTTATTTTTTCTCTTCTTTCTTCCCCTGTTTCTGCAAATTTTTCTTCTGTATTATCATAAAATATACTCATTTCTTTTGTATCTAGTTTTGATGCATCAAATTCTGGTGCAGTAATTGTAATGTAAATTAGAAATGCTACAAATAAAATCAGGCATAGAATTCCTAATCCTAAAATTATAATCAGAATAATATTGATTATTTTTTTCTTTTTCTTGTCGTTTTGTGCTTTTCTTAGTAGACGAGCTACTCCTACAATAATACCAATTCCTAAAGCAGTAATTAATGTAAAAATTAAACCTAGTTTTATATAACATAAAAGTAGTAAGGCTACAAATCCAATCCAACAAGCAATTAGAATGTTTTTGTTTTCTTTTTTCTTTTTTGGTGTAGTTCTTCTTTTTACGTTATATTCTTTCGTATTGCTAGTTTTACTTCTGCTTTTTTTAGGGGTGGTTTTCCTTTTTATTACTTTTTTTTGCATTTTATATACCTCCAATAATTGTATCTACTATACTTAGATAGTCGACTCTTGGTCTATAACCATCTTTTATTAAATACCCTTTTTCTTTAATAAAAGAGTAAGGAATTGATTTTCTATTTTGAGTTTCAATAAAATGTAAAAAATCTTTTCCTAATAATAGATATGTTTCATTGTAATGAACAAATCTGATTATTAAGAAAACAATTCCATGATGGTTATATATATTTTTTATATGCTTAATTTGGTGTGAGTGAATATTAGCCAAGGGAAAAGCTGTTTTATTTTTTGTTTCTTTTGCTTCAAAGTCAATATACTTTCCTTTATATAATCCATTATAATCTGTTGTTGATGGAATAGTATAGTATGCTTCTGTAATCACAGCCTTATCGCGTGATGGATAGTTGACTTTGACGATTTTCACAGGTGTTGGTTTCTTATATATATATGCTTTATCTATCTCTTGATAATATTCATTGGATTCATTTATGTCACTTTCTAATGTCATGCCTCGATTTCTATACGTGATTGGCGATGCATTATTTTGTTTTTTTATTCCATTTGGATAGTTCATCTCATCACCTATTTTGTATTATACTATATGTTTTGTAAATTTTCTATAATTTTAGTTCACAAAGTTTTAGTTTTCATATTTTTTTCTTTTTTATAAGTGAAAAATTTAGGATGTTTTGTCGAATATAATGTAAATAAAAATAGAATCATATATTATATAGATGGTGATACTATGAATAATTTTGAAATAATACGTATTTTAAATTTACTTTATGATAAGACTAGAACTGCTAAAATTGAGGTTAGTTTAACTTATATAAAACAATGGCAGTAAAAAAGAGTAAAAATAATTAATTAGTAAAAAATGGATAGAATCTAATTAAAAATGATTCTATCTATTTTTTTCTTCTCATTTTACACCACGACGAAAAGACACCATGTAAAGTGTAAAAAAAATATATAAAAAGTAGTGATTTCAAAGAACAAATAGTGTATAATTTAATCATCAAATCTTAATTGAAAGTTAGTTTCTAAATTATTAAGATCTGAGATTGTGGAAGTAAGTGCGTATAGAAGGAAA
>DVGU01000026.1 GCA_018712565.1 Candidatus Faecimonas gallistercoris
CTTTTTGTTTTATTGTATTATTATTTTCAGACATATGAATTTTCCTTTCTTTTTGAGCAAAAGATATTATAGATTATTCATATGTCTTTTTCAATGTTGAAGTGTTGCACTTCAAATTTAAATTAACATAACGAGTACAATTTGACAAAAAAGCAATTTTATGATATAATGTGTTTACTTCAAGGATAGAGGGGTTCTAAACTGAAGAAGCATAATGTACTAGGGGAGGTTGAATATTATGGAAAAAACTTATATATTTGAATACTTGGATGAAAATGATTTTAGAAAGAAAGAACGTTCTGTTCGTAAATATAATATGCTAGCTTATAAAAAATTGACATTTTCTTATTATCCAGAATTAAGAAAAGGTAATTTCTTAGGTAAAGAAGTTAATAAAAATGAAAAAGATAAGACAGTTTCTTATGAGTTAAAATTACCAACAGACGATTTATTTGCAAAAGTTCATGGAGAAATCATGTTACATTATACTGTATATCTAGAAAAACATATTATTCTTTTAACAAATATTACTCCAGAAAGTATTCTAGATGAAGGCCATAGAGCAGAGCTTTCAACTTATAAAGGAGTAATGATTTCTAAAACCAATCCAGAAAAAGATATGTTTAAGATTAATCTATTAAATATGCTTGGAAAATAGATAGTAAGTAAAGTTAAATATCTTATAAAAATAAAGATGAAGTTTATCATCTTTTTTAATTACCAATGAAGTAAAGTATTCAATATATAGTTATAAAAGACAAAAATGGTTATAAATCAATTACCAAATTAATATAAGTATAATTGTAACCATTTGTCAAAAGAAGTAAACACTGTTATATTATAGACCATTGAAAGGAGACAAAATAAATGTTAAAACCACGAACAAGAGAAGTATTAGACAAAAACATAAGTTTAGTAGAAAGGAAAATAGATAATGTTTTAGGTACTATTAAAAATAATCCAACTAGTGATCCTAATGCCTGTGAAATGAATGATATAATGTTTGAAGTAGCTGATATTGGCTTTTTTGGAAGATATTATGAAAGTGAAGCTTATGCTTTTTTACACGATGAAAAGTATAAAAATTTAATGAATAAGTTTTATACGATGATGAATTATAGCATTCCACAATTTGTATCAGAAGAACAAGGACTATATGCAAAAAATCTATATTTTTATTTTACTGAATCACTTGCAAATATGAAAACTTTAAATAGACTTAATAACGATAATGTAGAAAATGCAAAACAATTATTTAATTCTATCTGTAGTATAGATCTATTCATTCATCAAAGAAGAAGAGATTTAATAAGAGAAAAAAATATGTCAGAACCAATCTATGACAATGATTTTGAAAATGCCGAAATCAGTTTGAGGTTTGAAGAATACAGAGATAACCCTGAAAATGAAATTAGACCTTATAGAATGCGAGACGCAATTGTTTCTAATATGTATGAAGAGATTGAAAATAACTATAAAAAAACAGTAGCAGAAGTATTTGAACCAGAAAAAAGCAAAAAAGCAAAAAGAAATAAAACTAAAACGATAACTTATAAAAAATCGCCTCTTGTTATTTAGGAGGCGTTTTTTTATTAACTAAAGGATAAATTTAATTTATATCTATTATAATATTTCTGTTTCATTATCATGATTACTATTCTCATGTTCATTCAAAGTTTTTGTCTGTTGATCATTTTCTTGACTAACTTGCTCATCTTTCAAAGGTTCTAACTGCTTTGCTAACTGTTTTTGAATAAATCCTAAATTAAATAACTTAGATCCAACTCGCATATCCATGCGATCTTTTTTCATTTTTAAAGCAACCATCGCAGAAGTTCCGGCATCAACAACAAAAGGTAACCCTGTGATAAAACTTGCCATAGCACTATTTAGAAATAATAAAGGCCAAGCCATCTCCTCTGGTGTTGCTAGACGTTTTGCAATTCCTGTTTCACTAACTAAGGCATCCATACCACCAGCTTCTACTTCAAATTCTTTTTTCATTCCCGTATCTGTACTACCAGGGAGTAAAGCATTTACTCTAATTTTTTGAGGACCTAACTCAATAGCTAACCTTGCCATATAATAATTCATTGCACGTTTTGATAAAGGGTAAGCCATCATACCAAGAGTATCTTCCTTTGCTTGCTGATGAAGTGCATCTATCATTTCTTCCCAGGTTTTAGCATTAGTAAATTTTTCAAATTCACTAGCATATTTATCCCAGTATAACCCTCCAGTAGAAGTAACATAAGCAATCGAACCACCATAGGACATTCTGTTTTTTAAATATTCTTCTGTGATATATTTATTTGCAATATAATTTACTGTAAAAGTTTTATAATAATTAGTCTTAGCTCCTGATAATCCAGCAACTCCAAAAAAAGAATCAATATGCGTAGGAATTTGCTTCATAGCGTTATCAATAGACTCTTTACTACTCAAATCTACCTCAATAAACTTTCTAACACCCTTAATATCTTTTTGAACAATATCTAATGCATACACTTCTGCATTCAACTTAACCAATAATTTAGTAGTAGCCATTCCAATCCCAGAACTAGCCCCTGTAACTACACAAATTTTATTTTTGTATCCAAAATAATCTTCCATGATTTTACCTCCTATTATTAGTTTATCACTTTTAATCGCAAATAAAAAAATAATATCAATTCTTCATTCATAATTGACAATTATCTTACAGTTTCTTCAAAGTTAATACTTGCTTTAAAATAAATAATAATTATGGTAAAAAATAATTAATATGTTCAATCTAAAGATTTTATGATATAATATGATGCGAATGGAGGAAATAAGTATGCAAAATAATAATAAGTACTCTTTAATTGGGTTTGTTTATAATAAAAACTCAAGCTACCCATATCAACAGATAGAAGTTATAAATATTCCAAATATGTCATTCGATAGTCTAGAAGACATTGATTCTTATACTTGTAATCTAACTATGACAATATTCAAGCAAAAATTACCTGATAAGTTTCAAAATAAAAATGCATTTGCGATTCAAGTAGTTGATAGATTAACACAAGAGGCTTATTTTATAAAGCCTATATTTGATCAGTCAGAATTAAAAATTCTTTTAAATTCTATTGTAAAAAAAGAGGGATTTATAGATGAACAAGAAAAAGAATTATCCATAATTCCTGAAATTTTATTAGTAGAGGAATCTTGGAAGAAAGTTCAAACCGCTATAAAAAATAGAAATCTTGCTCTTTTAGAGGAATATTTTTCTAATAATCGTTCATATTATTCTAAATTGTCTAACTATATTCATAAAGAGCATGGTCATAGTGATATGAAAAAAGATTTAGAAGCATTGAAATCAGAGTTTAGAGATTATCCAATTTTTAGAAATGCTTTTGTTGCTCAAAATTGTTATGATGAATCTAACAATATAGCAATATTCCCATCCAAACAACAAGAAAATTCAATTCCTGAATATAGTTATAAAACCAGTTACAAAACCCCAAGAAACACCTCTAATCAAGTAAAAAAACTTGTAAAAAGATAATAGTGTCATAAAAAATATTTTCATTTTACTATTGTAAAAAGTATGCATATATGATACTATTAAATGGTCAAATACATGACCTAATTCTTGCCCTGTTGGTGAAGTGGTTTAACACGCTGCCCTCTCAAGGCAGTATACACGGGTTCGAACCCCGTACAGGGTACCATTTGTGAATAAATTAACTTTTTCTATAAAGTTAAATTTTAATAAGTCAATCATAAAGATTGATTTTTTTTTATATATTAGGAATTTGCTTCATTTAATTGAATAAGTGAAAATATGATTGCTCCATTACAAAAACTCAGATAATATATCTGATTATTTCTAATTATTATTAAATTTTAGTAATCAACTTCTACTGAAACAGGA
>DVGU01000027.1 GCA_018712565.1 Candidatus Faecimonas gallistercoris
CATAATTTTCTTGTAGTATTTTTAATAAATCTTTTCCTTTAGTATTTTTTTCTTTCATAATAAAAATCTCTCCATTTCTTTTTATTTTATCATGGAAAGATTTCTATTTACACAGATTTATTTACAGACTCCTTATTATTTCCATTTATATCTTCATTAATTTTTTACTATTTTTTTGACGATCTTCATTAACTTGATTATATATCCATCCTTGATATTCATAGTTATTAGGGAACTTTACTATAACATTTTCTAGTGTCATAAAATATTCATATTCTCCACTAAAACTATGAGTATATCCTGTTGCTATTTCTTCTTTAAAATTATTTACTAAAGCGTCTTTTAAATCTTGACATAAATTATCTGTGCTTTTTACTTTTAATTCTATAGGATTATCTATCCATCCTTCTTTCATTACACCATAAATTACTTTTTCTTGATCTTTTTCAATAACAACATAACTAAAATCTTCTAAGGAATTCAAATACATAATAAAATTAGTAAAATCTTCTAATCCATTGTCCTCATAAAACTGTTGATATAGCATATCAATATCTAGCGAAGAATTCTTTTGAAGTGGAATTACTCTTGTCATATTTTCGTTTAAGAAAGCAGTTTGATGTTCTATTTGGAAATACTCATTATCAGTTGTAAGTTCATATTGTAAGTAGATGTTAGGAATAAATTTATAATTATTATCACTATTACTTTTTCCATACCCTGTATCACTTTGCGTATAACTTCCTTCTAACATACTTTCTAATAAATTTGGTCTATCACAAGATCCTACGTCTATTTCTTTTTCCTGATTACAATTATTAAAAATAGGTTGTTCATTTAAATTAATATCAGTTCTTCTTATACCAAGAAAATCATATACACTTCTTAATGTTGAGTTATTAAACGATTGGTCTAATGCAACATCTATACATTTATTTATATCCGTATTTTGATTTATTACCATTAATCTTACAGGATTATCTTCTTTATAAAAGATAATAGCATTGTGTTTATTACTAATATTTAATCCTTCTTGATTACTAGTTATAATACAATTACAATTTCTTATTACCTTATAGGTATCAAAAGGAATATTTTCATCTTCAAATCCATCAATGAATGCTCCCTTAAAACAATCAAAGTGGTTTTCATTTTGTTCTGTCCATAAATCTATCGTTTTAACCTCAGTCATTTTCTTCACCTCATTTGTATGCTATATTTTATCATAAATACTTTATTAAATCACTATTTTTATCAATCATTTTTTATTGGTTTATATACATCAAATAATGGATAATTAGTATGTAAATCTTCAAGTAAAATTTCATCATTGGAATTAGTCAGTAATACTTTTACTCTCTTAACGACTTCTGTAACAGAGGAATCTTTTAAATCATATTGGTTATTAATTATAGTTTTCATTCTTTCTCACTTCCTAATATACCTTTTTGATTCACTAGACCATTTGCTAATCTTTTTACATAGGTTATATTTATGATACACATATTTATACCTTAATGGATTATAGCGAACACATTTACTGTTATAGAAAAAAGGAGCTAAGATAACTCCTTTAATTCTTCATTTTTTATTATCACAAATAATATAAATTAATGGTTCTTTTTCATTATTTGTAAAACAGATATTTATTTTTAATTTTAATATATTTTATAAAAGTATCGATAATATAATCTCAGGAAAAAAATTTATTTATTATTACATTGCTCTACAACATTCTTTTTACCAGGGTTCATCAAATCAATAAATATTTATAAAAAATTCTATTTGTGAAAGATTTATATCATATTTATATTATCCAATCAATGAAGATAAGTTCTCTTTTGCTATTAAAATTATTCAAATCCTCCTATTTTCAAGCATTTATTGATTATGTAACTATACCAGTTTCTTTGATACATTTATAATATAAAACTTTTCTTAAGTTTTTTGTTATTTCGTATAATTATTTTCTATTTCCCTGTCTCATATACTTTGATTTTTCATCACCATACAAACCAACTTTAGTTTCACCAGGTTTATCTGATAATTTAACTAATGTTGCCATTTCTTTTATCATAATATGTGCATCAGGATTTGCAGCCATAAAAGCACAACCACCATCTATCATTAACAATTTTTTATTTTCTGTTAAACAAAAACCATTCTCACTATTAACTGGCGTATGTCCTATTAAGGTAATAACACCTTTGTCTGGTAAACTAACATTAACATTTGAATTATCATCTTTTCTATATGTTAAACATTCTCTCAATACTTGTAACTGTGATTTTGAAACAATATCATCAAGTGTAGGAATGTAATTACAACTCATTGCGTTACGAGGTGGACAAGCATGTACTATTACATACGAATTATAATTAGGCTTAGTAGTCTCTACTACACAATATAATGGTAAATCTTTTAAAAAATTATAAACTTCTACTTGTTTTTCTGGAGGTAATTCAAAAAAGTGTTCTGCTGTTTCAGTGCCATGATTAGCTGGATTAAACCATACATTACTATGAGTTAATGTTTTTGACCTGTCCCAATCTCTATGTTCTTTAAAATACTTTAAAGAACTATACATCATCTCTTCATGGTTTCCTGGTAACATTATTACATTTATATTACCTTTCATACCTTTTGCACGTTCCATAACATCAACTAACATTTCAATAGAGTCAGGGCCTCTATCAATAATATCTCCATTTATTATTAAAGTTATTGGTTGACCTTTTTCAACTGCTTGTTTATCTAAATTATCAACAATATGATTGTATATTTTTCCTTGCCCATGTAAGTCGCTTATAACAAAGTAATTCATATTATCATCAAATTTCAATTTTTCCATAAGTACTCTCCTTCTCTTTCAGTTATGATTGTATCATGGTTATTAAATAAAATAAAGTATTAATATTTTGGGCTAAACCTGGTATTAAATAGATACCCTGTAGGTATTTTGACACAAGGGGAAAAATTATTAATATGTATTTTTACCATAGAAAATTACACAATTATTTTCTTCTGATTCTTCTTTAGAATAGTATCCACCATCATAAGTATCTAGTACAACAGCATCAATATTATCATATCTATCTTTAAAATCTTCTTCATAATATATTGGTTGTCAATATATAAGTGTGTTTCTAAATTGACAAAATAAAACTACTTTCAATTTATTTGAGAGTAGTTTTTATGTTTATCTCGAAAGTTCGAGTTTCTTATCAATTTGGTTTCTTGAGGGATTTGATACTGAACTCAATATTAAGTCAGTACTCTCATCTCAGTACAGTAACAATATATCATACATTTTTTCAATAGTGAACAATTTTTTAATAATATTCTAATATTAATATAACAAATTTTGCTATAAAATATTTTTTATTAAATATAGATCTGTTTCCTTGTTTTTTAATTCATTCAATAGCATATTTTTTGTAGGTAATATCAGTTGTTGAGTGTCTACCTCTAATCTTTATAGAGAGGAGGTTTGATAAAGATGAAAACTAAGACTTTTATTATAAAAGTTCTTAAGCTCATTGCTATCATTTTATTATTATGATAGTAATAATAAAAAAATGACACTCATTCTCTAGAATAAGCGTCTAAACAAATGTAATTTGGGTAGACATTCAACTTGACGAAACTGAATGTTCCCTTTTTTATTTTATGTAAGTTTCCTTGACATATTCATAATAACATAAAAAAAGAACTTTTGCCAAGTTCTATTTATAAATATCTGAAACACTAGGTCCAGATTAAATTCTTATGGTGCCTGCGGTCGGACTCGAACCGACACGTTATCGCTAACACTGGATTTTGAGTCCAGCGCGTCTACCAATTCCGCCACGCAGGCATTACATATTAGATTATAACATATATTTTTATAATTTCTAGATTTTTTTTATTTTTTATTGTTTATAAATGGAAATTATTACGTGTTCACACATTTAATTACCTAAATGTAGAGTGCAAAAAACTTTCTATAAAATTTTTTTACACTCTCTACAAAACATCTGTAGGTCTTTATTCTTCTTTATATTTTGATGTATATAAATCTTTTTCTTCATTTATTTCTTGATTACTTTCTTCAATATATTTTTCCATATCAGGTAATTCTTCTATGCTACTTAATCCAAAATAATCTAGAAAATCATTGGTAGTTTCATAAAGAATTGGTCTTCCAGGTAAATTACTTCTACCCGATTCTTTTATTAATCCTTTTGCAACTAATTTTCTAATCATTTGACTACTACTAACTCCTCTAATTTTATCTACTTGTATTCTTGTAATTGGTTCATTATAAGCAATGATTGCAAGGGTTTCTAAAGCAGCCTGGCTTAAAATATTTGTTTCTGGATTTTCTAATAACTTTTGATAATACTCTCTATGTTCAAACTTAGTTGTTAATTTTAATCTATTTCCTAAAAAATCTATCCTAAGTCCTCTATCTTCTTCTTCATAACTATGTTTTAAAGCATTTACTAATTCTTTTACTTCTTCTTCTTTTAATTCTAATACTTCTTCTATTTGATCTAAAGTTAAGCCATCTTCTCCTACTACAAATAATAATCCTTCTAATATAGCTTTATTTTTCATACTGCACCTCACATATTATATCATCAAAATTTTTATCTTGCGTAATCTTTAGTTCTTTATTTTTAGCCATTTCTAAAATAGCTAAAAATGTCGCAACAATATATTCTTTATTTACTACTGGAAATAGGTCAAAAAACGATACTTTTGGTTGTTTTTTTAAAATACTTTTTATTTCTAATCTTCTAGAAGAAACACTAATTTCATTCGTTGTTACTTTAGTTTTTAATGGTTTAGATTCTTTTTTTCTTTCTAAATATTTTTTAAATGCTTCTACTAAATCATCTAATGTAATATCTGATGATAATTTGGTATTTTCATCTACATATTTTTTTATATTTTCTGGAGACTTTGTATAGATTTCTTTTCGTAATTCTTCTTTTTCTTTTAATACTTTGGTAATTTCTTTATATGCTTGATATTCTAAAAGTCTATTAACTAATTCTTCTCTAGGATCTATATTCTCTTCTTCTTCTGTTTCTATTTTAGGATTTGGAAGTAATAATTTAGATTTTATTTCAATTAATTCTGATGCCATAACTAAGTATTCACTTGCAATTTCTAGATTCATTTTTTCTTGTTCATTTAAATATGAAATATATTGTTCGGTAATATGTTCTATTTCAATATTCATGATATCCATTTTATTTTCTTTAATTAAATGAAGTAATAAATCTAGAGGGCCTTCAAATTCATTAATCTTAAAATTCATAGTATCACTTCCGAGTTTCATTTTCTTATCCATTATAGCAAAAAGCTTCTTTTTTTTCAATTTATTTCCTGTTATAATAACTACAGTTGGTGATGTTATGAAACAATTTATGATGAGAGATGAGGGCTTTATTTGTGAGGCTTGTGGTAAGGAAGTCTTGCCTTTAAAATATAGTGCTAGGGATCATTGTCCTTTTTGTCTTTGTTCTAAACATGTAGATATTATGCCTGGAGATAGAAAAAATACCTGTTTAGGTATTTTAGAGCCGATTGGTATTGAAAAGTTTAAAGATACTTATAAAATTGTTTATCGATGTAAGAAGTGTGGAGAACTTCATAAAAATATTATGGCTAAAGATGATAATATGGATTTAATTATTTTACTTTCTTCTAGTATTATTTAACAAGGTGAATTGGTTTCACCTTGTTTTTATTAACCTTTAATCAAATATAAATGGAGGAAATAATTTTTAAATAGGACTGTTTAGTATATTGCTATATCTTATAGGAGACAGTCTTTTTTTGTGATTGTATAAGCTATATACTCTTCTATTTAATTCAAATACTTTAGATTTTATCTTTAACATATGATTAGCTTAGTTTCTAGACAATTTTAAGTTATTAGATGATTTTGATTTTGTAATTTATATATAGTAAATCATCTAATAAGATTATAATTTTTTTGTTAGGTGTTTTTGATTATTGCTTGTTTTGATGTTTCTATAATCCATATTTTGAACTATTTCTTTGGCAAAGCAATCATTAAGAAACCAATTCATAGTTGTATTAAGATAGTCTCCAGTATATTCCCAATTATCGTTAAATGGAATACCTCCCAGTAAAATATTTTTACTTAAAATGGTATCCTGTTCTTTATCTACACACCATATTATTGGTTCTACTTCAAAAAAGGCATACTCTCCTGTTTTGTATTTTTCTCCATTAGAAAAAACTGCAGGTAAATATTCTATTAGAGCCTCTCCTTCTCCATTTACTTTCATAAAAAGTTGAATTATAGGATTAGCTAAATCAGGGTCTTTAATTAAATCAGAGTCTTTAAACTTACGTTTTTTAAAAAGACTAGAATTTATACATGCTCTTACATATTTTTTACCATCATATTCATATTCTTTTAGATGTTCATACTCATCTTCATTTAATCGTCCTTCCGAATAGCAGCGCAGTCCGCCGTCGCGTTTACCGAAGTTTCTTGCATCTATCGTATAGACATTTCCTGTTTTAGGTAATGCTTCATACACAAACCTTTCATATAAATCATCCTGTATACTTTCAGGTGCAATAGTTTGAGGATAATATCCGAATTTAACTTCTAAATATTTATCTAATTCTTTTATAATCTCAGCGAATGGTTCAATCGATGAAAATGATGCTGCTGGACGAATTCCAATCGAATCTCGTCTAGTAGCCAAGTCATTTCCAATATAACCATTATAGTTAATACCTCTAACCAGCATTCTATCTTTTTCTTTGTCACCAGTCCAATAAATACCAACTCTGTTTTTTAGTGTTGTTTTTCTTTCATAGGGATTATCATAAGGCCAGGCTCCTGTCGCTATCGCAAAATCACTGATTTCTGCTACTCTCCCTTTATGTATAATGAAACCTTCGTTCCTTTCTTTTTTCTCTTTAACGAAGACTAGTTCATCAAGTTCTTTTAATTTAGCAATATAAAAATATATATCATCCATTTATTATTCCTCCTTAATTCATGTAAATATAGTCTAACATACATCACAAATATTTCAAAATTATTCTTAGATAATAAAGGAATTTAGTAAATATCAACTCTTTCGTTTCTACTGGCTTGTTAATGCTTTTTTTAATAGGAATGATAAGATTTATACATAATATTTCTTCCTGATGAAGATACTATATAATTCATTTATTCGAATGTTAACTATTTGTAGTTTTAAAATTTTTTATGAAAAAAGAAGCAAAATATTTTGCTTCCAGTTATTGTATGCTTTTTCTAGTAGATTATTAATTTTTTGGTTTAAAGACTAATGAAAATAAGAAGGCGAAAATAATTGCGGCAGTAATACCAGTGGCAGTTAGGTCAAACATTCCCATTAATATTCCTAATATTCCATATTCGTTTGTTTTGGCTAAAGCTCCATGAATTAGAGAATGTCCAAAACTGGTGATTGGTACTAATGCTCCTCCTCCTACTACTTTGATGATTTTATCATAGAAACTAAAAGAGTCTAAGAAAGCTCCAAAAACTACAAATAAACTTGTTATATGTCCTGGAGTTAGTTTTGTATTATCTAATATAATCTGGGCTATCATACAGATTAATCCACAGAATAAGAATGAATTAATTAATAACATTATACTACCTCCAAACTAATTGCATTCGCAATAGAATAAATATTTTCTTTTTGATAAACCATGGTTGGTGAAAATAGAGCTCCTGTTGCGACTATTAATACTTTTTTTAAGTTTTTCTTTTTCATTTCATGATAAATATATCCAAATGCAACAAGTGCACTACATACTGGTCCACTACCTCCAGCAAGACATTCTTCTTGCTTTTTTAAATCATATAACATGATACCACAATCATTGTAATTTTTTGATAAATCCAAGTTATATTCTTCTTGCATATAATCTTTTAATATTTCTTTTCCATAAAGACCTAGGTCTCCTGTTACAATTAAATCATAATACTCAGGTGTTCTATTTAAATCTTTTAAATGTCTTTTGATTGTATCTATTGCAGCAGGTGCCATAACTTTTCCCATATCGTTTGGATCGTTTTGTCCAAAGTCAATAATTTGTCCTATGGTTGATGATTCTACTTTTACATCTGTTTTTTCCTTGGTTAATAAAATAGATGCACTTCCTGTTGCGGTAAACGTGGCACTTAATGGTTTGGGAGCTCCATACTCGGTTGGATTTCTAAATTGTTTTTCTGCTGCCATATTATGAGAAGATATAGTAACAATTGCATTTTTTACCTTTTTTGAATCGATTAAACAACTTCCTAAAATCATTCCCTCAACAGAGGTTGAACATGCTCCATATAATCCTAAAAAACATTTTGAAAAATTATAGGCACCGTAAGTAGTTGCGCTAATCTGATTTAGAAGATCTCCTCCTAAGATAACATCTACTTCTTTTCTTTTTAATCCTACTTTTTTATGAAGTAACTTTAGACTTTCTTCTACTGTTTTAATCTCTGCTTTTTCCCAGGAGTCTTCCTTAAAGTATAAATCATCAAAAGTTTTATCGAAATATTTTTTTAGAGGTCCTTTTTTTTCATAGGGGCCTGCAATGGTTGCGGTATCTTTTACATATACATCATTATATTTAAATGTCATATTTTACCTCCTAAAAAGAATCTAATCATTCCAAAAAACCAAGCTGCTATTATTCCGTATAAAATAACAGATCCTGCTAATTTAAAAATATTAGCACCTAAACCATATATTGGTCCTTCTTTTCTATAATCTAGTGCTGCACTTGTCATTGAATGAGCAAATCCTGTAATTGGTATTAACAATCCACATTTAAATTTTGTTACTAATTTATCAAAGAAACCTAATGCTGTTGATAAAGAGGCAATAAAAATTAATATAACAATCATAATTGTTCCAGCACTACTTCTTGACATATGTGCATAATAACAAATCAGTTCAATAATTCCTTCTCCTAAAAGTCCAATCATCCCTCCTGCAATAAATGCAATTATGGCATTTTTTAATCTGGGATTGGGTGCTTGATGGTCTTTTGCAATTCGTTCATATTTTTCATTTTTCATAATATCACCATTCTTAGTTTTACCTATTTTTTTTATTTCATACAAAAAAGAAGTAGTAATTACTTCTTCTCATCAAAATTAATTGGACTTTTTATGCTTTAGATTGATTGCTAATATTATTACGCCGATTATGATAGCTAGTATTCCTGTAATTGTTATTATTCCTTTTACGTTTTTTCCTAAATCTGGCACTTCTATTAGTTGGATATTTTCTAATGTAGCTGCTACTGGTTTATCTTCTGTAACTGTTACTTTCTGTTCTATTATTTTTGCTTCATAATTAGGTGGTGTGATTGTTTGTTTTACAGTATAATCTCCTACAGGTAATGTTATATTGATTTGATTTTTTCCTGTGGTTTGTCTATATACGATGTTTCCAAATGCATCCAACACTGTAATTTCTGCATTTGAAAGATTTAATTTTGAATCTGCATCAATTACATTTATATTTAAGGTGCCTAATTTTTGATTTGTTTCTAATATTTGTGTGTCTGTACTTTTTGTTTCTACTATTGAATAGTTATTAATGACAGCTGCACTATAAAACAAATTCAAAATTTGATCTTTATTAGTTAGACTCATCGGTTGTCTTCCTACGCCATATACTACTGGTTCAGTGAAATCAAAGTATCCTGTTAGTTTTATTGAAATGTTTAGTCTGTTGCTATTTATATTATTTATTGGTATACGAATTTTAAAACCTTCATTGGCATTAAATCTTGTTTGTTCTTCTCCTTCTACATTTATTACTTTCATAGGAGATGATGCTTCAACATCATAACTTGTAAATTTATTTGAGTATACTTTATTGGTACTTGCTGGTGTAATTAGATTTGTTTCTATATAGTCATCAGTTACACAATAGGTTATGTTTTCCATTGTAATTTCATCTAATTCTACTTTTTGATTATCATCTATATACCATTTTACATATTTATCCCATTCTTCTAAATATTTCATCATTTTGTTGCCTACTTTGGAGTTTTTTAACATCTCTTTATCTCCAGCTGATAGCCTATTTTTAAATCTCCAGTCCATAAATTCTGCAAAGTCAGGGATGGACTCTACTTTAAATTTTTCATCATAACTTGTTTCTTTTTCTACTTTTTCTGGAGCATTGGGATATGCATCTATGTAATTATAGTCATCTTCAAACCCTTCTAATCTATCTAGGGCCCAGAGTATTAATAATTGTTTATAATAATTATTTTCTTCCTGGTTATTTGTAAAATTAGTATCGTAAAGTAAATATCCCATTAATAGCGAAGGAGTTAAAGTGTTATATGAATTTTCATTTTGAATAGCACTTTCAAAAAATCCTACATCCGAATATTTTATCTTGCTAAAAATTTGAGTTCCGGTAAAATTTAGCAGGAAAAAGAAAAAGTGAAAATGTGTTATCCACAGATTCACTTTTTTTATATAAAAATAAGGAAAAAACTTCCAAAATTTAGTAAAATTTAATTGAACACAAAAAT
>DVGU01000028.1 GCA_018712565.1 Candidatus Faecimonas gallistercoris
CATTAGACCATTACTTAAAAATACATACTGTAATATAAATTGAACCGCCGTATACCGAACGGTACGTACGGTGGTGTGAGAGGGACAAATTAAAATAGAGAAAATCTATTTAATTTTCTCTACTCGATTATGGGGATGATTTTTTGAAGTTGGAGAAGTTAGTTAATTATTCGTTTGATTATTCGCAAATAGAAAAAGATCATTATGTTGTTCAAGGATATACTGTTGCTTCTGATAATTTTGTTGTCAGTGCTTATTCTAAGTTATCGTCTTTAAAAAGGAAGTTGGGATTTAAAGAGCAAAATTCGAGACTTTATATCTTTGATTGTTCTAGGAGAAAACTTATTGGTAATATCACTTTAAATCATCGTGCTCATGTTGGTGGTGTTGCTTACGATTGTTATCATGATGTTCTTTATGTTACTGGAGCACGTGGAAGAGTTTATGCTTATTCATATGAGTTGTTAAAAAAGTGGATGCTAGAAAATAAGAAAAGGGTTTTTTTTTCTTCAAAAACATTTGATTACACTTCTATTATCAATGATAATGGGGCAATTAATATTCGTAATAAAGATGCCTTAAATACTGTTGCTAGTGCAGCTAGTATATGTTATTTTGACAATACTCTTTATGTTGCTACTTGTTCTGAGGTGGGATGCTTGGTTGCTTATTCTCTCGAATACTCTAGTGATAATAGAGAGGTTTTTGCTACACCTGTTGTTATTTCTAAAAATCTACCAGCTGCTATTCAAGGAATTGCTATTTATGAAGATAAAAATATAAGATATTTAGTCATTTCTCAATCTTATGGAAAAAGTTTTTCTGCAATCAAAAAATTTGAATTAATGAATGGGTTATTACATTTTATTGGACAGGAAGTTGTTAATACTCCTGGTATGGAAGGAATTTATGTTGATTCTTTTGGTAATATTAGTGCAGTCTTTGAGAATAGTTTAACTACGTCTTATATTACTCATGTAGATAGACTTGTTGAAGATATTGATTTATCTTTAGAAGATAAGTTTATTGTTGGTGGTAGGAAGAATCAAAGAATCGTAGAAAATAATAATAAGAATAGGAAAAAATAATTTAATTGTTTGCAAAAAAATTTTTTTATGATATGATAAATCTATAATTTTCGTAGATGAATGGTTAGTAGTAATTATTTTCTTTTATAGAGATCTAGTGGTTGGTGGAAACTAGGGAGAGATAATTATGAATTACGACATTTGGAGAAAAACGTTTATCGCGTTAAGATATTTAAGTGTATGGAGAAATCCATAAAGTAAGGTGGTACCGCGAATAATTCGTCCTTATAGGCGAGTTGTTCTTTTTTTTTGGAGGTGATAGAATGGATACTGAATATGAAGTTCGTGTATTAGAAATTAATGTAGATGATATTGAAAAAAAGTTAGAAGAATTAGGAGCAGTTTTTTGCTGGGATTATTTGCAACGAAGATATGTTTATGATTTTATTCCTAAAATCGATGGTAGGTGGATTCGTTTACGTACTAATGGTGATAAGACGACACTTACTATAAAAAATATTGTGTCTTCTACTATAGATGGTACTCAGGAGTTAGAAATTATAGTTGATGATTTTGAAAAAACTAATTTAATTTTGAATGAGTTAGGTTTTGTTGCTAAAGGCTATCAAGAAAATAGACGACGTCAATACGTTTTGAATGGGGTCGAAATTGATATTGATTCTTGGCCTATGATTCCTACTTATTTAGAGATTGAAGGAAAAAGTGAAGAAGATGTTTATTTAGTTTTAGAAAAACTTGGTATTTCTAAGGATACTGCTACTAGTAGAGATGTGGAAGGAATATATTTAGATTATGGATATGATATAAAAACAATATATGATTTAAAATTGGAGGAGGAAAGAAAATGACATTATTTGAAGAATTACAATGGAGAGGTTTGATTAAGGATATTTCTAGTCCTGAACTTGAAAAAAAATTAAATGAAGGTGGTTTGAACTTTTATATAGGTGCAGATCCTACTGCAGAAAGTTTGCATATTGGACAGTTCCCTACATTTTTAATGATAGAACGTTTAAAACGAGCTGGACATCATCCTTTTATTTTAGTAGGTGGAGCAACAGGCCGTGTAGGAGATCCTAGAGGGACTGGAGAACGTGAAAAAGCAGAGATTTCTGTTATTGAACATAATTATGAAAAAATAAAAAAGCAAATGAAAAAATTATTTGGTGATGAGATTCAATTAGTTAATAATTTTGATTGGTTTCAACATATAAATTATATTGATTTTTTACGAGATGTTGGTAAATATATTAATGTAACTTATATGATTAATAAAGATTTAGTAAAACGTCAATTAGATATTGGAATTAGCTATGCTGAGTTTTCATATATGTTGATACAAGGTTATGATTTTAAAGAGTTGCATGATAAGTATGGAATAAATTTACAATTTGGTGGTTCTGATCAATGGGGTAATTTGACTACTGGTATTGAACTTATTAGAAAACTTAATAATGAAGAAGTATATGCTTTTTCTATGCCACTTACATTAGATTCTACTGGAAAAAAATTAGGTAAAAGTTATGGGAATGCTTTATGGTTAGATGAAGAAAAAACGTCTAGTTATGAAATGTATCAATATATTTTAAATTTTGAAGATTCTATGGTAGAAGAGTATTTGAAAAAATTTACTTTTTTAAGTAAAGAGGAAATTGAGTCTATTATGGCTGAACATAATCAATATCCAGAAAAGAGAATTGCTCAAAAAAGACTTGCGAAAGAAGTCCTTGATTTTATACATGGTGAAGATGCTTATGAGAATGCTGTTAAAATTAGTGAATCTTTATTTAGTGGTAATATTAAAGAACTTTCTGCCAGAGAGATTGAAGATGCCTTCAAGGGTATTGAACCTTTTGTTGCGAAGGAAGAAAATTTAGTTGATTTCTTAGTAGAGTTTGGTATTTGCTCTAGTAAGAGAGAGGCTAGAGAATTTATTAGCAATGGCTCTATTAGTGTTAATGGTGATAGAGTTATAGATTTGAATTATCAAATTACTAAAAATGACTCTGTAGAACATAAATATGTAGTTATCAGACGTGGAAAGAAGAAATATTTTATTGGAAAGTTTGAATAAATCAAAAAATTATTCTTGTGAATAGTTTTTTTGATTTGTTGACAGTGTAAATATTTACATTATATAATAGTTTTACTTATTAAAAATTTAGAAGATAGGGGATAGATATCAATGAAAATTACCTTGGTTCGTCACGGACAAACAGAAGCTAATTATAATAATATAATACAAGGTAGAGAAAATAATCCATTAAATGATACAGGAAGAAGACAGTGTCAAAAATTACGAGGACAATTAAAGGATGTTCATTTTGATTTTTGTTATATGTCTCCTTTAGTTAGAACTGTTGAAACTGCTTTTATTTTAGTAGGAGATCGAGTAGAGACTTTTCCTGATAATCGATTAATTGAACGTAATTTAGGTAAATTAGAAGGATGTCCAAGAGAAAAGTATGATGCTAAAAAATATTGGGATTATGATTTGAATTGTTCAGATGAAGGCGTGGAAGCTATCCAAGATATTTTTAAACGCTGTCAGGATTTTTTGGATTATGTTATGTCTAAACATCAAGGGCAGCATGTTTTAGTGGTTACTCATTCAGCTATATTTAGAGCTTTCTATCATTTATTACATCACCATAATTTGCATGGTAATTTATTAAAAATGCCAATAAATAATTGTTCTTGTGAAACGATAGAGATAAAGGAGTGATTATTTGGACTTAAGGTACGATAAAGATGTAATCTCAAAATTGGAAATTATTTGGAATTTCATGAAATTGGATCAAGAAATTAGGCCATGTGATATTATTATGGGGTGCGGTTGTAATAATACGAATATTCCTGTTAGGTGTTGGGAACTTTTTCAAGAAGGATATGGGCAAAAAATATTATTTGCTGGTGGTTTAGGTAAGATTACTAGTCAAAAATTCGATAAATCAGAAGCAGAAATATATAGGGATATAGCTTTAGAAAATGATGTTTCTGATGATGATATTTTATTAGAGATGAAATCAACTAATACTGGTGATAATTTTAGGTTTTCAAGGTCTATTTTTAAAGAAAATCATGTACGTAGTGTTTTAATTGTTCACAATACTATATCTGAAAGGAGAACCTTAGCAACTGCACAAGCATTAGTGTCTAGTATTAAATTTATTATTACTTCACCACGAGAAACGTTTGATGTATATTTAAAGCAATTGCAATCTGATTTATCTTATTTTGAAAGAGAAGTTTCTTTAGTTGTTGGGGATATTCAGCGAATGATTATTTATCCTCAGTTTGGCTGGCAAGTTGAGGTGTTTGTTCCACCTGAGGTTATTGATGCTTATTGTTTTTTAAGGGATAAAGGTTTTAATAAATATATTTATTCTTCTCAAGATATTTTGGATTTAATACATAAAAAGCATATTCATTTAGGTTGTGCTCCTAATTTGTTCTCATAAAAAAAAGGAACTTTTGTTCCTTTTATTTGTTGTAGAATTCAACGATTAATGCTTCATTAATATCAGCATTTAATTCATTTCTTTCAGGAAGTCTTACATATGTTCCTTCCATTTTTCCTTCATCATAGGTAATGAAGTCAACACGTTTTGTTACTTTTGCTAGACTTTCTGTAACAACTTTAAGATTTTTGTGGTCTTCTTTGATAGAAATTACATCTCCAACTTTAACTTGATAAGATGGAATATCTACTTTTTTACCATTTACTGTTACATGTCCATGGTTTACTAATTGTCTAGCTCCACGACGAGTAGTTGCAAAACCAATTCTATATACTAAGTTGTCTAAGCGAGATTCTAACATTCTTAAGAAGTTAGTACCAGTAACACCTTTTAGTTTAGATGCTTTATCAAATGTATTTCTGAATTGTCTTTCATTTACTCCATACATGAAACGTACTTTTTGTTTTTCTTTTAATTGAGTTCCGTAATCAGATAGTTTTCCTCTACGAGCATTTCCATGTTGTCCTGGTCCGTATGGACGACGAGCTAGTTCCTTACCAGTTTCACTAATAGAAAATCCTACATGACGTGCTTTTTTGTAACTAGGTCCAGTATATCTTGCCATAAATTTACTCCTTTCTTTACATATTACATTCATTGAAATGATTTAGTCGGACTTTAGGGAGTTTTTCTTTCTCTTTCGCGTAAACAGCAATGGTTACTTGACTTTATTGAAAAACACTTTAAAGAACTCTAAATCTGCTGTTTCAAGTGAATTGCAGTTTTAATTATAATAAAAAAACCTTGATATGTCAATGTTTTCTTATACATTGTGTTAATATAACACTGGGTATTTAGTAGATTTTTAGGTTAAGTATTTTTATTTGGAATATATTTTAAATTTTATTAATTTGTTGTTTATCCTTTAAATGAAAAGATTTTTATGGATTTAAAGATATATTTATTAAAACAGCAAATAGTGTTAAACTAATTGTTAGTAGTCAAGCGATAGTAAGATACTTGTATAGGATGGTGTATTATATATGTTTGAGGAAGTAACTTTAGAACAATCAGTGAAAAAAGAAGATAAATTGCATATGAATTATAATGAATTAATGCTTGAGGTGTTAGGAATAGACAAAATTATTCAACTTTATAATTATTCAGAGCAAGAGTATGGAGCAGTTAGTCAACTATTTAATATGTATCATAGTATGAGCTACGATTTTGATGAAGATATACGCAATGGGTTTACTTTTCAACAATTTTTAGAACAAATTAAAAATGTTGAAGTTACTGATATTAAGAAAGTGTGTTTTGATTTTACTCAGCAACAAATTATAAATTCAAATTTTGGAATTAGTAAAGAAGATTTTCCTAAATTATTTATAAGTGAAAATTCTGATTTGTTTTTAACAAATGCAAATATTCCCAATAAAGTTAAGGAAAGATATTTTAGTAGAAATTTAAAAGTACAAGATTTACTTGACTATCCAGAAGTCTTTGATAATGTTTCAGTAGATTATTTCATGGAAGATGGTATATATATTTCTCAATTCGTTAGAGATAATTATGGTATGGGTAAATTTCAAGAATTAGTAAAAAAATATCCAGATATATTTGCACATATACAACAAAAAAATGAGTTTTATCAATTTAATCAATTCTTAAAAGAAGGAAAAGACTTAGAAAGTGATTTTATTGTAGCAGTCAAAAAGTACTTTTTAAATTATGATATGTGTAATCAAATTAAAGTTGAACATATAATTTACAATATGTGTAATCAAATTAAAGATGAACATATAATTTACAATATCCCAGAATGGTTATCATCCATGCATTTTCGATTTGTTGAAAGATTAAATACCGTTGATGATTTATTACAATATAATGATTCAGTAATTGTTCTTGATGATAAACAAAGATTTACTTTAGATACTTTAAATATAGAAAACATTAAAAAATTTGAACAAGAAACTGGTTTTTTCACACATAAAGTTAATGCTTCGTCTACGAATTTAGAAATGTTTAATTTCCTTAGTAACTATTTTCATCCACATTATCCTATTTCTTTATTAAAATCAGAAATAGATTTTAAAAATGGTAATTTAACTTATGAAGAATTTTTAACTCAATTTGCAAATTGTTTGGATTATCTGAGAAAAAATCATGTGTTTAATGACTATCTTAATTATAATTATGATTGGATTCAAGGTGAGTTTAGAAATGACCATCCAGAAATATTTATGGATTCAAATGTTCCAGTTAGCTTAAAGCAGGCTTTTTATACAAATACAATTAATCCTGATCTTATATATAGTCATAAGGAGTATATACGGTATTTAATTAATAGAAAATTATCTAATACTTTATGTGCAGATATAAAATTAGATGTACCTGGTAAGGTAGATGAACAAGGACACATGATACCTAACTCTTTAAATTTTATAGATGAATATGTTTCAAGATATGGTAATGAAAAATTATTAAAATTAATTTCTAAATATGGTTTTGCTCTTTCAGATATTACAATTACTAGTTTTTACAATGAAATAGAAGATGAACAGGCCATTGAGCAATCTTTGAGAAATTCTGTATATAATAAAATCAAACAAGGAAAATTTAACTATTCTTATTTGTCAAGTGTTCCTGAATTAGTTTCAGAACATCTAGAATTATTTATAAGTGAAGATGCTCCGAATGAATTAAAACATTATTTTTATAATGATGGTATTACTTTTGGATTGTTACAAATGCATAAAGAATGGCTGCCTTTTTTAAAAGATAAATCTATTGCAACTTCATTACTTAGAAATGATTTCTTAAGGAATAGTATGCTTAAATTTTTTCAAGCCTTTGGTGAAGAACAAGCAATTAAGTTAGGTATTAATAGAAGTGAGACAGTAACAGAAATGTTGAAGTCCAATCAAGTGGATTTAATGAAAAGCTGGTATGATAAAACTGGTAATAAATTTTTACCAGATTTTGTGGTTATGCAAAACTTTAGTCTTGATGAAGCTGATAAATTTTTAGTATCTGGATCTAATTGGAGTAATTTAATGAAAATTAAAAATTTTGCTCGAACACCAGAATCTAGAGAAGCTATGTTAAAACTTGCCTATTCCTTTGGTGCCTTTGATTAAGATCAAAGAGGATTTAAAAAATTAAAAGATTTATTAACAGGTTTACCTAAAAAAATTGATGCTGAGCAAGGATACATATTTGAACAAATTGATAAGCAAATAAATCAGTATAGTCAAAGAGAATTTTATTTCGGATTCAAAAGTAGTTATACAGATGCTGATGATAATGTACATACTACTTGTGAGGCTTTTCCTGTTTCTAAAATAGAAGATGCATATCAAAAAATGATTGATTATGTTAAAAATAATAAATTTAATGATTTATTTGATAATACAACGTTGTTAAATTTTTTAGAATCATTAAAAAAAGAAAATGTTAATATTGATTTTTCAAAGGATGTTTTTAGTCAAATTTATCGTAAGAATGATGATGGTTCTTATACATTGACTATTAATGAATATTGTTATCCGAAATCAGCACAGGCTATTAGAAGTGTTTTAGAAAAATTTAGTGAGGTACCAATACTTACTCCTGAGAAAGCTCATAAATTGTTTGGTGGTTTTAAATTAAAATATGATCCGAATTTTAGAGAATTTTTACTTGCTAATATGGATAAGATTATGGAAAATCCAGGGTATGTTAGTTTTATTGCAGGTGTTCAAAAACAATTTTCTGATATTAAAGTAATTAATAGTAATAGAGCATTGTCTTGGGATTTAGCTGTAAGTTATGTTCAAACAAATAAATTTACATCTGTAAATGTTGGTAATGAACGAGTTGCTGAAATTTCTGCTATTGCGGGATATTCTCAAGCAGATTTTAATACTTTACAACAAATATATAATTATGGTAAGCAAAGAACATTTAGTAGTATTCCAAGAATTAGTAAAAGTGTTGAAAAAACAAGTGGTAAATATACTTATCAAATTTTAAGATTAGATGATCCATTAGCGATGGCTATTGGAACTCTTACGAATTGTTGTCAAGAATTAAATTCTAATGCAGAAGTTTGTATGGAACATAGTATGGTTGATAAAAATGGTCGTGTATTTGTTATCAAAGATGCATTAGGAAATATAGTTGCTCAAAGTTGGGTTTGGAGAAATAAGGATGTATTGTGTTTCGATAATATAGAAATACCAGATAAAGCTTTTGTTCGTGCAACTAAAGAATATCCAGAACTAGGAAGAAGTGGATTTAGTGATGAAGTATTTGAAATCTATAAACAAGCAGCACATGATTTAATTGTTGCAGATGAAAAAATTTATAAAGAGCTTTTAGAAAGTGGTAAAATAACAAAAGCACAATATGATGGTTTAAGATTAGGAAAAGTAACGGTTGGTCTAGGTTGTAATGATATTGCAGAATCATTAAAACAAAATTCTATAATTGATAAAGGTACTATCTCAAGACCTTTACCCTTTGATGAGCCAGTAAAATTATCTAGAGGACTTTATATTAGTGATTCTACTACTCAATGTATTTTGGAAGAACGAAATGATAGAAAGGAGTTTGATGGAGAAGCATTTCCAGTACACCGTGATACTTATGTTGAATATTGTGATTCTAACTTTACAGAAAGTTCTTTGCTTTCTTTAGAACAATTAGAAATAGTAACAAAAAAAGGTTCAAAAAATTTAGAAACCTCTGTTCATGGTTTTACAGGTTCAGATCATCTTGTTACTGAAATAGCTGGAATTTATGGTTTGAATCCAGAAACTGCACGAATCGTAATGAATCCTAATTTTGCTATTATATACGATGTTAATGATGAAAAACTAAAAATAGGCGATTTATTATTTAATACTTATGTTGATAATGGGTTGCAACAACTAGATATTGAAAATGAGGTTGTAATGCAGATAAGGTTGGCATTTGAACAAATTGCTGGTGGTAAAGAAATTGATGTTTCAACTTTAGTTGAAAATCAAAAAGAAATGTATGCTAAAGTTCATGGTTTAACAGATGAGGTGGATATAGAACGAGGTGTTTGTCATGCAAGATAATATTAATACAATAATTTCAAATGCTTTAATTGTAAATAAAGATATTTTAAGTAAAAATATAAAACCTATAATTACTCAAATCAGGGATGCTTTTGAAAGAAATAAAGAAGCAATACTTCAAGCAAATAAAATAGATCAAAAAAATAATAATGGTTTTATAATGGATTTTAATATTATTAATAATATATTTTCTAATTTAGAGAATGAAACTATATTGTATGGTAATGTTACTCTTTCACAAAGAGATCAAGCAAAGAAAATAATTTATGGTAAAGAAATTTTAGATGTTGGAAATGTTGTCGTTATAAATGATGGTAATCCATATATAATTATTGAAATGACCATAAGAAATATTATGGCTTTAAATACTACTATATTTTCCAATAATGGATTTATGTTTGGCACGAATCAATTATTAATACAAATTGTTCAAAGTGTTTTAGAATAATTTAATATTTCTAAATATTTAATACAATTTGAGTTCCGGTAAAATTTAGCAGGAAAAAGAAAAAGTGAAAATGTGTTATCCACAGATTCACTTTTTTTATATAAAAATAAGGAAAAAACTTCCAAAATTTAGTAAAATTTAATTGAACACAAAAAT
>DVGU01000029.1 GCA_018712565.1 Candidatus Faecimonas gallistercoris
CCATTAGACCATTACTTAAAAATACATACTGTAATATAAATTGAACCGCCGTATACCGAACGGTACGTACGGTGGTGTGAGAGGGACAAATTAAAATAGAGAAAATCTATTTAATTTTCTCTACTCGATTAAAAAAAACAAGAGAAATATATGTGTTATGTAATAATGACTTTTACTGTTAATAAATTTGATATATAATTAAATAAGGTGATATGATGTTAAAAAATAAAACGGGACAAAAAAATATATATAAGAAAAGAAAGTTACGGTTTAGAAAATGGGTAATTGTAGTATTTATGTTATTTTTCTTAAGTATGCTTACTTTTGCAGGGTTTAAAATATATGAATGGTACATGGATAATAAAGAAATAGATAATATACAAGGTGATGTAGTAAAAGATACAGAAGTAGATGAGAAAAAAGATAATAAAAATACTGAAAATATAAATCCTCCAGAAGATAAATCAGATGACTACTGGGATTACATAAAAATGAATCTTTTAGAAGTCAATTTTAATAAATTATTGGCTAAAAACAGTGATACAGTAGGGTGGATTCAAGTAAAAGGTACTAATATAAATTATCCAATGGTTCAAACCACCAACAATAATTACTACCTTCATCATGCCTTTGATAAAACAGAGAATGAAGCTGGCTGGGTCTATATGGATTATAGAAACAATGCTGTAAATTTTGACCAAAATACTATCATCTATGCTCATAGTCGTTTTAATGGTACCATGTTTGGTAGTCTAAAAAATATTTTGAATAGTTCCTGGTATACTAATAAAGAAAACCATATTATAAGACTTTCAACACCAACAGAAAATACGATGTGGCAAGTATTTAGTGTCTATACAATTCCTAAGGAAAGTTATTATATCACACCAAACTTTTCAACAGAACAAGCATATGCCCAGTTTTTAAACACCATCAAAGGAAGAAGTGAAGTTACCTTTTCTGGAACAGTAAATACAAAAGATAAAGTGTTAACACTGTCAACCTGTAAAGATAATAATGGTAATAGAATCGTTATGCATGCAAGACTAATAAAAAAAGAGACAAGATAATATTCAAAAAAATATGTAATTTTTGTGAAAATTCTAGTTTTATATGATATACTAAATGCAAAGATAGGAATAACTATCTGAAATAATTAGAAAGGAAGAGAGAAATGAGAAGTTTAAAGAAAATTATAATGATGGTTCTAGTTGGTGCATTTGTATTGGTTCCAATGATCAACGTTCATGCAGAAGATGCTAATACAAAACAAGTTAGCACAGGTGCAGATTTTTTAGCAGCTATTAAAGATGAAAGTGTTACAAAAATTGAATTAACACAAGATATTGAAATTACTGAAAGAGGAGTAATTACAACAGCAAAAGAAATTGATGGTAATGGGTATAAAATTACATATACAGGTGGATTCAAAAACGGTGGAGATAAAACTACCTGGGGAAGTGATACATCAAATGGTGACGGAATTTACGTAATTTTAGCTTGGCACACAAATGTTACATTAAAAGACATTACACTAACTGGTGGTAACGTCGGTCTTAGTGCAAATGGTGCAAATGTAACATTAGAAGGAACAATTAATGTTAGCGGAAATGGATTTGGAGGAATTGAAGTAACAGATGGAGGCGATGATCCAAGACTACCTTCATTAACAATCAATGGAACAATTGTAAATACAACTGAGACTGCAGCAACACCTACATTATGGACTGATGGACTTACTGATGAAGAAGTTGCAACAGTAAATATTGAATATAATGGTGTACAAGCTGCTGCCTATAGAACTGATAAAGGACAAGTTCAATTATTCCTAAATACAGCAAATACTCCAGAAGGTGAAAATTATACAGCACTTAATGCAGATGATTATAAACCTGAACCAGTAGAAGAACCAACTGAGGAACCAACTACTCCAGTAGAAGAAAATCCAACACAAGGAAGAGTAGAAGATACAACTGAAAACCCTGAAACAAGTGATGGAATTTTACTATTTGTATCTTTAGCAGTAATCGGTCTTGCTGGAACAGCTGTAACTTATAGAAGATTACATAACTAATAGATAAAAAATAAAAGTACTGCAAAAGCAGTATTTTTATTTATACATTAAGAAGATTTTTCACTTTGAATTAGTTTTAATCTATGAAAATTTATCTTATCAATTTCACAGGATAACTTGCATTTTTCTAAAGTAAATAGTATAATAATAACGCAAGCGAGGAGATATAAGCAAAGCTAATTTGTGAGCTATCTCGGGATAAAACCTACACGAACAAGAAGTAAGTACGGAGTCGCTAAGCAACGATAGACTTTGTGCTTTTTTATTTTGCAAAGCATAAAGTAAATATAAAGGAGAGATGAAAAATGCAAAATAAAACAAAAAAAGACAGCAGTACTTACAAAGTAAATAGTAATCCTATTTGCTATGATTATATGGTACAAAAATATCAATATTATAAAAACGGTTGGTTAAATGAGAAATTATCAGAAAAAGAACAATTAGAAGTTGATGTATTAAATGTATTAGAGAAATTAGGCTATTCTATGCAAGAAACAGGAACTTATTTTTATAAAGATGTAATAGTAAAAGCAACAAAAGCACTACAAAATAGTGAAACTAATCAAGAATATATGAATTTAATAACAGAAATGAATAATAACTATTCCCAATTTTATTTTGATATTGCAAGAAACGGTTATGATATAGGACTAAAAACATTTCATAAATGTATTGAATTATCTCATCAAAATAGAAACTCTAATCTACTAAATATAAATCTTCAACAAGAAATAGGACTAAATGAAATTATTAAGAACTATAAACAAGAAGCTTTACTAATTGCCAGTTATATGACAACAAAAACGCCAAAAGAACAAAAACCAGTAGCAAAAAAAATGGTAGTAAATAGTTAACGAAAATAAGGTGATTAGGAGTAGATAAGTATGAAAATAGAAATAAAGAAGCTGACAGAAAATAAAGCAGAAGAAAAAATTGATATTAATATTAAAACCTGGTGGACAACATACAAAGGTTTAATTCCAGATGATGCAATTGCAAAACTTCAAGTAAAAACACAAGAAAGAATAGAAGAAGAAAAAAAGACAATTAGAGAAAAAAATAATACATATGGAATCTATGTAGATAATAAATTAGTAGGATATTCTTCATTCGGACCTGCTAGAGATAAAAATTATAAAGACTCATGCGAAATATATTCTTGCTATATCCTAGAGGAGTATCAAAGGTTGCATCTAGGTAGAAAAGTAGTAATCAAAATATTAGAAGATTTTATAAATGAAGGATACAAAACAATGATAACAAAATGTCTAGTAGGAAATCCATCAAACAAGTTTCATGAAGCAATTGGTGGTAAATATATAAAAACAGGAAAGTTTGAGTCATTAGGATATACTTTTCCAGAAAATATTTATTATCATGATGATATCAAGAAATCACTAGAGAAAAATAAAAAGAAAGAATTTTAAAAAGGAGACTAACTATGAGTGATATTGATGATTTTTATAATTCAATTTTAAATATTAGACTACACCAAAATGAAAAGACAAAAGAATTAATACAAGGAATAACTAAGAAGGCAATAGACGAAGTGAAAAAAGTAACACCAGATTTAGAAGGATTTTGCAAGTTTTTAGCAAGTGAAATACAAGAAAAACTAAATCAAAATGGAATAAGAAACTATTGGATAGATTTCAATGAATTGATTAATGTAGATCATGTAGTATTAATTGCAGAATATCGCACAACAATAGGAATGCAACATCTACTAATCGACCCTAGTTTCCAACAATTTACAAAACAGGAAAATAAAGAACTAATAAAATTAAAAGATTGGCCAAGTGAAAAAATAAAAGATAAAAATATGGTAGAAGATTTAATAAAAACAGGTGTTTCCGAATTAGATGAAAGAAGATGGAATGATTACGTAACTGGATTTACAGATAATAGTCAAAATATCACTCTAGATAACCTACTAAAAGGCAAGTTAAAAAGGGAGGAACAAGAAAATGATAGAAAAAGAAAATAAAATTGTTTATGAAATGAATGGAGAAGAAATTGGTGTAGTAGAATATAAAAAAATAGATGAAAATACAATAGATATTTATCATACTTATGTAGACCCAGATTACCAAGGAAAAAAGATTGCTTCAAAATTAGTAGAAGAATTATTTAAAAAGTTACAAAAAGAAAATAAAAAAGCAATTTTAAGTTGTAGCTATGTTGCTAATTGGATGGAAAAACATCCAGAATACAGTAATCTCTGTAAATAAGTAAATAATTGATAGAAAAGAAAGTAATGATTGCTTTCTTTTTTACGTCAAAGCATATCCTTATGAAGCAAAAGAATATTTAGAAAATAAAAAAGGTAGTATAATGATACAAATAATTCAAAAGAAGAAATAAGTAATGGATAGATATAAATTGGCTAAGAGAACAAGTATTTTAGGAATTGTTGGTTTAATTATGAACGGTCAATCGAGTGCTAGAGATATTTTTTTCCTTTTGACCTTAATAAGAAATAAAATAGCATCCCGACCATCCGATAAAGACCTTAATCTAAATCATAGTAAAATAGAATATATTTATTCACTATTAATTAGTATAGCAATGATTATAATGGGTCTAACCGCAGCAACAGACTATTTAAAATCTATCATATCAAAACAACGATTGCTTTTTTCTACTTGGCTAATAGTTATTTGTATAATTATAATCCTAACAAAGTTAGCCCTATATGTATATACTAGAAATATTGCTAATGAAAGAAAATTATAAAGACCATAAAAATGAGTGCTTTTAACAACCCTAAATCTAATTGCTATCCTTTAGTAAGCATAGGTATAGGAATTTCTATTTGAATTATTATAACGAGAATAAGTATATTGAAAGAAAGTTATAATCAATTAATGAATAAATTGGTAGATAACAAGAAAAAAAGTATATGACATAGTATAAGAAATGAAAAAATTTCATTCGGCACCCATAGGATATTAATATCAGATATTTTTCACAATCCAAGTAGAAGAAAATTAAAAAAAATTAAAGTCACAAGATGGAAAATCATCTAGAAAAAGGACTCAAAAAAAATACCAAAAGTATTCGTAACAGTTAACATAAATAAGAAAAAAACTTAAGATTTTAATTATGAAATTTAAAAAAAATATACCAAAGAGTTCTAAAAAAAGTTATAATATAAAAAAGGAGCCTTGGTAGTATGAATCAAGAAAAAATCGGGAAATTTATTTTAAATTTACGAAAGCAACATAAAATGACTCAAAAAGAATTTGCTGACAAATTAAATGTAACTGCCCAGGCAGTATCAAAATGGGAAAACGGAAGAGGAATTCCAGATATAGAAATATTACAAAAAATAAGTGAAGTGTTTAATGTAAATATTGATACCATTTTAAATGGCTCAAGAACAAAGAAAAAAATCACTAAGAAAAATTTAGTTATCATAACACTATTCATTTTTATATTAGGAATAATTATATATCTATTATTAGCTCCCAACGATTATAGCTTTACAGATGTAACATCTGCTAGCAAAGAATTTAATGTTAGAGGAGTAGCCGCTTATTCTTCAGATAAAAATTCTATCTATATATCAGATATTGAATATGTAAAAGGAGAAAAAGAAGAAAAATATATAGGTATGGAATGTATTCTATATGAAAGTCATAATAATATAGATGAAAAAGTATCACAATGTGGATCTTTAACCAAAGCAAAAAAAAATATAGCTAAAACATTGTCAGAACTATTAAAAGAAACAGAGTTTAAAGTAGATAATTTTTCTTGTACTAACAATAATATAAAAAATAGTAATTTATATATTAGTATTAATCTCCTAGATACCAATAACAATATAACAACATATAAAATACCCCTAGAATTAACGGGAACCTGTAACTAAACGTAGAGTTTACTAAATTAAACGACACGTTTATTTTTTTTATTGAAATTTTGAATTATAATAAAGGAAAAAGGAGAGAGAAAATGCAGAAAATAAAAAATAAAAAAAGACTAAAAATAATAGGATTAAGTATAGTTGCTATAATATTTATAAGTATAATTATAATATTATTAGTTTTAAATCATATATCAAGTGCAACAAAAGCTATAAAAATAACTAAAAGCTTAAAAACTAAGCAACAAGAATTAGAACAAAAATTTACAAGTCATAATTATACATTAGAAAATCCTAATGTTATTGTAGACCCATACAATAATTCCCCTTTAACAGCACTAGTCATTTTTGAAACTAAGCAAAAAGAAAAAGTAAAAATAACGATTGAAGGAAAAGATAATCTAACAACCTACACACATGAATTTGATAAAGAAAAAGTTCACTATATACCAGTTTATGGTCTATATGCAGATAAAGAAAATACAGTAATAATTGAGTGTGGTAATCAAAAAAAAGAACTAAAGATTAAAACAGAAGAACTTCCAGAGGATTTTTCTCTACCAACCTCTATAGAAAAAGAAGAATCAAAATTAACGAATGACTTATATTTCTTTACCCCATCTAGTAGTGGATATACTTGTGCTTACGATACCAATGGAGATGTTCGCTGGTACTTAACAAATAAAGCAACTTGGAAAATAGATAGATTAGAAAATGGCCATTTCTTAGTAAGTACAGAAAGACTAGTAAATAGTCCATATTATTTAACTGGATTATATGAAATGGATATGTTAGGTAAAATTTATGTAGAATATAGCCTACCTGGAGGATATCACCATGATTACTTTGAAATGCCTAATGGCAATTTATTAGTCGCAAGCGATAACTTCAACAATGCTGAAGGAACAGTAGAAGATTATATTGTAGAATTAGATAGAAAAACAGGAGATATTGTAAAAACAATAGACTTAAAAGATATCTTAAATATGGAAGATGGAAAAAGTGAAAACTGGGTAGAATATGACTGGTTCCATAATAATTCTGTATGGTATGATGAAAAGACAAATTCTATAACCTTATCAGGAAGACATCAAGACGCAGTGATTAATATCGATTATGATACAGAAAAACTAAATTGGATTATTGGAGATCCAACAAACTGGAGTAAAGAATATCAAAAATATTTCTTTAAGCCTATAGGTGATAATTTTGAATGGCAATGGAGTCAACATGCTGCAATGATTACTCCAGAAGGATATGTATTTATATTTGATAATGGAAATAATAAATCAAAAGAAAAAGATAAATATGTAGACGCCGTAGATAGTTACTCAAGAGGTGTAATGTATAAAATAGATACCAAGAAAATGACCATTGAACAAATCTGGGAATATGGAAAAGAAAGAGGTAGTGAATTTTACTCTCCATATATTTCTGATGTAGATTATTTAGATAAAAATCATTATATTGTTCATTCTGGTGGAATTGTTTATGTAGATGGTAAAAATTCAAATCAACCAGCAGGACTAGGTGGAGCCGATAAATTAGTAAGTGATACAGTAGAAATATTAGATGATGAAGTAATCTTTGAAATAAAACTTCCTAACAATAATTACCGAGTAGAAAAAATGCCTTTATATGGAAAAGATACTTTTAAGTTAGGAAAAGCAAACAATAAAGGAACTCTAGGTCAAACAAAAGTAGATTCTACTAAATTTGGCTTTATGACAAATACAAAAGAAATAGATAAAGAATATAAATCTCATGATATTACAATTACAAATGAAGAAGATCGTCTAGTAATTAAAGGAAGATTTAAAAGAGGAACCACAGTAAATGCTATTCTTTATCAAAATGGAAAAATAAAACAATACAATATTCCAATCAGTAAACGTCCTTATACAGCAATGTGTGTAGATATATTTACAGAAGAAGAAAATAAATTAGGAATTATAGTAACAAAATATATAAATAAAGAAAAATTAACAGGAAAATATTCCCTTTATTTACAGATTAATGATAAAATATATAATACAAAACAATATATAGAAGGGTAGTAAAAGATGAAAAAGAAAGCAGGAAATAAGAAAAATAACGAAAAAATAGCTATGATAATTTCAATTTGCATTATTGTAGTAGTAATTATGTCACTAATTGTTATAGGAAGTAGAGGAAATAGTATAAAAAGACAATTGGTAGAGCAAACTGCCAGTGATATAAAATATGATAAAGAAAAAATAAATGTTTATTTCTTCTGGGGAAAAGGATGCCCTCACTGTGAAGAACTAATTACTTTCCTAGACTCCCTTTCTAAAGAATATGATTCCTATTTTGACTTATATACATTAGAAGTATGGTATAATGAAGAAAATAATGAACTTATGAACAAACTAGTAGAATCACTAGATAAAGAGGTAGAAGGAATTCCATGTTTAATTATTGGTAATCAAGTATTTTTTGGATATGACCAATCTATGGAAAAAGAAATAAAAAGTACTATAAAAAAAGAATACCAAAAAAAGACAAAGTATGATGTATATAAAAAATATAAACAAGAGGCATAAAAGAATGTCTCTTTAATTTACATAAAACCTCTCCTTTGATATAATAAGAAAGTAAAGGTGGGAGGAATATATGCATATAATAAAACATTTTCTAACAATAACCTCACACAGAATAAAAGTAATGAATATGTGTTTTAAGTGTGGACTATACTGGAGAGGTCTGACTCATGATTTGTCAAAGTATTCTAAAACAGAATTCTTAGAAGGAGCTAAATATTATGTAGGAAAATATTCACCAATTACAGAATGTAAAAAACATACTGGTAAAAGTGAAGCCTGGCTTCATCATAAAGGGCATAATCCACATCATCCAGAATACTGGGTAGATAAAGAAGGACCAGTAATGATGCCATATCAATATGTTGTAGAAAGTATTTGTGATAGAATAGCAGCCGGAAAAACATATAATAAAGATAACTTTAATCAAACAAAACCATTACAATATTGGTATGATCACCTAGATTTTTCTCTAGTACATGAAAAAACTGCAAAATTTTATGAACATGTATTAAAAGATCTTGCCCAATATGGTGAAAACTATATTTTAAATAAAAAATATATGAAAAAGACATATCAAGAAATTTGTGGAACACTAAAAAGGAAGTAATAGTATGTTAGAAGAATTATATGAAAAATATGATAAATTACAAAGAAAATATGGTGATAAATCACTAAACTCCATTTACTTCGGTGGCAAAAAAGAAAATCCTAAACTATGCTTTGTATTTATGAATCCAACAGCAGGGAATATTGCTGCAGAAAAGTCCTGGGATGGTCCAAGATACCCTTGGTTAGGTACAAAAAATGTTTGGAAACTTTTCCACGAGTTAAAATTAATAGATGATGATATTTTTACAGAAATACAAAGTAAAAAGAAACAGGACTGGACCAAGGATTTTAGTGAGAAAGTTTATAAAAATTTAGAACAACATGATGTATATATCACCAATCTAGCAAAATGTACGCAAGTAGATGCAAGACCTCTAAAAGATGAAGTATTTAAAAACTATTTAAAGTTATTTAAAAAAGAAATAGATATCGTAAATCCCAAAAGAATTATACTATTTGGAAACCAAGTATCATCTATCGTTTTAAATGAAAAAATAAAAGTATCAGAAGTTAGAAAAAAGAAATTTATAAAAGATAATCACGAATATTATTCTGTATTTTATCCAGTGGGAAATGGAATCTTTAATATGGATAAAGCAGTAGAAGATATTTTATATATAAAAGGATTAAAGTAGATAACATAAGATATTAAATGGAGAAATAGAAAAGGAAACTAATAACGAAATAAAAAAGTATGATATAATAAGAAATGAAAAAAGAAGGAGGAAGTCAAATGAATGAAAACTTGATGAGTAAAGAGCCTTTTGATATAAAAAAGAAACGTATTAGTATTTTAGAAAACTATGGAGAAAACTTTCAAAATAAAGATTATATTACCAATCCTGCCATTGGTCGTGATGAACAAATTAAACAATTAATTCTAATTCTTTTAACGCCAGATAAATCAGCAGTATTGATTGGTAAACCAGGTGTAGGTAAAACAGCTATTGTCGAAGGCCTAGCTTATCGAATACAAAAAGGCTTAGTACCAGATGTCTTAAAAGGTTACCAAGTAATTAAAGTAAATACCTCAGCAATTTTAGGTGTTGACCCAGTAACAGGAGAAGCGAAAATACAAACATTAATTGATGAAATAAAAACAAAATCTAAATTAATTTTATTTATTGATGAAATTCATACTTTAATGGGTACCAAGGGAGAAGCTTTAGACTTTGCTAATATGTTTAAACCAGCCTTAGACCGTGGTGATATTAAAGTAATAGGTGCAACGACCACAGAAGAGTATGAAAGATATATTTTACGTGATAAAGCATTTGTTAGACGTTTCCAAAAAGTAGAAGTGGCAGAACCAACGAGAGATGAAAATATTCAAATTTTACTGGGAACGCTACCCAAGATTGAAAAAAGAACAGGTGCTAAAATGTTATATACCCCATTTATTCAAAGAAAAATGATGGAGTTTATTACAGATATTACTAGTGAATATAAAAGAATTTACGAAATTGGATCACGTTATCCTGATGTTTCTCTAACAATGGTCCAACAAGCATTCTCAAATGCCTTATTTGATAATAGACAAGAAGTAAATGTATTGGATTTTAGAAAGGCTATTGTAAATAGTAAAAATATATATCAAGATGTCATTAACAAAGCTTTACCAGAATTTGATAAAATATTTAAAGATGAAATTAACGCTTGTAAAAGAACTAAAAATATTTATGATACGCTAGATACACTAGATACCCTATAATAGAGTATCTTTTATTTTTTAATAAAAAACCATTCCCATATTATAAGTAATTATTATAAATAGAAAGAAAACTATGATAGATAAACAATCATATTTATATAGAAAAAACTATCTCCTAATTTGCACAGAATACATAATTTTGCTATAATACAAATAGAATGAATAATAGGAAGGAGAAAGATTCATTTAAGCGCCTGGACTTTAATAGTTGACGAGGACAGTAGTGATCGAAAGATTCGGCGGATGCTACTGCGGAGAAAAGTGCTTCGTTAGATATATATCAAAAAGTAAAATCAAAATTACAACAATATATATATCATCACAAATTTTTTTATATGGAGGAATTTTATGTGTGGAATTATTGGATATATAGGTAAAGAAAATCCAATAGATATTTTAATTAACGGTTTAAAAAATTTAGAATATAGAGGATATGATTCAGCAGGAATCGCCTTGAAAAATGAAAATGAAATAGAAATTATTAAAAGTGTGGGAAAAATTGTAAATCTAGAAGAAAAAATTAAAAATCAAGAATTAATTTCTGCTAATATAGGAATTGCTCATACAAGATGGGCAACACATGGAAAACCATCAGTAGAAAATGCTCACCCTCATAGAGTAGGAAATATTACTTTAGTTCATAATGGTATTATAGAAAATGCCGAAGAATTAAGGGAAAAGTTAAAAAAAGAAAATGTTGTATTTGAAGGTGAAACAGATACCGAAACACTTACTGCATTAATCAATAAATATTATAAAAATGATCCAATCGAGGCAATTTCTAATGCTTTAAAAGAAGTAAAAGGATCATATGCTCTAGGAATATTATTTGAAAATTCAAACGATTTATATGCGGTAAGAAAAGATTCACCATTAATTATTGGTATTGGTGAGAAAGAAAACTTTATCGCAAGTGATATTGCCGCAATCATAGACTATACAAATAAATATATATTACTAGAAGAAGGCGAAATTGCCAAAATTAACAAGGATAAGGTAGAAGTAACCAAGGATAAAAAAGTAGTAGATAAACAAATACAAGTAACAAAATTAGAGCGTGATGCTAAAGATAAATGTGGCTATGATCACTATATGTTAAAAGAAATTATGGAAGAACCAGTTGTTTTAGAAAAAACATTTGAACCATATCTCGACAATCTAGAAAAACTACCAGACTTGACAAAGTATGAAGAAATTCATATTGTTGCTTGTGGGTCTGCAATGTATGCTGGAATGATTGGTAAGACTTTATTAGAAGAATATGCCAATACTAAAGTAGAAATTGATGTTGCTAGTGAATATCGTTATAAAAATATTATTTATGATAGAAAAACGTTAGTAATTTTAATTTCACAATCAGGAGAAACTGCTGATACGATTGCTGCAATGAGAAAAGCAAAAGAACACAAAGTGGATACATTAGCTATTGTCAATGTAAAAACATCAACAATAGCTAGAGATAGCGATGCTCAAATATTTATTGAAGCAGGTCCTGAAATTGCTGTCGCAACCACAAAAGCTTATATTCTACAGGTTGGAATTATGGCGTTACTTGCATATAAGACTGCTTTAACAAAAGACTTAGTAAAAGAAGAACACAAAGTATTAGAAGAAGCTAAAAAATTACCAAGGATGATAAAAGAAGTCCTAGATAGAAGAGAAGAGTATAAAAAAATTGCTAAAGAAATTTATAAATCAGAAGATGTTTTCTTTATTGGTAGAAAAATCGACTACGCAACTTCACAAGAAGGAAGTTTAAAAATAAAAGAAATATCTTATATTCATAGTGAAGCTTATCAAGCAGGGGAATTAAAACATGGTACAATTTCTTTAATAGATGATGGTATTCCAGTATTTGCAATTATTACAGATGATACCATCAAAGATAAAACAGTATCTAATATTGAAGAAGTAAAATCTCGTGGAGCAAAGACAATTATTATTAGTAATGAAACCTGGGATAACCAAAAACTACAAGTAGTAGTACCAAAAATAAGTCCTTACTTCCAACCAATATTAATTGTACCAACTCTACAACTAATTGCTTATGAAACAGCTAAATTAAGAGGTTGTGATATCGATAAACCAAAGAATCTTGCCAAAAGCGTTACCGTAGAGTAATTGACACTTTATCAATATAAGGTATAACTATTCATTAAACATAGTTAGACTCTCTATTTGGAGAGTCTTTTTTTATGGCAAGATAAAAAATAAGTATAAATTTAAAACAAAAATCTAAAATCGCTCATCTATTTTTTTATTAATAAGAAATAAATTTTGCTTTTTTAAATATTTTATGATAAAGTATAGCCTGATTGGAGGATACATTAATGAATATTACGACTTTTAAAGATATTTTTGAACAACTCGGTTATACTTTTCAAAGTGCTGATGTATTAGAAGATGTATATTTATTTTATAAATACTACGATAATGAAGCTAACAAAGGAGTAGCTTCTATTTTGCTTGAAGGTGACCCTGGTAGTGGAAAAACCTTTTTATCAGAAGTCTTTAGTAGTTTTATAGGAAAAAATACGGAATATATTTATACACAATGTGTAGAAGAAACAAATAGTGATAGATTAATCGCTACTTATAATGTTCCGGCTATTGTAAAAGGAGAGGCTGATAAAGCACTAGCAGCAGGTATTTTAACTAGAGCTATAACATTAGCAAACGAGGGTAAAAAAGTAGTACTTACAATTGATGAATTAGATAAAGCAAGAGAAGTATTAGATTCTTATTTTCTTGACTTTTTGCAAAGTGGAAAAATTGAAACATCAAATAATGAGATACTTTCGTTAACAGACGAAACAAGAAAAAATCTTTTTGTAATTTTTGCTAAAAATAATGAACGAGAATTATCCGATCCTCTTTTAAGAAGATGCTCTGTCATAGAATTACCACCAATGCCTCCAGTTTTAGCATACAAAACGTTACTTTATAAATTAGAAAACACAGATTATGATCCTAAGTTCTTAAAGTTTGTAAGTAAAGTTTATGAATCTATATATAACGAGCAAATGGATAATAATATGGAATTATTGCCTAGATTACCTGCTTTACAAGAGTTAATAATGGCAATTACTGGAGATTATGAATTATATGAAAATGGTATTAGCAGTACCAGAAGGATTAAAAATTTAATAAGAAAACTAGGTAAAGATAGTGAGACTAGAGAAGTTATTACCAATATTTTAGTAAAAAAATTCAAATATCAAAATAAAGAAAGTAATTATGATGATAGTGATGCTAATCTTGATTTTAATCTAGATAATCCTGACGACTATATGAGTATAAAAGATAAAGAAAGTCTGATAGAACAATATATTGAAAAGAAAGATAGTGGAGAATATATTTTTGAAGAAAATGATGATGATGATTTAAAAGAGATAGCGACTATTCTTGATAATATAAAAGATGATGAATCACTGTTTTTTCTACAAAGAGAAAATAAAGAAAAAATTGTTGAGTTAGGAACAATTACACATAAGAACCCAAAAGTCTTAGACATCCTATTTTCTAAAATAAAATTCCAAGGTAATCCTAATAGTAAATTTGGCTTTTTAGATTTCGAAGGAGAAAATTTTATTGGTTTAATAAAGTATAAAAATACATTGATTATGGTAGCTAATAAAGATTATGTATCACCTAAGTTATTTATAAGAGGTCTATCAAAGATAATTAAAATTATTTATGATGAAAAAGAAAATCCTCCATATGATGATAATTTATATTTTTCTCCATTAAGTGCTAGTGATTTTAAGCTTACTAGTTTAAATGCTAAAATTTTATCAAAAACTCCAAGAACTGTTTTAAATAAAATGCAACCAAATAACGGAATGTTAACATATGATACCTCTAATTTAAAAATAGACTATGATAATAATATGGATTTTAATTATTTTAGATATAGACAAAAATTTAGAGCAGAACCTCTTTATAAAGTAATAAAAGAATTATGTGAATTTAACCCTGAATTAGCATTACCAGCTTCTTTTATAAGTGCCAAAAAATTTGATGTTACGGAAGATATAGAGTTAATTAAAGAAGCAAGTGATTTGAAACAGGTAAAGTGGGATTATGAAGAGGAAGAAAAAGATGGATGGAAAGTTATAATAGATAATTTTGATACTATACAGTTATTTCCTTCAAAAGATATTGAAGCTACTAAGGTAGAAGAATTAGAAGAGCAAAAAGGATATATTTTTCAGCCTACAGTAAAAGAAGACCAGGAAAATAAAACAATACATATCTATCCTAAATACAAGTTAGAAAATGGATTTTTGTTATATACATCTCAAGAAGATTTTGAAAATAATGAAATAATTAAACAATTACCACCTTTTCAAAAAAGTATTGCTTTTTTAGCAAGAGATATCTTTGGTAACTTTGTCCCAGAATTTCACATTGGAGGGTTACAAGAATATTTTTCAGCATTAACTATGTCTATAACAGGAAGAATGATTGATAATAAAGATTATTACGTAACAGGTATATATGATGATATAACGGAAGAAGATAAATTTGAAAAATATTATGCTTCTTTAACTGAACCAGGAATATCAGTTCAAGGGGAGAAAGTATTAAAAAAGGACCTAAATCATGAATGATTTTCCAAGTTTAGATGAATTATTAGATTATGGAGAAGATTATAAAGTTGCAGACTTAATTGAGAGTGATTACTTTATAGCTGATAATAGTAGAAAGCAACAAAATAACCAATCTAAAGATAGTAAAGAGAATACTTCGCAAGAAAGTAACACGAATCAAGAATCTAATGAGAAGTCAAAGAAAAATGAACAACCTTCTGATAGTACAACTACAGAGAAAAGTACAGAAAATGAAGAGAATACTTCGCAAGAAAGTAACACAAATCAAGACTCTAATGAAAAGTCAGAACAAAACGAACAAACTTCAGATGACACAACTACAGAGGAAAGGACAGAAAACCAAGAGAATACTTCTCAAAAAAGTAACACGAATCAAGAATCTAATGAGAAATCAGACCAAAATGAACAACCCTCTGATAGCACAACTACAGAAGAAAGTGCAGAAAATGAAGATAATACTTCTCAAAAAAGTAACACGAGTCAAGACTCTAATGAAAAGTCAAAGAAAAATGAACAACCTTCTGATAGCACAACTACAGAGGAAAATACAGAAAATGAAGAGAATACTTCGCAAGAAAGTAACACAACTCAAGAATCTAATGAGAAGTCAGAACAAAACGAACAAACTTCAGATGACACAACTACAGAGGAAAGTGCAGAAAATGAAGAGAATACTTCGCAAGAAAGTAACACAACTCAAGAATCTAATGAGAAGTCAAAGAAAAATGAACAACCTTCTGATAGTACAACTACAGAGAAAAGTACAGAAAATGAAGAGAATACTTCGCAAGAAAGTAACACGAATCAAGAATCTAATGAGAAATCAGAAAAAAATAAAAGTCAGAATATAGAGGAATCAGAAGATGAAAATGATTTTGATAATTTACTTAATAATTATGAAGAAAATTCTAGAAAAGAAAATAATAAAAATGAATCCACATCTCATCACAGTGCAAGCGATAAAATTTATGATACGACACCGACAAAAATATATAAAGTATTAAAAAAGTTAGTATCTTTAAGTTATGAAAGTTATCAAAAGGGTACTTATAAGTATAATAAAAAAGAAATAATTAAACATTATTTAACAGAGCAGAAATTTAAAATCATCGACGATTTAATGAGTCCAGTTTTCAAACCTGATATATATGTTTTTGACTTATCTCCGTCAAATGATAATTCATTAGAAATGTATGTAAATGCTATAAGTAGTGTTGCTATAAAAGGTTCTTTGATATACTTAACATACAATAATGAAATATTAAGAAAATTATATATTAAAAAACAAAATTCAAAGGGTATTGATGTTAAAGAATATGTTAATTCAGAAAATAATAAGTATGATAACATTGAATGTACAACCTATAATGAATACCAATCATTATATGAAGAATTAAAAAATGAAAGGAATAGGAAAATATATATTTTCTCTGATCTTGATATAAGTAGTGACATGGTAAAATTATCTGAGAAAAATAAAAATATTGTCTGGTTTTCTACTGAAAATAATTCGCAGTTCTATAATTTTTACACGAGAGATGTACCAAGCGAATATGATGGATTATATGTTGATACCAAAGATATTACAGATATAGAAAAATATATAAAAGAGAAAAATAAATCTAGATACAGAAGGAGAAGGTCTAATGGAAAATAATAAATTTAATAAACTGCTAAATGAAAAATATTTTTTATTAAAAGATATTGCAAAAAAATATAATTATAGTGAAGAATTATTAGATATGATTACTTTTATATATTTAAGCTTTTATATTGATTTTGGTAAAAAATGTGATTATCCTTTATATGATTTATTTAATAAAGTAAAAATTATCTATGATATAGGTACTGTTAATGAAATATCAATAAAAAACGGATATGGACGAACCCAGGATGGTATTGCTGCTATTACTATTTTTACACCTAATTTAAAAGTGTTTGAAAATGTAAGCTTAAAACAGAATCCACAAACTATAATATTAGGAACACATGTAGGAAAAGACTTAGCTACAGAAGCATTAAAACTTGAGATGTTAACTCATGAAGTTAGACATGCTCTAATGGGATATTATAATACTAATAACTTAATAGATGAAAATACATATTATATGAGATGCGGTTTACATGAAAAATATTATATTAAAGATGATAGTTTAAAAAATAAATATAAAGTTAAAGAAAATGGTAGTACCATTGATGAAATAACAAATACATATATCACAGAACTGTTAATTAATAGAATAATGGAATTAAAGAAATATAGAATTGAAAATAGTACTTTAAATAGATATTTATCTAGAGTTAAAACCAGTCAAAAAGATGGGAGATATAGAGCTATCGGTTATCATAATGAAATTAAACTATGGTATCCACTCTTATTGAGTGAACAATTTATTGATTTAGTTAATCAGCATCAATTTGATGGAGATATAAATATAATTAAAGAATATATTGAAAGTAATACTAGTTTATGTAGCTATGAAGAATTATCTGATTTAACAGATAGGATATATAATGGTAATTGTAGATATAACATGGAACTAGAAAATAATAATATAGATTTTATTCAAGAACATATCAAAAATATAAAAAAAGAAAAAGAGATTATATTAGATTTAAAGAAAAATATGGATGCCAAAAGTTTAGTAAAAAAACAAATTTAATAATTCAAAAAGACTATTTCATATAAGAAATAGTCTCCTTTTTATTGCATTTTTGGATTTTTATTTAATTCTTTTTCATACATTTCAAATAATTCTTTAAATCTAGCATAATGTACAATTTCTCTTTGACGTAACCAAAGTAGTGGACCAATAACATCAGGATCATTTGTTAAATCAATTAAGTTTTCGTAAACAGCACGAGCTTTTTGTTCTGCAGCCATATCTTCAGAAAGATCAGCTAAAGGATCCCCCGTAGATGCAAAGTAAGCAACGGTAAAAGGAACACCATTGGCATCTGTAGGATACAAAGCTTTACCATGTTCTGCAAAGTTACTGCCAAGACCAGCTTGCTTCATCTCTTCAGGAGTTGCATCTTTTGTTAATTGATAAATCATCGTCGCAAGCATTTCCACATGACCTAACTCTTCAGTTCCTATATCAGTAAGCAAAGCTTTACCACGATTATCAGGCATAGTATACCTTTGATTTAGATAACGAAGAGCAGCTGCCAATTCTCCATTAGATCCGCCATATTGTGTGACTAAATATTTAGCCATTGCTAAATCTTTCTTTTTTATATTAATAGGATATTGTAATCTTTTTGCATAACTAAACATTAGGTTTTACCTCCCATGGCCATACATCTTTTTCCCACATAAATGGAGTTTGATTTAAACTATCACTAGAAATAGTTAAAGGACCAAATTTTTGATCATATTCTCTCATTAATTGATTTGCTTTTTCACGGTAATCATTAAATAGCGTAATCATACTAGTATCATCTGGGTGTAGGTCTAAATAAAGATTTAATTCATGAGCAGCAAATGCCATTCTAGCAAGTTCTCTCATCAAGTTTTCTCTATCATTATTGGCAGAAATATTGGCAGGCTTATAATTTTTATATGGTTGATAAAGATTAGAAAACATATTTCCATTATCTAATCCAACAGCAGGTGTAAATAAAGATGGCATAGTAGAATTACGGTATAAATCTTGTTGATTTAAAAAATTCATATTAGTATTAGAATTTGCATAATTATTTAAAAATGGATAAACATAATTTTGGTTAAACATAATATCTCCTTTCGTTTTAATGTATTCTAAGAAAGACAATAGGTATAAGATAAAAGCCCAGAAAAAATGACAAATGTACAAAAAGTACTTGTCAAAATTATAAAACCTTGATAGAATAGGAATGTAACTTTGAAATGGCGTCGTTGGTGAAGTGGTTAACACGCTGGTTTGTGGCACCAGTATGCAAGGGTTCGATTCCCTTACGACGCCCCAGAATGGAAAAAAGTCGAATAGACTTCAAGATAGAAATCGATTCTTATGAGTCGATTTTTTTGTTTGTTAGAAAGGAATTGGTAATATTTGGTAATTAAAGAGAAATTAGAAATTAGTAAAGAATTGCAAAGAAAAATAAACAACCTAGGTAAATTTAACGGTCAGAAACTAAAGTTAATGGAAGGTAGTATTATCAATATACCTAAGACCAATATCGCTTATATTGAGCCTTATAAGTTGGAAATAGATGGCGATACATATCTAATCTTTGGTAAGAATGAAATTATGTATATTAGTAAAAATAACATTACGAATAAAATATCGTTGCAAGAACTAGAAGAAGTAATTAGAAATGTCAAAAACTAAAAGGACAAAAATGTTCAAAAATGGACGAAAAAGGACGATTTTGTTCTTGAAATAGACATTTGAGCTGTAGATAATGGTATTATAGAAATTTTTTACCAAAGCAAGAAAAAGGAGGAATGATTATAGATAATAAGATTGCTGGGGTATATTTAAGAGTTAGTACCGAGGATCAAGCTCGGGAAGGATTTAGTTTAAGTGAACAAAAAGAAAGACTCGAAGCCATGTGTAAATTTAAAGGTTATCAAATTTATAAGTTTTATGAAGATGCAGGAATTAGTGCTAAAAATATGAAAGATAGACCTGCTTTTAATGAATTATTAGAAGATATCAAAAGTAAGAAAGTAAATACCATCGTTGCTTTAAAACTAGATAGAGTAACAAGAAGTATTTATGACTGGGAATTTATTATGAAATTTTTGGAAGAAAATGAGGCATATATTGACTGTGCAAATGATGAAGTAAATACTACAACTGCTAATGGGAAAATGATATCAAGATTACTAATGAGTGTTAGTCAAAATGAAATTGAAAGAACAAGTGAGAGAACCAAAATGGGATTAGTAGGAGCAATTAAAGAAGGACATATCCCTATGAAAAATTTAACAGGATATAAAAGAGTAAATAAGAAACTAGTGACAGATGAAGAAACCAAAGATGTAGTAATAGATATCTTCAATAAGTACTTATCAGGTTGGTCATTGCAAAAGATTATGAATGATTTAAATAAACGAAATGCCTTAAATAAGAAATGGCTATACTCCCATGTAGAAAACATCATTAATAATAGAATATACTGTGGTGATTTTGTTTATCATAAAGGTAAAAAAGATGAACATATTTATGAAAATGTCGTAGAAGGGATTATTAGTAGAGAGACATGGTTTGATTGTCAAAATCAAAAAGGTAAAAACTCTAGAAACTATACAAGAACAATCTACTACCTATTCTTACAAAAACTATATTGTCCTAAATGTCATACTCTAATGGCAGGAAGAAGTCCGGGAGGAAACAAAAAATATGATTATGTTTATTATAGGTGTCATAAGTGCCATACTTATGTAAATGAAAGAGAGATTATCAAACAACTAAAAGAAATCATCTATGAATTAGTAGAATATGATTTTCTAGTTCATGGAATCTATGCTCCAGTTATCTTTGGAGCAAATCATAAAGAACAAACAATAACAGAAATAGAATCTTTAAAAAGACAAAGAAATAGATTAAAAGATGCTTATAAAACAAGTGCAATCACTCTAGAAGAATTTACAGAAGAAATTAATAACATTGATAACAGACTACAAGAATTAGAAAACAATCTAAAAAATAATGTTCTAACAATTGATGATATTAATCTAGATAGTCCATCTATTTATAAAGATATTGATAAAATAAAACAAGTAAAATTAAATGATAAACTACTAGATAAATCATCTATATGGAATAATTTAGCTAAACAAAAACAACAAGAACTATGTATGAAATATATTGAAACCATAGATTTAGGCTATGATGAAAATAGAAAAGTAGTAATTGAAAAAGTAAACTTTAGGAAGTCTTTCCTAGAAGAATATAGTACCTTATTTACAGAAGGTATTGTTGATAAAAAAGTAACAGTATCTTACGAAGATACTACTCAAATAGTAAGTTTATCTTCTCCAAAAACAGAAAAAGAAATCCAAGACTACATTCACAAACTACAGAACTATTATCAAGTAGAGTACTTTAAAATAGACGTAATAAGAGAAGAAGATGGAACTTTCTATTTAGAATATAGTCCAAAGAAAAATCAAGAAATTATAAAATTAATTCCAATCAAAGATGAAAAAGGATTTAAACCTAACCTAGGTTATGGTGTAATAGCAGTATCATAAATAAAAAAACGTGTACATGAATTTCGAAATAATAATGAAATAAATGTACACTTTTTCTTTAAAAATATTTTTAAAATTTCCAAAAAAATGTACAAATTGCCCCAAAAATATTAAAAAAATAGCCAATTTTGTCAGACTTCTGACTGACAAATAGGCAATTTTAGGCATTTTTGATAGAAATCCTGTTAGACAAAAGTCAGTCAATTTAGATATTGTCTGACAATAGTAATCTTCTAAAACCTTTATAATACGGTCAAACTCGCCACTGGCGATGTTGTTTGTCAGACACAGTTATCCTGCTGAACATGGCATCATGAAAATGTACATAAAAATCTTAGAAATTCAAAAATTTAGGGACATCAAAAAGTACATAGAAAATCATCTTGGAAGGAAAAGTGACGAATATGAAGTGGGAATGCTTGACTATTTATTTACGATGAGTATAATAAATATTGCCACGGTAAAATTTGTACTCGTGGGTGTTAAATGTTAATTGTCAACCCTAAGTTGATAATTATTATGTTAAAGTTAAAGTTCATTAGTTTGAACCACCTCGCTTTGACATTATTGTTGATAATTGTGTGAAGAATTGAACTAAACTCTTCAATACTTTCATCACTATTATTATACAATATTTAATGTAAGAGGGGCAGCATTGAAAAGGACCAAGTAAATTTTATATTTGTGAAGAATTAGATTGAAAGGTTTTCGTTGAACACATCCATAATGGTGGCTGCAGCCAGGATGTGTTTCTTCAGTTTGGAGGGAAAAGTGAAGAAAATATTAAAACCGAGATATTATAAACATATAGACAAAATAATAAAACCAGCAGATTTAAAAATAGTGGAACGAAAAATAAAAAATAAAAATTATATTATACATCACGGCTTTTATCCATTTTTAAGTTATACAAGCAAGTTTAAAAAGTTTATAAAAATAAAAGATGAAAATCAGCAATCAGCGTTTCAAAGAAAGATAAAAAGTAGACCAATAAAGTATGCTTCTCATATAGATAGGTGTATTTATCAATGGTACTCATATAAAATTAATAATGCATACAATGATTATTGTAACCAAAATAATTTAAATGAGAACGTTATAGCATATAGAACCTGTTTGAGGGGAAGGACAAATATTGAATTTGCCAAAGAAGCTTTTGATTTTATTAAAAAGAGTCAAAGCTGTTATATTTTAGTAAGTGATTTTACAGATTTTTTTGACACTATCGATCATAAAAAGTTAAAAAGTAAATTATGTGAAATATTAAATACAAGCAAACTAGAACAAGATTTCTATAAAGTATTTCGGAGTATGACGAGGTATACATATATAGAAAAAGATGCAGTATTGAAATATCTAAATACTAAAGGTGTAACCAAAGAGATGATTAAAAATAATAATAGTTTATTTGAGCAAGTATCATGGAACATTGCAAAAAAGGATTTAAAAGAAGAAATAAAAGTTAATAAAGAGATTTTCGGAATACCACAAGGTTCCCCGTTAAGTGGTATTTTTGCAAATGTATATATGATAGATTTCGATAAAAGTATAAATGAATATGCAAAATCTAAAAATGGATTATATCTAAGATATTCTGATGATTTGATAATAATTATTCCAGTCACCCAATCAAATTCAATAAAAGATATTTGGCAGAAAGTTTCAAAAATAAAAGATAAATATGAAACATTAAAAATGAACTTAGATAAAACAAGTGGCTATATTTATGAGAATAAAAAGATAAAATCATTACATCAAGAGGTAAAAGGAATGAAAAATGGAGGGACAACAATTAATTATCTTGGTTTTTCATTCGATGGAAAAAACGTTAAGTTTAGAGATAAAACCTTAACAAAGTTTTTCTATAAATTGTATAGAAAAATAGATAGCATGAAAAAAAGAGAACAAGATAGACTATTTAAAGGAAAGAAAAAACATACTAAAATAGATAAACATCAGATATTAAAAATATTGAATGGTAATAATAAAGAGGCAAGGAAATTTATTGATTATGCAAATAGAGCAAAAAGAGTTTTTAAGGATGAAAAATATATAATTAACTTTAGAAAAAATATAAAAGACAAAGTATTTAAAAGGTTTGATAAAAATAAAACTATTTAATAGTTTAATAACTAATGACCATACGGTGCATGGTCATTAGTCTAGGGTTTAATTCCCCGTTGCTTGCAACGTAAGGCCGAACGTAGTATTATAAATACGAAGTGAGGGCGATGTTATGGGAGATAGTCAATA